>JASKLG010000002.1 GCA_030153805.1 Bacillota bacterium | reverse complement strand
TACTCGTGCTCACTAGGGTCAGAATTCCTTTGACCAGAAGGAGGACTGCATCAAGTATGTGGCGAATACTTAGCATGAGAGATCTCACACTCCTTAGCCCGGATTTGGGTGGCCTTCCAGACCAACCCTGTGTGAGATCTCTCTTTCTGTGTCCCACACGGGATCTCCTGTTCGCCTACTAAAAGTTTACACTACCGCCGGGAACTGGCCGCCGGCTCATAGAGCACCAATTTTTCATCTGGTCAATGGCCGGGCGCCCGAGCCCAACTGCCTTTAACCCTCGTCGCCTTCTCCCTTAATCACCGCCAGGGGGCGCAGCCGCACTACCTTGCGCGTAAGTCCAATGGATGCCAGGGTCTCCACAACCTCGTCGACGTCTTTGTAGGCTGCAGGGGCTTCGTCCACGAGGCGGCGGTAATTTTGGCAGGTTACGAGAATTCCGTCCATGCTCTCTTTGAATTCTTCGCGGGAAATGTTTTTCCTGGCGGCCGAGCGCGACATTACCCTGCCGGCACCGTGGTTAACGGAATAGTAAGTTTCAGCCGTTGCCGGTACACCGACCACCACGTAGGAAGCAGTGCCCATGCTGCCGGGAATGATGGCCGGATGACCCGTATCACGGTATTCGTGCGGATTATCTGGATGCCCCGGCGGCAGGGCGCGGGTGGCTCCCTTTCGGTGCACCAGGAGGCGCCGGCCCTCGTGCACTTCCCATTTGGCAATATTGTGGGCCACGTCGTAAAGAAGAGGCAGTGGGCGCAGTCCCAGGGCCTCCCTACCCAGCACTTCCAGAAAAGCTTCGCGGACGTCGGCAGTAATTAACTGGCGGTTGGCAAAGGCAAAGTTACAGGCGCAGGCCATGGCCGTCAGGTAATCCCGGCCTTCTTTGCTGTCGATGGGCACGCAAGCCAAGCCGGCGGCGGGAAGGTCGATGCCGTAGCGCTTGGCGGCCTTAAGCATCATTTTGCTGTAATCGGTGCAAATCTGGTGGCCGAAGCCGCGGCTTCCGGTGTGGATGAGCACGGTCAGTTCACCGCGTTCTAGTCCCCAGGACTGAGCAATCTCTGGCGCATAAATCTCCTCTACAAAGCCCAGCTCAATGAAGTGATTGCCGCCGCCCAGGGTGGCCAGCTGGTCGGACCTTTCTACCGCCTCTCTGCTCACTGCAGCCAGGTCCGCCCCGGCCAGGCAACCGCCCTCCTCAATGCGGGCCACGTCTTCGGGATAGCCAAAGCCTTTTCTTACCATGGCTGCGGCCCCCTGAGAAACTATCTCCTCAAGGAAGCCGCGGCGCAGGTCGAGATGGCGGCTTTTCTTGCCGATGCCCGTAGGTACTCGCTTCAAAATGGCCGTCAGCAGTTCCTGCAGGGTTCCCTGCGGTATTTCTCGCGCCGGCAGGCCGGTGGTAAGAAGCCGCACTCCACAGTTAATATCCATGCCCACAGCTCCGGCCGAAACAACCCCGTCCCCGGCGCGGGTGGCCATTACGCCGCCAATGGGGAGCCCGAAACCGGTGTGCAGGTCAGGCATGCCCACCACGGGCGAGACAACGCCCGGCAGAGTGGCGGCGTTGGCAAGTTGCCGTAACGCCTCTTCTTCCACCAGTTCGCTTTGAAGACGCCGGCTCAGGTAAACGATAACCTCCGCGGCCCCTTTCTTCCCTTCTTCCAGCCGCCAGCGGTTGGGTTTTGTCTCTTGCAGGCGCATCTTAACCTCACCCATTTTTCTCGACTTCCAGAAAACGGTCGGGGTCTTTTGGACTTTGGCCGGCTACAACAACATCTGCCTTTTGTCTTGGCGGCAGGCGCCGGCTCGCGCTCCCGGCCAGCACCACCCCCGGTAACGTCCATCATCTGGCAAACCACCATAACAGCCCCAGCTGCAGGGCGATAATGGCCGGGATACCGAAAACAAAGGATAGGTGTCGGGTCTTATGGTGGAAGAGATACATTCCGGCCATGATCCCCGGGGCACCGCCGGTCAGGGCAACGGCAAAGAGCATCCGCTCCGGCACCCGCCGGGCGTCGCGGCGCGCCTGGTGTTTGTCCCAACCCATGAGGATGCAGGCGCAAAGGTTATATGCGGCCAAAAACGGCAGAAAGGAAGCAACCTGGTTAGTTTCAAGACCGGCCATAGCTTTACCTTCGCCACGCGTGAGATCAAGCTCTGCCCGCGTGGGCGCGGATGAAGGCGGCAATTGAGCGGTCGTACGTTCTTTCAACCTCCTTAGGGAAGAGGCATCCCGGTAACTCACCGTATTGCCGGTGATAAGCAATGCACTCGCAGCAGCGCCCCTTACGCGAACAGGGCTCATAGGTGCAGGTGCACTTCTTCTTGTTTTGCTCTAAATGGCACTCCGCCATACTGTTCCCTCCTCCATGTTTCCAACAAGAGAAAACCGTTGTTTTACTTCTTTTTTAGAGGCGCTTTTCCTTCTTGCCGTTGTCCGGCCAGGTGCCGGCCCGGATTTTCAGGGTAGTAGCAACCCCTTATGCGCCGAAGACCGGGGCAGGATTTGTGCCCAAGATGGGAAAACAGAATAGGAAAGGTAGAACAGTAAGCTATAAAGGGGGCATGGCTTTGTTCGTCTGTCCGACCTGCAGTGCGCGCTATCCGGCCGAGGAGCCTCACTGGCGCTGTACCTGTGGCAGTTACCTCAACTGGGAACGGCCCGTCCGTTTCGACCGGGACAGCATCGTCAGGAATGACTATTCCATTTGGCGCTACCGCCACGTTCTTGCTCTGGCCCCGGGAAAGGAACCCGTCAGCCTGGGCGAAGGCTGGACGCCTATCGTATCTGTAGATTGGCATGGCCGCGAGATTCTTTTTAAACTCGACTACCTATGCCCCAGTGGCTCCTTTAAGGACCGGGGTACGGCAGTGCTGGTCTCTAAGCTTAAGGCCTGGGGTATAGAGGAAGTGGTAGAAGACTCTTCGGGAAATGCCGGTGCTTCGCTAGCCATGTATACCGCCCGGAGCGGAATAAACTGCACCATCTACGCACCGGCTTCGGCCAGCCGCGGGAAGTTGGTGCAGATAGCTCTTGCCGGGGCCCGCTTGGTACTGGTGCCGGGGAGTCGTGAGGACACTGTCCAGGCCGTCCTTAAGGCAGCAGAGAGTACGTTCTACGCCAGCCATAACTTGAGCCCACTCTTTCTGGAAGGGATCAAAACCCTGGCCCTAGAGCTGGCCGAGCAGCTCGGCTGGGAAGCGCCGGAAAGCATCATTATCCCCGTCGGGAACGGCAGCCTGGCCCTGGGGCTGGCGGCCGGCTTCAAGCTCCTTCAAGATGCCGGCCTGGTGAGCCGGCTGCCGCGCCTTATCGCCGTACAGAGCGCCGCCTGTGCCCCGCTGGCTGCCGCCTTCAACGCCGGCCGGGATGAGCCATCACCCATCACCAAGGGCTTAACCATGGCCGAGGGCATTGCCTCTAAAGCGCCGCCGCGCGGGCGGGAGGTGCTCGCGGCAGTGCGGACCAGCGGTGGGGCTTTTGTCACCGTAACAGAAGAGGAAATCACTGCCGCCATAGTTGAGCTGGCTGAAAAGGGCCTCTATGTGGAACCCACCTCGGCCACAGCAGCCGCCGCCTTCACCAAACTGACCGCAGAGGGGTACATTCGTCCAGGAGGGCAGGTAGTGGCGGTACTTACCGGTAGCGGCCTGAAGGCAACGGACAAACTCGCCGAGCTATTTGCCGCCAAATTACCATTGTAGAAGAAAGGCCTTCAAGAAGGTGTCTTCCGGCGTAGGGCAGGCATTAAAAAGGGCGGGAAATGATGCTTCCCGTCCTTTTTGCCGGTGAAAATCTACAACTCTTTTAGCCCTGCAGTGCACCTTCCGCCTGCCTTAAAGCCGGCAGGCCGGCTTCAATGTAGCGTACGGCGCGGTCCAGCCGTTCAAGGCATTTTTCCTTTCCGAGGAGGGCCATAAGCTCAAAGAGGCCGGGGCCGATGGTACGGCCGCTCACCGCCAGACGCGTGGGGTGAATGAGTTCGGCCGCCTTTACGCCCAGCTCAGCGGCTAAATTGCGGTAAGCCGTTTCGATGGTCTCAGCGTTAAAAGGCTCGACCTCCGCCAGCCGCTTTTGCGCCTCTCGCAGTCGTTCTGCCGTCCCTTCGGGCGCGAAATGCTTCTGCACCCCTTTTTCGTCGTAGGTAAAATCGTCTTTAAAGAAGTAGCTCACGCCGTCGGCCAGCTCTACCAGGGTCTTGGCCCGGTCGCGCGTAAGCGCGATGCTGTCCGTGGCGAGCCTCAGCTCTTCTTCCGTCGGCTCTTCTCCAATGAGCCCGGCCTTTTTCAGGAAGGGCAGGGCCTCGGTCACGATCCGTTCGAGGGGCAGCTCGCGCAGATAGTGGCCGTTGATCCAGGTCATTTTCTTAACGTCGTAAATGGCGGCGTTCTTGGAAATGCGCTCGAGGCTGAACTCCTTCACAATCTGTTCGAGCGGAAGGATCTCCTCCGTCCCCTCCGGGGACCAACCGAGGAGGGCCAGGTAATTGATGATGGCCTCCTTCAGGTACCCCTGTTCCCGGAACTCCTCCACAGAGGTGGCGCCGTGCCGCTTGCTGAGCTTGGAGCGATCGGGTGCCAGGATCATGGGAACGTGGGCGAATTTCGGAATTTCGTAACCTAGCGCCTGGTACAGCAGTACCTGGCGCGGGGTGTTGGAGAGATGTTCCTCCGCCCGGATGATATGGGTAAGACCCATGGCATGGTCGTCCACCACACAGGCAAAGTTGTAGGTGGGCATGCCGTTGGATTTTATCAGAACGAAATCGTCCAGGAGGCTGTTTTGAAACACCACCCGGCCCCGAATGAGGTCCTCCACCACCGTCTCGCCCGTCTCGGGAACTTTAAACCGGATCACCGGCTGGCGCCCTTCGGCAGCCAGTTTAGCGCATTCTTCCTCGCTTAAGTTCCGGCAGCGCCCGTCGTAGCGTGGCGGGCGCCCGGCCCGTCGTGCCTCTTCCCGCTTTGCGTCCAGTTCCTCCGGCGTGCAGTAACAGAGGTAGGCCCGGCCTTTTTCGATAAGTTCCTGCGCCTTATCCTCATAAAGGTGCAGCCTCTGGGACTGGAAGTACGGGCCGTATTCCCCGCCGATCTCCGGCCCTTCGTCCCAATCGAGCCCCAACCACTTGAGCGAAGCAATAATCTGCTCCACAGACGCTTGGGTCGAACGCTCCAAATCCGTGTCCTCGATGCGCAGCACGAACGTGCCCCCGGTGTGGCGGGCAAACAGCCAGTTGAAAAGGGCTGTACGTGCCCCGCCGATATGTAATTTGCCGGTAGGGCTGGGCGCAAAGCGCACGCGCACTTTTTCCACTGCAATCCCTCCCGTGGCCTTTGCAAGAAGGCTTGTCACAGGTTTCAGTATACCATACGTAACGGGGAATTGCATCCCTACCAGAGGCACTGAGGAGGATGTGAGTCCCCGATGGCGAATCTCCTGTTAGTCTTTACGAAAGGCGGTTGGAGCATGCAGCGACGCTACCCTGAACAACCTGTGGTAGGAGTAGGCGCGCTCATTGTAAAGAACGGCAACATCCTTCTCGTTCGCCGCGGCAAAGAGCCGGCCCGCGGGCTGTGGAGCCTTCCGGGAGGAGCGGTAGAACTGGGCGAGACTCTTCACGAAGCGTTGGCCCGAGAAATCCGCGAGGAGTGCGGGTTCAAGATTGCCGTGGGGCCGCTCGTGGCCGTTTTGGATTCTCTAACCTTCGATGTAGCCGGACGCATTGTCTACCATTACGTGCTCCTCGATTTTTGGGCACAGGTTCTTGAAGGTGAACTCTGCCCATCCTCTGATGCCCAAGAAGCCTGCTGGCTGCCTCTATCCCAAATAGCTTCCTTAAACCTTACCAGCGGGCTGCTCCTCGTGCTTAAGCACTTGGGTCTTCTCGAAAACAAGGAGCCGTCGCCGCCGGCCGGGGTATTCTACTTTACGCAGCGATTCAGCTTGCCGCAAACCTGAGCGCTTATGAGTTCCCGGTAGGCGTTGCCCCTCTTCAGGCGAAGGGCTATAATGTTGGCATAAAGAAAGGAGAAAGGCCAGGTGTCGGCATGAATTTAAACCCTATTGCTTTTCGCATCGGCCCACTTGAAGTGCGCTGGTACGGTATTCTCATGGCCGTAGCCCTTCTTGTAGGAACTTGGCTGGCCCTCAGGGAAGCCCGTCGCCAGGGGCTAAATGAAGACGACTTTCTCAACCTCATTCTGCTGGGTGCACCCCTCGGTTGGTTGGGTGCGCGCCTTTACTATGTGATCTTCGAATGGGGTTATTACCGCCATCATCTGGCGGAAATTCCCCAGATCTGGAAGGGAGGCCTCGCCATTCACGGCGGTCTTATTACCGCCGTCCTCGTAGGCCTCTGGTACGCCCGCAGACACAACCTCGACTTCTGGCAACTCGCCGATATTGCTGCACCAAGCCTAATACTCGGTCAGGCCATCGGGCGCTGGGGCAATTTCTTCAACCAGGAGGCCTACGGTTACCCTACCACCCTGCCGTGGGCCATGTATATTGCCGGGGAGTGGCGGCACCCTACATTCCTCTATGAATCGCTTTGGGATCTGGGGGTGTTTGCCATCCTCCTCTGGGGGCGCCACCGTCCGGGTATAAAGCGGGGCGACGTTTTTTTGGCCTATTTGGTCCTCTATTCCCTCGGGCGCTTTTGGGTTGAGGGCCTCCGCACAGACAGCCTCATGCTCGGCCCACTCCGGGCAGCCCAGGTGATGAGTTTCCTTCTGGCCACCGGCGCCGGCTACCTTCTTTGGCGCCGTCACCGTACGGTATAGTACGTACTTTGCGAGCCGCTGCCGGCAGGATTTTTTGCTCGTCCGGCGAAAAATTGCTCTTATACCTAGTGCAAGGTTCGGGGAGGTTAAAACGTGGAAGAAAAAGACGGACGCGCCATTGTAACCGTCATCGGGCAGGATCGCGTGGGCATCATCGCCGGAGTAGCCGGCGTGTTGGCCGAAAACAACGTCAACATCCTCGACATCAGCCAGACGGTCTTACAGGAATTTTTCGCCATGATTATGGTTGTGGATTTGAAAGAAAGCCGTGTAGGATTCCATGAACTTCAGACCCTTCTCGCCGCTGCAGGCGAAAAGTTGGGTGTTGAAGTGCGGCTGCAACATGCCGATGTTTTCCGCTACATGCACCGGATTTGAGGGGGATCGTCATGTCGGCGCTTTTTTCTTCCAGTGAGATCCTGGAAACCATCCGCATGGTCCAGGTTGAAAACCTGGACATTCGCACGGTTACCCTGGGCATCAGCCTGCGCGACTGCGCCACCTCCGATCTAAAAGAAACCTGCCGGCGGGTTTACGATAAGATCACGCGCACGGCAGAGCGCTTGGTCCCGGTAGTCGAAGAGGTTGAAAGTCGCTTCGGCATTCCCATTGTCAATAAGCGCATCGCCGTGACCCCGATGGCTCTGGTAGGGGAGCCCTCAGGCGCCGAGGACTACGTCCCCCTGGCGGAAGCCCTGGATCGCGCCGCCCGGACCGTAGGCGTAAACTTCATCGGCGGTTTCTCCGCCTTGGTGCATAAAGGCTTTACTTCAGGCGACCGGGCGCTCATGCGCTCCTTGCCCCGGGCACTGGCCACCACCGAGCGGGTGTGCGCCTCGGTGAATGTGGGTACCACGAAGGCCGGCCTCAACATGGACGCCGTGCGCGACTTGGGACACATCATCAAAGAAACTGCCCTCCTTACCGCCGACCAGGGGGGCATCGGCTGTGCCAAGCTTGTCGTTTTCTGCAATGCTCCGGAGGACAACCCGTTCATGGCCGGTGCCTTTCACGGCGTGGGCGAGGCCGAGTGCGCCGTGAACGTGGGGGTAAGCGGCCCGGGCGTGGTCCTGGCGGCAGTACGCCAGCACCCAGAGGCCGATTTGGGAACCATAGCCACGGTTATAAAGAATACGGCCTTTAAAATAACCCGCATGGGCGAACTGGTGGCCCGGGAAGTCTCGCGGCGCCTGGGAGTGCCGTTCGGTATCGTTGATCTCTCCCTCGCCCCGACTACCGCCCAGGGCGATAGCGTGGCCGAAATCCTGGAAGCCCTTGGACTTGAGCGCTGCGGCGCCTGCGGAACCACTGCCGCCCTGGCCCTCCTCAACGATGCCGTGAAAAAGGGCGGAGCGATGGCCTCGTCTTATGTAGGGGGCTTAAGCGGAGCCTTTATCCCGGTGAGCGAAGACGCCGGCATGATCCGGGCCGTAAAAGAGGGAGCCCTCACCCTGGAGAAGTTGGAAGCCATGACGGCCGTGTGCTCGGTGGGGCTCGATATGTTTGCCGTGCCCGGAGACACGCCTCCCGAGGTGATTTCGGCGCTCATTGCCGACGAAGCGGCCATAGGAATGATCAACAAGAAAACCACGGCCGTGCGGGTAATCCCGGCGCCGGGCAAAAAGGCCGGCGATATGGTAGAGTTCGGCGGCCTTCTGGGCCGTGCCCCGGTGATGCCGGTAAACACCTTTAGCCCTGCCGCTTTTGTCGCCCGCGGCGGCCGTATTCCCGCTCCCCTTCTGGCGCTGAGCAACTAGTAGTCTTGCCAAAAAACCCCAGGTTTAGTCAAAAAAGGCCCGTTCGGGCCTTCTTATTTTGTATATTTATCGGCTACCTTGGAAGCGCCGTAAGAATCGGGCTTGATGCGTGCCTCAAAGCCGCTCCCGGTTACCATGCCGACGATTTCGCGGATGAGCTCTTTTGTTTCGCCTACTTTTCCCACGTCCAGATGAATCTCAATGTTCAGGTCTCCGTGGCCGCTGTCGGCCAGAAGCGCGGTAAGCCGGCTGGCCACGTCCAGGCTGAGGGAGGCCTCGTAGAAAATGCGCTGGCGCAAGGAGAAAAACTTATTCTGGTAGCGCTTGCTGTAGTAGTAACGGGCTCCTTTGCCCTGCCGGTGTACGATAATGGCGCTCACAAAGCAGATGTGCTCCTCGCGTGGCTGTGAATCGCTCCCGATGATGAGGCGGTAGTTCATCTCCGGCTCCGCGGATACATACTCCAGGATGTCGGCGAACACCTCGCGCAGAGACATGGGCCCCTTGGTGGGGCTCATGAATTCCTTGCGGAGCACCTTGTCACCTTCTTCCGTCAGCTTGTGCGCTCCGGACGGCGCGCGTCAGAGCGGCAAACTCCTCAAGGCTCAGCGTCTCACCGCGCCGCGTCGGGTCAATGCCCGCCTCTTTTAGCGCTGCGGCCAAAGTATCCTTATCTGCCCACTCGAGGCCGCCGAGCAGGGCATTGATGAGAGTCTTGCGGCGCTGGCCGAAAGCAGCTCTAACCACTTGAAAGAATAAGGCCGAGTCCTGAACATCCACCGGCGGGTCGGACCGCAGGCGAAGGCGTACGGCCGCCGAAGAAACCTCAGGGGCGGGGAAAAAAGCCCTCGGCGGCACCTTGAGCACCAGTTCGGGTATGGTGTAAAACTGGACGAGCACGCTCAGGCTGCCGTAGGCACGGGTGCCCGGTACGGCCACAAGCCGTTCGGCCACCTCCTGTTGCACCAGAAGAACGGCCAGGGCCGGAGCGCTTTGGCTTGTAAGAAGTTTAACCAGAATAGGGCTGGTGATGTAGTAAGGGAGGTTGGCCGCCACCTTGCACGTCCCGCCGGGATCGGGCGGAGCAAGCTCCCAAAGCCGCGTAAGGTCTTGGGCCAGAAAGTCCCCCCACACGAGGTGAACGTTATTAAATTCGGCAAGGGTTTCGGCCAGAAGAGGCTCCAGCTCCCGGTCTATTTCCACCGCCACCACAGCGCCGGCGCGCCGCGCCAGCTCGCGCGTTAGGTTGCCGGTACCGGGCCCAATCTCGAGGACGGTATCGGCCGGAGAAAGCTCGGCCGCCTCGGCCAAACGGGCAAGGATTCCCGAGTCGAGGAGGAAACTCTGCCCAAGCCGGCGTTTCGCTCGAAACTGGTGGCGCATAAGAAGTATGCGTGTGCCGAATGCTATTGCTTTTACCTCCCGCTCTTAACCTTAATCCTAGTATAACCTTTGCAGTTTGGAGAAATCAACTTTGGCTTCCTAAAGGCAAGAAAAAGGGGGCAGCCTGCTCCCCTCTAACGTTCCTTGAGAATGTACACTTTTACGCGCCGTCGCCCGAAATTTATCGCCTCATTGCAGGAATCAACAAAGAGATCGATGCGCATCCCCTTGATGGCGCCCCCGGTATCCCCGGCCACAGCCGGGCCATAACCGTCCACATAAAGCTTGGTGCCGAGCGGGATAACACGGGGGTCCACCGCAACGACTCCCCGGCGGGCCGGAAGGCCTAGCGCCGTGAAATTACCACCCTCGTCCTGGGGGCAGTACGCGGTAGCCACCATGTCGAGGACCCGTGTGTACCTGTACTCGCGTCCGCCCCGGCTGATAGTCCCAAGCGTTCCGACGGCCACGATCTCCGTGACCGGTTGCCGGACCACTTTTTCCTCTACAACCTCTTCTTTCACCAAACGCCCGTCTTCGAATATGGCGCGTACCTGACGGAGCTTCAATCCTTCTTGTCCTGCCTGGATCACGCGGGTCTGTCCCCTGGGCAGGTCGCCGTCTTCGCGCCGCTGTACGCTGTAGGGGATGGGCTCCTGACGGGTCTGTAGCTTCTCCTCAACCTTTACCACCTTGATGACCTGATCGGGGCGCACCGGCTCCGTTAGACCGGGTGTTACTTTATCAAGAGGCCCTACTTTAATTCCCAAGTCGGCCAGTGCC
Organism: Bacillota bacterium; assembly: GCA_030153805.1. Taxonomy (GTDB): domain Bacteria; phylum Bacillota; class DTU030; order DUMP01; family DUMP01; genus DUMP01. The sequence continues at coordinate 41,314 of JASKLG010000002.1, read as the reverse complement.
TCACCAACCGTCTCCTGCGCAGTCTTCGTCGTCCAAGTGCTGCCGCCGGCTTCTACCGTTACAGGTACGGCCCGGCGCACAGTAACGGTCATACCTTGTCTCAGCTCCGTGTCGGGAGCCGGTACAACAAGGTCGCCTTCCGCCAGTTCAACTTTCTCCTGTTCCAAGAGTCCGGCAACGGTCCCCTTTAGGGTACCCACCACCCGGGAACTACCGTCTACGACCAAGGTCACCTCTTTGTGCGCATGCACATACCCAACCACAAACAGGGAGACGAGCGCGGCCGCCGTCAGGATCAGTCCAGCCAGGCTCCTCCCCTTCCCCGGCCGTAGGGTAGGTATCTCCGGCATACCCGGAACCTCCTTCCTTAGACCGGCATCTTTTCTTTCTCTATTGCATGGCATTCATTCTACCGGATTTCCTGGAAAAAGTCAATCGAAAAGGGCCGGTCGTTAGTGTCAACATTTAGTAGGCGAGATTCCACCCAAATCCCGAGATTTTTTGTTAAGCAACATAACCGGCTTCTGTGAGGAGACGAAGGACATACCTTACCCACGGCTCCCCAGAAGAAGGGCCGTACAGAGCTGGAACAGTGGCTTTAAGCCACTCTTCTTCGGCAGCCCTCTTTCTGGCTACTCTTTTCCTGTCAGTTATCCGTTGGGTCAGGTTGGCAATCTTCTCCGTGTCCATGGGCCGGGTACGCTCTAGGCGCTTCAAAAGCGTTCCTAGGGTCCCTTCCTCCCTGAGGGCCAAAAGGCGCGGCATATAATCGCCTCCCTTGAGCCCCCAGCGTGCCCCGCGGCGTTTCATTCGCCGCGCCACGACGCACCGGTTCTGCCCCTCGATGGTGCCTAGAGTAGGACCATTGAGGGTGGCCTGAATGCCATCCCAGTTGTTGAGAATGTAGGCAGTAAGGGCTTGTACCCGTTTGCGGGCTGTCCCCCGCTGTACTTTGGCTGCCCGATTTAAGGCTTCTTCGGCCTTGTCCTTGGAATTCTCCCTGAGGGCTGCTGCTAATGCTTTGCGTGTACCATAATCGCTTCCTAAGGCTTCATTCACTCGTTTCTTGAGATGGAAGGGATCAAGATGGTAGATGGCATTTTTGAAGTGTTCTTGGCCTTCTTTGACCCATTCTGCGCCGTCGCCGCCAATGTGCACCGTAGGTATGGCGCTTAAGTCCCAGACCTCTCCAAAGCAAGCACTGGCTTCTTCCCAGATCTCTTGATCGCCTGTGAGACCGGCAACTAGGTGCTTTTCTTTTAAGACGCGCCGCGGCTTCTTTGGGCTTCCTGCGTTTTCTTTGCCTTCGTAGGCTACAACCACCCGTACTTCGCCGTGCCTGGTTTCGGCTCTCTGCAGCTTGATCACTACTCCATCGGCTTCGATGTAAAGCTCCGGTGGCCGCCGCGTGCCGTTCGGCACTACTCCGTCTTCGAATACCGCTTCGCGTTTAGCCTGGGCTTCTTTAGCCGCTTCTGCCCCGGCTCGTTGGAAGGCTTTCCACACGCTCATGGCGCTCACCCGGGGAGCTACTAGGCCGATGATTCTGGCTGCCTGCCGGAAAGAAACATCAAGGCCGATCTCTTGGCACATTTGGGCGAAGTTGTCGGAAATTCGGGCATAAGCGGGCAGCCCAAGTGCTTCATCGAGAAGAAAGACTGTCTTTCCGGTTTTGGTGTCCCGGTAGAACCTGCGCTTTATCTTGAGAGGGCCAAACAGCGTCAGGATCTTTCGGGAGCGAGTCCCCACAAGGCGGAGTGACTCCTCGCGCTCAGCCATGAGTTCCTGGTCCATGGCTTCCAGGATGGCCTCCAGGAGGGTTCCGCCACCTGCTGCGTGAGAGCCTGTATTCCCCGCTCTAGCTTCGACATATTGCGGCTCTCACGTACAAGAGTCAAAATCCCTTTGACCAGAAGAAGGATTGCACTGATAATGTGGCGAATACTCAGCATGAGAGATCTCACACTCCTTGGTGGGATTTGGGTGGCCTTTCAGACCAACCCCGTGTGAGATCTCTCTTTCTATATCCCACACAAGATCTCCTGTTTGCCTACTAGAAGTTTACACTACCGCCGGCAACATGCCGGACTTTACGATCATTGCTGCCTTCAGGCGGCGCCACCTCAAGGCCTTCAAGAAACTCTTTCTTAAGGTTCTCAAGCTCTGCCAAAAAGCAGGGCTCGTAAAACTCGGGCATGTAGCTCTGGACAGCACAAAGGTCAAGGTCAACGCATCCAAGCACAAAGCCATGAACTATGAAGGAATGAAGAGGAAGGAAGATGAACTAAAGAAAGAAATCGAGGAGCTTATCGCCGTAGCGGAAAAGGCCAACCATGCGGAAGAGGGCACCATGAGCAAAAGGTAAAAAACCCGCGCGGATCCATTGACCCCAAGATGTCTGTGGCCGACCGCATGCACAGAAACCTTAAAGACAAAGCTGGGGCGGATGGCGTACGCCCTGGGTGCGGCCCCGAGAGTCGCTCGCATGTAAGGCTCTAAAAACGCAAGACCTTTTTTCGGAGGCGATGTCCATGCGAATTAAGGTGGCTGTCATAGGATACAAGACCATGGCCGATCTGTTCAAGAAGATGACTCTGCCTTCCGACTTGGTAGGCAAAGTGTCCATTCAAGTTTACGATGCCCTTTTCGAAAAGGCCCTGGAAATAGCAATCGGACTCGAGCAAGAGGAGGCCGTCGATGTCTTCGTGAGCGGCAGCGCCAACGCCAGCTTCATCAAGCCGCACCTGCAGACCCCCGTGGTCAGCATCAACGTCAGTGCATTCGATCTCATGTCGGCCATAAAGAAAGCTTCTTCGTACGGGGGTACAGTGGCGGTGGTAAGCTTTCGCGAACCTATAGAGGGTCTTTCCGAGGTTCTTGATGTGTTGAAGCCCGAAGTTATACCCGTGATATACGATACTTACCAAGATTTGTGGGATAAGATAAGGTCTCTCAAAGAAAAGAACTGCAGGGCAGTGGTAGGAGCCAGTCTGGTCTGCGAAATAGCCCAGTATCACGGACTCGAGAGCGTCCTTGTATACTCAAATGAAAGTCTGCGCCTTGCCATCAGGCACGCATTTGAAGTCGCTCAGTCCAGAAGAAGGGAAAGCGAAAGGACCGAGAGACTGCGGACCATAATCAACTTTGCCTACAGCGGGATTATGGTCACGGACGCCGAGGGCAAAATTACCCTGTTCAATCCGGCAGCCGAGCATATCATGGGTATCTCGGCCAAGAAGGTACTGGGCAAAAAAGCCACTGAAGTAATAGAGAATTCCAGGGTTGACGAAGTTCTCAAGTCGGGTCAAGCCGAGCTGAATCAGGTTCAGGATGTTGGCGACGTGAAGATAGTGACCAACAGGGTACCCATCACCAACGGCCAGGAGATCGTGGGTGTTGTGGTTACCTTCCAGGACGTGGGGTCCATTCAGATGGCCACCGAAGCGATCCGGCGATCCCAGTACAAGAAGGGGTTCGAGGCAAAAGCCACCTTCAACGACATAGTTCACAAAAGTCCAAAGCTACGTTCTGTCATACAGCGGGCTATCCGGTTTGCCTACTCGGATCTGTCCGTACTCATAACAGGTGAGAGTGGTGTTGGGAAGGAGTTGTTCGCCCAGAGTATTCACAACGAAAGCCCCCGCAGGTTCGGCCCCTTTGTTGCTGTGAATTGCGCCGCCCTGTCCGAGAACCTCCTGGAAAGCGAGCTATTTGGGTATGAAGAAGGGTCCTTTACCGGTGCGAGGAGAGGCGGCAAAGAGGGGCTCTTTGAGCTAGCCCACCGCGGCACTATCTTCCTGGACGAAATTGGAGATATTTCTCCGGGGCTACAAGCCCGGCTTCTCAGGGTCCTTCAAGAAAAAGAGATACTCCGGGTAGGAGGAACACGTGTCATCCCTGTGGACGTCAGGGTGATTTCCGCGACCAACAAAAACCTGTGGCAGATGGTACAGGAGGGTCGCTTCCGGGACGACCTCTATTACAGACTCAACGTGCTGACGCTGAACATTCCTCCGCTCAGAGAAAGGCTTGAGGACATTCCTGCTCTCGTGGGATCGTTCCTGTCAAAGCGTCCGGAGGCAAACCCACGGCTTCTCGAGGAACCGCGACTCCGCGGTATCTGTAGGGTTCTGTGCAAGTATGACTGGCCCGGAAATGTGAGGGAACTGGAGAATATCATCGATCGGCTCATAGTCGTCCTTGACGGACAAGCACCTCCCCCTGCAGAACTTGAAGCGTGTGTGGAGGATCTTCTTGCTACATCGTGGGCGGAACGGAGTAGGAGCGCGAGCGACCGCTATTCATTGCAGCCTGCCGCTGGTGTCGGTGCGGTGGAGGATCAAAGACAAACGGGGTTTGACTTTTCTGGTTCTTTGCCCAAGTTTTCCAAAACCGGTCCTGTTACGGGAAAACCTCTGGCTTGCGAACTGGAAAAATTTAGACTTGAAAAACTGGTGGAGGCTTTGAACAAGGCGGGCGGCAACAAGTCTCAAGCCGCCCGCATGCTCGGCATAAGCCGCACTACGCTGTGGAGACATCTGAAAGATCTTAGAGTACAGCAGTCCTAGGAGCCTGTCTCTGTAATAGCGATTAGGACAGCCGTCTTAACTTTCTTGAAGTGCTTTCCCTTCCCAAAGCTGGCGTTTCGCTGGTTTCTGGTTTGTATAGATGTTCATTCCCTGTGTTTTGCAGCATTGTAGCTGCTAATACGTTTCTCTGCTCTTTCAACGAGCCCCCTGGCAGGCAAAGAGCTTCCGTAGGTTGTGACAGAGGCACACGAGTTCCCACTCTGCCTGGACCTTTTCTATTCCACGCAGCAAGAACTGGCGAAACTCCATAGCTTCTTTTATCTGACCAAACACGGGTTCCACAATTGTTTCTCTGAGCTTATAGACTGCGCGCCCTGCCTTGGTTCTAAGCTTCCTGCGCATTCGATCGGCAACGGACATCTTAGGACTTATGGGTCCGTGGGGACTTACCACCTTCTCACCATACCACGTCTTGTCCGGAGGAATGTATGGTGCCACCTTCGCTTCTCTAAAATCAGCCAGCGTATGTTTTCTTCGCTGAAATAGCCAGCATCAGCTGAAAGTCGTTCTGGTTTCTTACCTGTATTTTCCTCGATAGCGTTTACCATGCTCTTAAGCTGGGTTCTATCTGACGGGTTAGAAGAAACCTGAGCAGCCACGATGATTTGGCTGGCGCTGTCCACTGCAGCCTGGGCATTGTAGCCTTGAATCCAACTGCCTCCTGGTCCTGGCATGATCTTAGAAATCAGGATCGGTGAAGTTGCGCTGGGCTGTTGGCTTCGGCTTGGCTCCTTAGCCTCACCCGCTTGCAGCGCCACCTTGGTTGTCGTCTTTGTCGTTCTGTTTGGAGCTATCTTTGGCTTCTCTTTCCTTCTGAGCTTCTTCTTCCAGTGCTGCTTTGGCTTCACGGATCTTCTTTAGCTGGCTTTCTCTAATGGCCAGTTCTTCAGGCAGTTCGTCTCCGCGCTTATCCTTACCGTAAAGCTCATCTTCCCTCTGGTCGGCCTTTTCTGCTGCAGCAATAAGTTCCTCGATCTCTTTCTCGAGTTCGGCTTCCTTCTTCTTCATCCGTTCGTAGCTCATGGCCTTATGTTTAGAAGCGTTGGCCTTAACTTTGGTACTGTCCAAAGCTACATGGCCAAGCTTGATGAGCCCTGCTTTCTGGCAGACCTTAAGAAGTTGAGGTAACGTATCTTTCGAGGTTGACCAGTTTGTTGAATTCCGAAAACGAGAACATCATCTCCCGTACCTGTGCTGTAGTTCCGTCCCTCTTCAATACTTCGAAAACGCGGATAAGGTTTTTCAAGACCACGTACGGCGCGGTGCATGGCCAGAATACCAGTTTAAATCCCATTTCTGCGAGAGTCCGGGCGTCAACCTCCGGTGTCTCACCCCCTTCGATCATGTTAGCCACGAGTTTGGCGTTCCGGAATTCGTGGGCAATCGTCCTCAGCTCGTCTATCCTCTGGGGGGCTTCGATGAACAGCATGTCGACTCCCGCCTCAAGGTAAAGATGCCCTCGGCGAATGGCTTCATCCAGGCCCAGGGGAGCCCGGGCGTCACACCTGGCAATTATCACGAAATCCGGGTCCTTACGTGCCGCCACGGCTGCTTTCAGCTTTTGTAAATGCTCTTCGGCAGGAATGACCGTCTTACCCGCCATGTGACCGCACCGTTTAGGAAATCCTTGATCTTCAATTAATATCGCAGCGGCTCCCGCGTGCTCATATTCCTGGACGGTCCGTTCGACGTTCACCGAATTACCGTAACCGGTGTCTCCGTCTCCGATCACTGGTATGCTCACGGCGTCGCATATCATCTTGAGCTGCTCTGCCATCTCGCTCATGGTTAAAAGGCCTACGTCAGGTTTGGCAAGCCTTGACGCAGATACACCGTACCCGCCCATGACGACTGCCTCAATGCCGGCCTTTTCTGCAGCGAGAGCCGACAGAGCGTCATAAACGCCCGGGGCTATGATGCACCCAGGATCTTCCAACATTGCTCTGAATCTTTTTCGGGCTTTCATGGCACTAATCCCCTTTCTATTGTAAAACACTCTATCGTCGTAGGGTGCAAAAACCGTACCACCAGCCCCAATTGCCGAATCGCAGAGTTAATTTAGGATATAAGAAATGGATGTTGGTTGCATACTGTAATGTTTTCGAAACACTTGCGTTCCCTAATTGCAACATCCTTTGTTACACAGTGCAGCATGATACCAGCGCTTTTCATGCAGGATACGACATCAGATGTTGGCACGGTTCTTGCTCTGTATAAGTTGCGAACATGTTCGGTACTGTTGAAGCTTCAGTATGTATTATTCGAAGGCATCTGCCGTAGCTGGCTACGTTAGTCTTCCGGAAGACGGCGGATGCTGGTAAGGAGGTAACCGTTGAGATGAAAAAGACGACGCAGCTCAGAAAACTTCTTTCTAGCGGGAAAATCGTTGTGGCACCCGGGGCTTTTAACGCGCTTTCGGCGAGGATAATCGAACAGGCGGGTTTCCCGGCGGTCTACATGACCGGGTACGGCGCCTCTGCAGACCTCTTGGGCGCTCCCGACTACGGGCTCTTGACTTTGACCGAGATGGCCAATCACGCAGCGAGGATGGCCCAGGCGGTGAACGTTCCCCTCATAGCCGACGGCGATACGGGTTACGGTAATGCAATTAACGTCAGGCGCACTATTCAGGAATACGAAAGGGCTGGTGTCGCGGCTATCCACCTCGAAGACCAGGTAATGCCTAAGCGCTGCGGGCACATGGAAGGGAAACAGGTGATTGACGCCAAGGAATGGGCCAAGAAGATCGAGGCCGCAGTCGACGCCAGGACTGATTCTGACTTCGTAATTATCGCCAGGACCGACGCTAGAGCGGTGTACGGTCTGGACGAGGCTCTTTCGAGAGCAAAGATGGCGGTCGCAGCCGGAGCCGACGTAATATTTGTGGAGGCCCCCCAGAGCGTCGATGAACTAAAGAAAGTCGCTGACACCATTGATGCCCCGGTTATGGCCAACATGATCGAACACGGAAAGACGCCTCTGTTGTCGGTGGATGAGCTTCAGGAACTCGGCTACAGCCTGGTTATTTACCCTCTGGCGACTCTTTACATGGCAACACAGGCGATGCGCGAGGCCATGAAGGAACTCAAAGATACCGGTACTACGGCCGGCCTTGTAGACAGAATGCTTGCTTTCCACGAGTTCAATGATCTGGTCGGTCTCAAAGATTTCCAGGCCCTCGAGCGGAAATACCAGATCAAATGAACTGTGCCCGGCCCTTTCTCGGCCGGGTAACGAAATTCCGGGGGGTGAGGTCCCAAATGGGTATGACAATAACCGAGAAAATTCTTGCGGCCCATGCAGGAAGAGATAAGGTATGTCCCGGAGAGATAGTTGAAGTCCGTCCCGATCTCCTTATGACAAACGACATTTCGGGGCCCATAGCCGTCGATGTTTTCAAGAGCATGGGAGCGGCCAGGGTGTTCGACCGGGAGAAGGTAGTTATAATCCTTGACCACTTCACGCCGAACAAAGACGTGAAAGCGGCAAAATCCAGCAGCAAAATGCGGGAATTCGCCCGGAGCCAAGGTCTCGTTCACTTCTACGATGCAGGCTTTGGCATCGAGCACGTAGTGCTACCCGAATTAGGCCTGATTAAGCCCGGTGACTTGGTGATAGGCGCCGATTCTCACACTGTGACTTACGGCGCCCTGGGTGCATTTGCCACGGGTGTGGGAAGCACGGACCTTGCAGGGGCCATGGCGCTCGGACAGATTTGGCTCAAAGTGCCGGAGACCATAAGATTCGAATTTAAAGGCAAGCCAAACAGGTGGATAGGCGGTAAAGACCTGATTCTGCTCGCTATCGGGAGGATAGGAGTTAGCGGAGCCCTCTACTGCGCCATGGAGTTCGGCGGTGAGGCTATCGCCTCTCTGGGGATGGACGGACGCTTCACCATGTGCAACATGGCCATTGAAGCCGGAGCCAAGGCGGGGATAGTCGAACCTGATGAAAAGAATTTGGAATGGTTGAAAGAAATCAGAGCTCGCCGGGGGATGGGAGAGATATCCGGCAATGAAGCTGATGGTCCGTGGAACGAAACCATTGTCCGGCTCCGCAGCGACGGGGACTGCAATTACAAGTCGATCATAACCTTTGACGTTTCAGAACTTGAACCCCAGGTTGCCGTACCTCACCTCCCGTCAAATGTGCGGCCCGTATCTGAACTCAAGGATGTGAAGATCCATCAGGTCGTTATAGGGTCCTGTACAAACGGTAGAATTTCTGACCTCAGGGCTGCCGCAGAGATTCTAAAGGGGAAAAAAGTCAGTAAGTGGGTGAGGACCCTTGTCATACCCGGGAGTCAGGCGGTCTACAAACAAGCTCTCGAGGAAGGACTCATCGACGTGTTTGTAGACTCCGGAGCCATCGTTTCTGCTCCTACCTGCGGGCCGTGTTTTGGCGGCCACATGGGGGCTTTGGACGAAGGTGAGCGCTGCGTGTCCACCACCAACAGAAACTTCGTGGGGCGGATGGGCCACGAAAAGAGCGAAGTCTACCTGTCAGGTCCCTACGTTGCGGCGGCTTCAGCCATAGCGGGTCGGATCGCCCATCCCGAGGAGGTGTAACGTCATGGAAGTGCGTGGCCGCGCATGGAAATTCGGGGACAACATCGATACTGACCTTATAATTCCCGGCCAGTATTTGACGGTTCAGGACCCGAAAGAGCTGGGTAAGCACTGCATGGAAGGCGCCGACCGGGATTTCGCCTCAAAGGTAAAGTCCGGAGACATACTCGTGGCCGGCCAAAATTTCGGTTGTGGGAGTTCCAGGGAGCATGCCCCTTTAGCCCTGAAATCTTGCGGAGTGGGAGCGGTAATCGCGTCTTCTTTCGCGAGGATATTCTTCAGGAACGCCGTAAACATCGGCCTTTTGGTTCTGGAATCCGAGGAAGCCTACCGCAAGACCAAACCCCAGGATGAACTCTTAATTCAACCTGAACTCGGTGTGATCAAAAACCTGACTACGGGGGAAGAGTTTAAGGCTGCTCCGTACCCACCCTTGGTCGCTGGTATCATTCAGGCCGGCGGGTTGGTGCCTTACGTGCGGATGAGGCTGCAGTCCTCGGAAAAGTAGCACAGGTTGGTTAGGTTACGAGAAGATGGTCTTACCTGCGCAGCATAGTACGGTATCTCATATATAACTGATATCAAAGGGAGGGACAAGCGGTGGTTCGCGAACCGGTAAGGATTAAATGGATCTGGCCGGTCCTCGTCGTTATCATTTTGCTCGGGGTTCCGTGGTACCTTCCCCAGGGCACAATCGAGCCTGTAATAATGGGCTTCCCCTACTGGGCTTTTATTTCCTTCCTAATGACGGCAATACTGTCTCTCTTCCTCGGGTACGTCATCAATCGTTGCTGGGACATGGAAACTCTCCTGGATAACAGTTCCGGAAAGGACAAGGGAGGTGAACGGAAATGAAGCTGCCATTTATAGGCTGGCATGGAGTAATAACCATTGTAGCTTACGCCCTCTTCATACTGGGAAGCACATTGTACCTGGCTACCCGTGGGGTGAGCCGGAAGAATCTCAGCAGTTTCTACTTAGCAAACAAGGGTTTAGGACCGCTGCTCCTGTTCTTCACTCTGTTTGCGACTCAGTACAGCGGTAACACGGTTATAGGATATCCAGCTGCCGCATATCGGCTCGGTTTCGCCTGGTGGCAGTCGGTACCCTACATGGTACTGGTGATCGCCGGCTACCTGTTGTTTGCTCCTAGGCTTCATGTTGTCTCAAAAAAATACGGATTCGTCACTCCCTCTGACTGGTTTGACAAGAGGTTTAACTCCAAAGCCGTGACTCTGGTCGCTACGCTTCTCATGGCATACGGGCTCTTGAACTACCTTCTGGAACAGCTCGTCGCCATGGGCCAGGCGATCTCTGGCCTCACGGCCGGCGTCATCCCGTACATCTACGGGGTTATATTCCTGGTGACCATAATGCTTATTTACGAATGGATGGGCGGGATGAAAGCGGTCGCCCTAGCCGACTTTATCAATGGAGTCGTTATACTTATCGGTGTCATAGGTTTTGTGTTGCTGGCGTGGGCGAATTTTGGGTCCCTCAGTTCAGCGACACAGAATCTGATTGCGACGGCACCCAAGAAAGTGGCAGTCCCTCCGCTTCAGACCTCGGTCAACTGGATTAGTATGTATATCCTGGTCGGGATAGGGGCAGCGGTTTATCCCCACGCCATTCAGAGGATTTACGCTGCCGACAGCGAGAAGACTCTCAAGAAGTCCCTCCTCCGGATGGCCTGGATGCCTTTCTTCACCACCGGTGTCGTGTTCCTCATCGGGATCATCGGTACCCAGGCCTTTCCGGGACTCGATAAAATGCAGTCGGAACAGCTGGTGGGGATGATGGCCAACGTGATCGCAGGAAAATCCGCGTTTAATTACTGGTTCATGATGTTGCTCTTCTCTGGCGTCATCGCGGCTATCATGTCCACCACCGACTCGGTGCTGCTGTCGTTGTCGTCTCTTTTATCCAACGACATTTACGGCAAGGTCATAAAGCCCAATGCTGATGAAGCAGAAAAGGTTATGTGGGGTAAAATCACGGGCATAATCTTGGTGTTTTTGCTCCTCTTAATCGCGTGGAAACCACCCGCTACTCTGGTCGAGATATTCACCCTGAAGTTCGAAGTCCTCATCCAGGTGGCACCCGCCTTCCTTCTGGGGTTGTATTGGAAAGGCCTCAGTAAGACAGGGGTACTTCTCGGAATGCTTTCCGGAGCTGTGCTGGCCGGCGGCATGACTTTCTCGGGCATGAAGACTCTGTGGGGATGGCACGGCGGAGTGCTGGGCCTTGGTCTTAACATCGTCATCTCAGTGGTCTTCAGCCTGCTGTTCCCCGACAAGAAAGAGGAGCAGGAACGAGCCGAAGAGGTATATTCGTGGGTCGTACGGTAAGGTACCGGGCACCTGGGAAGAATCCCAGGTGCCCGGTACCTTTAAGGGAGCTAGCTGCGCTCCGGCTCTTCGGTTTCACGGTCGTGCCGAACTTGGCTATGGAAGATCTCTTCGAGCGTTGCTTCAGGCTCACGGGTTCGCACCTGATCGAGTACCCGTGTCACCCCGCGGGCACGGGCTGCGGCTTCACGGGCAGCCGCCCTGGCCTTCTCGTCTTCCTCCCGGCCGTGCAGGATTACCGTCCCGCCGCTAGCCCGAGCCCAGATGCGGCGCGTATTTACCCGCGGGTCGGCCGCCAACTCTTCGGCCACTTCTCTTCTTACATCGTCTTCGTTGATGTCACCGTCGGTGCTGACCGCTATGGCGCTCGCCACATTGCGGATCCCGGGCACGCTTCGCGCCAGGCGCTCTGCCCGTTCTTTTTCGGCCAGCACATCGACCACGCCGGAAAGTTGGGCCTCTCCCTCCACCACATCGGCCTTAAGGCCGTAGCTCGAAAGCTGCGGGTCGCGCTCGAGTTTGGCCTGCACTTCTTCTTTTAGCCGGTCGTCTTTTGACCTCGCGGGCATACTCTTCCTCCTCTTTCGCATCCTCAAGGGATAGTATGCCCCAGCGGGTACAGTCAATCCTGAAGGAATCTATCTAAATCAAATAGCCGCCTTGCGTTGGCCGTAAGGCGAGGGGCGAAAGTTTCGAGCGTTTCCCCGAAGAGGGAAGCAAGCTGCGTAGCCACCTCCACCACGCGTGCCGGTTCGTTGCGCTGGCCGCGATAAGGCTCCGGGGAAAGGTAGGGACTATCCGTCTCGCAGAGGAGGCGTTCGGCCGGAATCGTGGCGGCCACCTCCCGCACGCGCCGGGCATTCTTAAACGTTACCGGTCCGGCAAAGGAAATATAATAGCCGAGCGCAAGACACTCCCGGGCAAATTCGGCGCTCCCGGAAAAGCAGTGCATGACACCGGCCTGTTGCCGCGGCCCCGCCTCCTCAAGGATGGCCAGCGTGTCTCCATGTGCTTCGCGGTTATGGATGATTACCGGCAGGTTTAAAGCTTGGGCGATCCCCAACTGCCGGCGAAAGGCCTCTTTTTGGCGTGCGCGGTCCGGATCGCCATGCACGTAGTCAAGCCCGACCTCGCCCCAGGCCACCACCCGCGGCCGCTTGGCCAGCTCGGCCAAGCGGTCGTACGTATCTGGAGCCAGAGAGTCCAGGTTCTCCGGATGAACTCCCACAGCCGCCCAGATAAAAGGGTATTCCTCAGCCAATTTTACGGCCAGCTGCGATGAAGAAAGATCATAGCCCACGCAGATAATTCCTTCTACTCCGGCATCCTGCGCCCGCCGTAGCACATCCTCCAGGTCGGGAAGGAGGTCCGGATCCTGCAGGTGAGCATGGCTGTCGATGAGCAACGTATCACCCCTAGCGAATGCGGGCTCCACTTTTGATGTCGCGGTCTACGGTGAGTAGCGAAATATGCTCCTCTTCGCCCTCCCCCGGAAAACTGGCAGCAAGCAACATACCGTTTGATTCATAACCCATGAGCTTGGCCGGCTTGAGATTGGCCACTACCACAATTTTCTTGCCCACCAGTTCCTCAGGGGTGTAGGACCTACCTATCCCGGCCAGAATCTGGCGCCGTTCGTCCCCTAAAGCAATCTCTAGGCGGATGAGCTTCTTGGATTTGGGCACGCGCTCGGCGGCTAAAACCTCCGCCACCTTAAGCTCCACCTGGGCAAACTGCTCGATACTGATCTTCTCCTCCGCCGGTGCTTTAACCTCTTCGCTCACTTCGTTTTTCTCCTCCTTTTTTACTTCAATGCGCGGGAAGAGAGGTGCACCGCGCCGGGTTTGGGTACCGGGCGTAAGTAACCCCCACTGCCGCGCCGCTTGCCAACCGACGTCTGCCGGGCTTCCGGCAAGGCCCAGCTGCTCCCAAATGGCCTGCGGTGCGCGCGTCAGGTACGGCACCAGCATCACTGCTACAATGCGCAAAGTTTCGGCCAGGTTGTACATCACCGCCCCCAGCCGCTCATTCTTCTTCTCCCGGGCAAGGGACCAGGGAGCCACCTCATCGATGTACTTGTTGGCCCGCTTAACCAGTTCCCAAATGGCTTCCAGCGCAGCGCTGATCTCCAACCTGTCCATGGCGGCTTCGGCATTGGCACAGGCTTCCTGGGCTACGCGCTTAAGATCGGCGTCGGGACCTTCATCAGGAGAGGCCGGAGCCGGTACACGTCCGCCGAAGTATTTTTCCATCATGGTCAGGGTCCGGTAAAGAAGGTTCCCCAGATCATTGGCCAAGTCGGAGTTAATCCGTTTCACCAAAGCCTCTTCCGAGTAAGATCCGTCGGCGCCAAAAGGAATCTCGCGCAGGAGAAAGTACCGGATGGCATCCACTCCGTACTTGTCCACCAAAATTACCGGGTCTACCACGTTGCCCTTGGACTTGGACATCTTGCCGCCCTCGAGCACGAGCCAGCCGTGTCCGAAGACCTTCTTGGGAAGAGGCAGGTCTAGGGCCATAAGCATCATGGGCCAGATAATCGTATGAAAGCGCACAATCTCTTTGCCTACCAGATGAAGGTCCGCCGGCCAGTAGCGGTGGAACTTGCTTTCGTCCTCCGAGGCATAACCCAAAGCAGTAATGTAGTTGGAAAGGGCATCGATCCAGACGTAAATGACGTGCTTGGGATCCCAGGGCACTGGGATGCCCCAGTCAAAGGTGGTGCGGGAGACGCACAGGTCTTCCAGTCCCTGTTTGACAAAGCTGACCATTTCGTTGCGCCGCGACGGCGGCTGGATAAAGTCGGGATTTTCTTCAATGAATTTGAGCCAGCGGTCCGCGTACTTGGAGAGGCGGAAGAAGTAACTTTCTTCTTTGACCAGCTCTACGGGCCGCCCGCAATCGGGGCAGATGTGCTCCGTCCCGGCCTGCCGCTCCGTCCAGAAGGTCTCGCAGGGAACGCAGTACCAGCCGCTGTACTCGGCCTTATAGATGTCACCGCGATCGTAGAGCCGCTGGAAGATGGTCTGCACCGCCTTCACGTGGCGCTCCTCAGTAGTGCGTATAAAGTCGTCGTAGCTGATGTCGAGGATTTTCCAGAGATCCTTGATGCCGGCCACAATCTTGTCCACGTACTCAATGGGAGTAACCCCGTGTTCTTTAGCGATGCGTTCGATCTTCTGCCCGTGCTCATCAGTGCCGGTGAGGAACATCACATCATACCCCTGGTGGCGCTTGAAGCGAGCCAGGGCATCGGCCGCTACCGTGGTGTAGGCATGGCCGATGTGGAGCTTATCGCTTGGGTAGTAGATCGGGGTAGTGAGGTAAAAGGTTTTCTCTGCCAAGCCAATGCCTCCTTTACGCCGTTTAGAGTTACAAGCGGGAAAATAAAAATCCCCGCCCCAGCACGCCAGGGGCAAGGGACATCCTCGCGGTACCACCCTAGTTCGCGCGGCTTCGCAGCCTGCGCCTCTTCAGGTACAAGGCCCTCCGCCTTATACCCCGGCAAGTTAACGGTTGCCTCCCCTCTTTGGGGACCGGCGCGACGTACTCGCCCGGGTGCCCCCGGAACTTTCCGCCCGCAGCTTAGGGGCCATGTTCAGCAGCTGCTGAGCACCGGCTCGCACCTTACCCGGCTCTCTTGAGCTCTTCTTCTGCTTACTCATCCCCGTCATCGCTTTTTTCTTTTGTGTTCACTCTACTAAATTCTCGCCTCTTTGTCAAGTTGAGCCGTTATTCCTGGGACGGTAGCTCTACTCAGAGCGGCACTGACTAAAGCCGAGGGCCCAGCCGGCAATGGGCATCCCGCCGATTTCTCCCCCAGTTACTGGAAACAAACTATTGACTTTAATTGGTACCGCTGGTATACTTTACTTGTAAAAGGTTGTCGAAAGGGAGGGAGACTGACCGAACCATGATGAAGTCTACGGGGATAGTACGAAAGGTTGACGAATTAGGGCGGGTCGTAATTCCTATCGAGCTGCGCCGAACGCTGGATATAGCTGAGCGCGATGCTCTAGAAATTTATGTCGACGCGGACAAGATCATCCTCCGCAAGTACGAACCGGCCTGTATCTTTTGCGGCAGCGCGGAAGACGTTATCACTTTCCGCGGCAAGAACGTATGCCAGGCGTGCCTTAACGCCATGCAGGCCAAAGCGGTATAACTCGTTCCCGTTCTTGTGCCGGAAAGAAGTACCCCCACCATAAAGAGTTAGAAGCGTTCTGCTTCTCTCTCTTTCGGTGCGGGTATTTTTTTTGTAAGCAGGGCAGAGTAGACTGCGCGCCGCGAAAGGCCGAGGCACCGGGCTGCTTCCCGCAAAGCCTCCTTGCGTTCATACCCTTGCGACAAAAGATTCTCAACAAGCGTTACCGCATCCGCTTCCTTAGCCGGCCCCGCCGTCTCCTCAGAATGTTTAGCGTTCGCCGGCTTTCCCTCAATCACAAGGCAGACCTCCCCTTTTACCTCCCGCTCCGAAAAGACACCGGCAAGCTGGGCCAGCGTTCCGCGGCTGACTTCTTCATGCACTTTGGTAAGTTCGCGTACCACTGCTGCCGGGCGATCTGGCACAAGAGCCGCCAAATCTTTTAGCGTACGGGCAAGCCGGGTAGGTGCCTCGTAAAAGATCGCCGTCTTACTATCGTCCAGGGCTGCCCTAAAAATTTCCGCACGCTCCCGTCCCTGGCGGGGAGGAAAACCCCAGAAGGCGAAGCGCTGTGTAGAAAGGCCGGAAACCACGAGGGCTGAGGCAAAAGCCGTCGGCCCGGGGATAACGGCTACGGGAAGCCCCCGCTCGATCGCCAGCTTTACAAGATAGGTTCCCGGATCGGAAATTCCCGGCAGCCCGGCATCGGTAACCAGGGCTAAATTTTCTCCTCCGGCCTGCCGGTCGAGCAGGCGAGGTGCCAGGGCACGCTCATTGTGTTCGTGGTAACTTTGAAGCGGAGTATGGATGTCATAGTGGCTGAGAAGCTTTCTTGTACGGCGCGTATCTTCAGCCAGGATAAGGTTCACTTCCCTCAAGATGCGAAGCGCCCGCAAGGTGATATCTTCCAGGTTGCCAATAGGCGTGCCCACCAAGTAAAGCGTCCCCGGCATGCGCCTCACCTCCTGAGCAGCATCGTGCAGACCAGGCACTCCTCACCCCGGCGTAGGGAACCAAAGTGCATGGGACAAATATGGTATCCTTCTTGGTAAAGCCGTGCCAGGTTGGCATAACCTTCTCCCAAAACCTGCTGGCGCTCCCCGGTTTTTTCTTTATCCGCCGCCGCATTTTTCGCACGCCCCAGCTCGGCGCGCAGGTCGCGCACGGCAGCGGTAATCATCTCCAGTTCTTTCTCCAGCCAAGCCAGTCGTGCTTCTATCTCCTCTACCACAGGTAACCCTCTCCTTCACCTAACACGTCACCCGCT
The DNA here is from genome assembly GCA_030153805.1 of Bacillota bacterium. Lineage (GTDB taxonomy): Bacteria > Bacillota > DTU030 > DUMP01 > DUMP01 > DUMP01. The sequence continues at coordinate 24,398 of JASKLG010000002.1, read as the reverse complement.
TTTTATGTAAAAACGGGGGATAAACCCCCGTTTTTACTGTCGCTCCGCCTTTTAGCCTTTCAAGGCGTTCTCCACAGCTTCTAAGAAGCCTTGGCTTGAGAAGGTAGCGCCGCTTACCACGTCGACATCCAGTTTTTGCTGGGTCTTAATCTCCTCGATGAGCTTCTTGATGGCAGCACCGCCAATCTCCGGTGTTTCATTGGAGGCGTCGGCCTTGATCTCAGTGATCTTGCCACCCTGCACTGTAACCTCTACGTTGATGTCTCCGCCGAAGCCGCTGCCCGTACCTTTGTAGGTACCATCAGCCACTTTGCTAAGATCCAGGGCGGCCGCCGGGCCGGTAGTAGCAAACTCGGAGAGAGCGTTCTGGATGGCAGCTTTTACCCCTTCGCTGGTAAAGGTAGCACCGCTCACATTATCTACGTTGAGGCTTTGCGCATCCATTATCCGTTTCGCCAGTTCGGGCAAGGCCCTTCCGCCGATCTCAGGTGTTTCATGCTGTTCGATCACCTGAATGTCGACGATCTTACCGCCTTCTACCTTCACGGTAACCTTAATGGAACCTTCGAAGCCTTCGGCTTCGCCCTGATACTCTCCGTCCGGAACCTGGGTAATGTCGATTGCTGCCGTACCCTTAGATAGGAACTTCTTTTCAATTTCACCTGCTACCAGTTTCAAACCACCCGCCACCGAGCGGGAGGAAATGGTAGCACCGGAGATGGCCTGAACGTCTTTGCCCACCTGGAAGGGATCGGATATGCTCTTGCCGACAAACTGTTCTTGGAAAGATGCTTCGGTGATGCGGGCACCCAATCCGGGGGTTTCAGAGTGCTCCAGTACCCGGAAGCCGGTTATTTTGCCTTCACTGCTGACGCCCAGCATCAGCTTCATGAAGCCGCCAAAACCCTTTTGTGGGAAGACGGCTACAACCCCGACTTCTTTGTCTCCTTGATAGCCCAGGTAAAAGGTTTTGTCTCCTTCTTGGGTAGTTTCAAACCTTTGGGCCTGCGGTAAAAGTTCCTTAAGAGCTGCTTCGAGTTTCGCCTGGTCGTTCTTGGCGATGATCGGTCCGGTTTGCGCATCGGTGAAGGCTAAGAGCCCAGCTGCCAGCGCGCACAGGATCATCAACGTCAGACCCAGGCGCATGGGACTTTGCACGGTTATTCTCCTCCCCCTTGTTGTTCCTCAACTCTAACCCTGCCTATTATTCTACACCATTACGCAGGTTCCTGCCAAGCGAAACGGTATTTATTCTTCTTTCTTGGCACACTCCTTGCTTGTACCGTTTCCCGCTTCAAACTTCAGGCAGCACATTAAGCGGCCGCAGAGACCGGAAATCTTCGTCGGGTTCAGCGAAAGGTTCTGTTCTTTGGCCATACGGATGGAAACCGGCTGGAACTCGCCCAAAAATACGCTGCAGCAGCACACACGCCCGCACGGGCCGAGTCCGCCTAAGAGCTTTGCTTCGTCCCGCACCCCGATCTGCCGAAGTTCTATGCGGGTTCGGAACACGGACGCCAAGTCCCGCACGAGTTCCCTAAAATCCACCCGCCCTTCGGCGGTGAAGTAAAAGATAATCTTCGACCGGTCAAAGGTATACTCCACGTCGACAAGCTTCATTGGCAGGCCATGGGCCGCAATCTTGGCCTGACAGATCTTAAAGGCTTCTTTTTCTTTGGCTTTGTTCTCCTTTACCTGCTGGCGGTCTTCGGGCGTGGCCGCCCGCATTACTTGCTTGAGCGGCGAGACCACCTCTTCATCAGGCACCTCGCGCGGGGCCATCACCACCTCGCCAAACTCTACCCCCCGCGCAGTTTCTACAATTACATTGTCTCCTTGCTTAAGGTCGAGCGTGCCGGGATCGAAGTAGTACACCTTACCCGCTTTTTTAAAGCGGACACCTACAACACGCTGAATGGCATCTTCACCTCCTTGCCCTCCGGCGGCATTAGACCTCCGCCTGGGCCAGTTCTGCAAGAAGCGCCTCCAGGACAAGGCGCACATTGACAGTACTGCGACCGGAAAGGAGCCGGAGCGCCTGCGCGATTGCCCGGCAGGACCGCACCAGGGCGCCGGGAGAACAAAGCGTCGCCACCCGCTCGAGAAGTTCCTCCTCGCCGCGAAACACCAGGCCTTCGCGCCTCCCCGAACGCCAGAGAATGAGATCCCGATACCAGGCGCTGAGAAGGGTGAGAAAACGGCCCGGGTCGTTCTGGTAGGACGCCGCAATTTTAAGAACGGCTCCTTTGCCGCTAAAAATGGCCGGCGCAAACTCGAGAAATTCGGTCACGGCGCGTTGCCCTTCGGCGCTGAGCCACTGAGCCGCTTCGTCCGCATCGCCGCCGCTTAGGAAAGCCGCCCGGTGTGCCAAGTCCGGGTCATGCCCTTCTGCGATAAAACGCCGGACTAGAACCTCCGGCGCCAGAGCCCGAAAAGGAACTACCTGGCAACGGGAAACAATCGTCGGCAAGAGGGCATAGTCGCGCGCGGCTGTAAGAACGAACACCGTCGCCGGCGGCGGCTCTTCCAGTAGTTTCAGGAGGTGGTTGGCCGCTTCCGGCAAAAGTTTATCCGCTTCATTTATGATATATACCTTGGTCTGCCCGGTGAGGGGTGAAGCAGCCGCCGTACGTACGAGTTCGCGAACCTCGTCCAAGCGGATGTGGCGGCCGCGGGGAGCGAGGCCGCGCACATCTGGGTGCGTCCCGGCAGCAATAAGGTGGCAGCTGCGGCAGGCAGCACACGGTTCGCCCCGGCCGCCCACGCAGTTTAAGGCCTGGGCCAGCCAGCGGGTCGCCGCCTCCTTACCCCGGGCATCCGGGCCTAAGAACAAATAGGCATGAGCCACCCTGCCGGAAACCACCGCCCCTTTAAGGAGCCGGTAGGCTGCCGCCTGTTCTTTGAACTCTTCCCACACCATGGGCCACACCTAAAGTTTCCGGAAATCTTCCACCGAAAGTACAAACACCGTTGCGCCACCTACGGCCACTTCCACCGGGTAAGGAACGTAGCTGTCCACCGAGCCGCCCAGCGGTACCCAGGGGGTGACAACCTGAGTACGAGAGCGGCATGTCTCCTCAATGATTTTTAAGACTTCCTCCACCTTCTCATCTTCCATGCCGATAAGAAGCGTAGTGTTGCCCTGGCGGAGAAACCCTCCTGTGGTGGCCAGGCGGGTGGCCCGGTGACCGGCGGCAAGCAGTTTCTCCAGCAAACACCCGGCATCCTGATCCTGGACTACGGCAATGATCAGCTTCACCTCGCAGCCCCCCTTTTTCTCAGGCAATTCCAAGCCTCTCGGCGACGTACCGTCTTACCTCGGCCTGAACCTCGGCGGGCGGTAGGTCGCCGCGAAGGACGACGATACGCTCCGGCTCTTGGTGGGCGAGGGCAAGATATCCTTCGCGCACCAGGCGAAAGAACTCCAGGCCTTCCTTCTCCAGGCGATCGGCCGCGCCCTTTCGGGCCCGGGCTTCTTGGGGTGATATATCAAAAAGGAACGTCAGGTCCGGTCGAAGCCCGCCGGTCGCCCCCAGCAGCACCTCCTCCACCCAGCCCTTTTTCAACCCCCGGCCGGCCACCTGATAGGCCAAAGTGGAATCGCTAAAGCGGTCGGACAGCACAAGCGCACCACGGGCCAGCGCCGGCCGGATTACCTGGGCGACGAGTTGGGCCCGGGCGGCAGCGTAAAGGAGGAACTCCGCCTGAGGAACAATGCTCTCCGGCCCGGCCGTAAGGAGCAGGCGGCGGATTTCCTCACCGAGTAGCGTCCCACCCGGCTCGCGCGTAATAACTATCTCTCTTCCTAAGCCCTGAAGCCACTCGGCCAGAAGTCTGAGCTGGGTGCTCTTACCGGAACCGTCAATTCCCTCCACAGTAATGAACAAGTATCATTCCTCCACCACAACCAGGAGAGGCTCTTCCCGCTCTCCCTCAGTAACACCTTGGAGTTCAACGCCGGCGTGCCGGTACGCCTCGGCCACTTCCAGCACCTCCGCCGTTACCTCTTCACCCGGCCAGAGTAGGGGTACACCGGGCGGGTAAGGTACCAGCGTCCGGGCGGCCACCCGGCCCCGCGCGGCCCGCCAGGGTACGCTCACCTGCCGGGTGAAGGCCGCCTCCCGCGGACGGAGGCGCTGCACAGGAGGAGGAAGTGCCGGAAGGTCCCATACCCGCCCCTTAGCCCCGTGCCGCCCGCGCACCAGAGACGAAAGAGCAGCCAGAAGTCTTTTTGCCGTTTCTTCGTCGTCGGCCGGGGTGAGGACGAGAAGAATGGTGCAAAGGTCGGCCATTTCCACCTGAATGCCGTGGGCCTGCCGCAGGTAAGCGGCAGCCTCTACCCCGGTAAGCCCGAGGTCGCTCACCTTAAGCGTAAGCTTACAGGGATCCTGGGCAGTCACTCCCGGCCAGGAGGTGGCATCGAGGCAGGTAATGCCTGTAAGGCGGCCGATTTCTGCCCGCACCCGCTCGGCCAGCTCTAAGGTGCGTCCCCACGCACTTCGTCCCGTAAGAGCTGCCTGCCGCCGGGTCAGGTCCAGCGAAGCCATTAGAAGGTAAGAGGGGCTTGAACTTTCGAGCCAGCGCAGAACCTCCTGTACCTGAGATGCAGCTACGCGACCGCCGGCCAGGTGTAGCCAGGAACTTTGAGTTAGGGAGCCGAGGAGTTTATGGGCACTTTGGGCTGCCAGATCGGCTCCAAAGGTAAGCGCCCCGGACGGCAGATCGGGATGAAGGTAAAAGTGGGGCCCGTGAGCCTCATCGGCTATTACCGTCAGCGAGGCCGCATGGGCTGCAGCCGTAAGCTCCTGCGCCCGCCCGATTAAGCCGTGGTAGGTGGGGTGAACCAGCACTACAGCACCCGCCCCGCGCGTTCGGCGGATGAGCATCTCGGCAGCCTCCTCATCCCAGCCGCCGGGGAGCAGCCACTCCTTATCCACATATACCGGATAAAAGACCGGCTCCAAATCGCCTAGGATGACCGCCGCCAGAAGTGAACGGTGGGCATGGCGGGGCAGGATGAGGCGCATCCCCGGCCGGGTCGCGGCCAGCACGGCGGCAATAAGGCCGGCCGAAGTTCCGCCGACCAGGAAAAACGAGGCGTCGGCTCCGTACAGCTCTGCAGCAAGTTCCTGTGCCACACGAATGGCACCTGCCGGAGCATGAAGGTTGTCTAAGCCGGGAAGCTCGGTAAGGTCGAATTCCAGCAGGGAACGACCCCACGCAGCGCCGAGTTCAGGGGGCGCTCCCCGCCCCCCCTTGTGGCCGGGAACGTGAAATTTGGTGTAGCCGGCGCGCACGTAGGATAGCAGGGCTTCCCATAGGGGCGCTTGTTCCTGTCTCTGCACCTATTATACCGTCCCCTTTTATAGATGTACAGGGAAGCCAGGCGAACGGGCTCCCTGTCTGCCTGGAAATGTCCGGGCGCTTAACTCTTTATTTGCCGGTCCGGCACCGTACCCGTCAGGAAGTTTATCTCTAGAGTAGATTTCGCACGTCCTGGCGTCAATTCCTGCCGTTTGCCCCTCCCGGGGGAGGCGCGGAAAGTAAAAAAAGGTGCCGGTATACCCGGCACCTTGCTCGACACTCGGTTATGCCTCGCCGCAGCGCTTGAGGAGCTTTTCCCACTCCCGATCGACGCGCTGCTGGAATTCCTCGAGAAGCGGCTTGTTCTCCTCCGTAAACAGGTGGCGGAAGCGCCCCTGTTTTTTCAGCCATTCGACGAGGGGCTTCTTCTCGCGAGGTTTATAGGTAAGGCGCCATTCGCCGTTCTCCACTTCGTAGAGCGGCCAGTAGCAGGTCTCCACCGCCAGGCGGGTCATCTCAACACCTTCCCGGGTATCGTACCGCCAGCCGCGCGGGCAAGGAGCCAGAGCGTTGATAAAGGCCGGGCCGTCCACCGCCAGGGCCTTTTGAACTTTGGCGATAAGGTCGTTGAAGTGGCTGGGTGCCACCTGCGCCACATAAGGAATGTTGTGCGCCGCCATGATGGCCGTGAGGTCCTTGCGCCACTGCACCTTCCCGGGGATGACTTTGCCGGCCGGGCTGGTGGTGGTGTCGGCGAACTGGGGCGTCGCGCTGGAGCGCTGAATGCCGGTGTTCATGTAGGCACCGTTATCGTAGCAGATGTATACCATGTTGTGGCCGCGCTCCATGGCCCCGGAAAGGGACTGCAGGCCGATGTCGTAGGTCCCACCGTCGCCGCCGAAGGCAATGAACTTGATGTCTTTATTGATCTTTCCCTGTTTCTTCAGGGCCCGGTAGGCGGTTTCCACGCCGCTTAGGGTCGCCGCGGTGTTTTCGAAAGCGTTGTGAATCCAGGAGCAGCGCCAGGCAGTATAGGGAAAGATGGTGCTGGCCACTTCCAGGCAACCGGTGGCGTTGGCCACTACCACCGGCGTGTCGCCGGCAGCCATGGCCACCTGACGGACGACTACGGGCGCCACACACCCGGCGCACATGCGATGTCCGGGAGTAAAGAAACCTTCGAGTTCGGAAAGTTGTTTCAGGTTAGCCATCGTCGTCACCTCCTACTCGCGTACGCCTAGATAGTTGACAAGCTGGGTGACCTCGCCCGTGCGGGCGATCTCGACCAGGTCGTTATACACCTTGCGGATATGGTCCAGATTCACATCGCGGCCGCCCAAGCCGTAGATGTAATTCACAATCGGCGGGCGCTTCTTGGCATCGTACATGGCCGACCGCACCTCGGTAAAGAGCGGGCCGCCGAAGGCGGAATAGCTGTCCGCCCGGTCCATGACCGCTATGGCTTTGCGGTCTGCCAAAACCTGCGCCAGCTCTTCATAGGGGAAGGGCCTGAAGACGCGCAGTTTGAGAAGCCCCGCTTTAATACCTTTCTCCCTAAGTTCATCCACTACATAGCGCGCAGTTCCGGCCGTGGACGAAAGCACCACGATGGCCAGGTCGGCGTCGTCGAGCTTGTAGGCGTCAAAGAGGCCATACTTGCGGCCGGTCAGCTCAGCGTACTCCTTCGCCACCTCGAGGATGACCGGTTTAGCTCCCCTCATAGCCTCGGCCTGCTGGCGTTTGAACTCCATGTAATAATCGTAGAGGGCCAACGGACCTACGGTAACCGGGTTGTCAACATCGAGAAGCGACGGCCGGTGGGGTTTAAACTCGCCCACGAATTTTTGTACGTCTTGATCGGAGAGGATGAAGAGGTTCTCCATGGCGTGGCTGATGATGAAGCCGTCCATCATTACCATAACGGGCAGAAGCACATCCGGATGCTCCGCGATGCGCACCGCCTGAATCAGGTTGTCGTAAGCTTCTTGCGTATTCTCCGAGTAGATTTGAATCCAGCCGGAGTCGCGGGCACCCATGGTGTCGCTGTGATCGCCGTGGATGTTGATGGGGCCGGACAGGGCACGGTTCACCACCGGCATGACGATCGGCAGCCGGTTGGAAGCCGCAATGTATACCACTTCCCACATAAGGGCCAGGCCCTGGGAGGAGGTCGCCGTCATGGCACGCACACCGCTTGATGCCGCACCGACGGTGGCGCTCATGGCCGAGTGCTCGCTTTCCACAGTAATGAATTCGGTCTTAACGCGCCCGTTGGCCACGTAGTCGGAGAAAATCTGAACGATCTCCGTCTGAGGCGTGATAGGGTACGCGGCGACGACGTCCGGGTTGATCTGCTTCATGGCCAGAGCCATGGCTTCATTGCCGGTTAGGGCGATTCTCTCCTGCATCTTTCTTCCTCCCTTCCCGTTACTTATCGCCGCTGTCGCTTTCATTAACCATTTCGAGGGCCTTGGGTTTGGCCGGGCACTCGTTGGCACAAATCCCGCAGCCTTTACAGTGCTTGTAATCGATGCCGGTCATCTTCCCGCCCTCGGTCATAATTGAAGCATCCGGGCAAAAAACCCAGCAGCGCAGGCAGTGAATGCAGTTTTCGGCGATCCAAACCGGCTTAATGGACCGCCAGTCGCCGGTCTCGTAATCTACGGCGTTCCCCGGCTTTTCAATCCAACCACCCTGAGGTACTTCCTTCCAGGTAAGAGGCCTATTCATTCTCCCTGCACCTCCTCATAAGCCCGCCGCACAGCCTTGAGGTTGCCCTCCACCACTTCTGGCCGGCCGGCAAACTTCTTCGCCAGCTTCTTCTGGGTGTCCTCCAAGAGAGCATCAAGGCTCATAATCCCGGTAATCTTAATGAGAGCACCCATGAGAGGCGTGTTGGGGATGGGACGGCCGATTGTCTCTTCGGCGATGCGGCTGGCGTTCACCGTGTAAATCTTGCGGCCCGAAAGCTTCATGGCCTGCCGCATCTCGGCCGGAGACTTATCGGTATTGATGAGGATAATACCGTCTTCCGGTACTCCCTGAGTCACATCGCCCTTGGCGAGGAGGGTGGGATCCAGCACCACTACAATTTGCGGTTCTGTAACGTGGCAATGGAGGTGGATGGGTTCATCGCTGATCCGCGTAAAAGCCAGAACGGGTGCACCCATCCTCTCCGGGCCGTATTCGGGAAACCCTTGGATGTATTTGCCCACCGACGAAGCAGCTTCCGCCAAGAGCTGGGCTGCCGTCTTGGCACCCTGTCCTCCGCGGCCGTGCCAGCGGATCTCCAGAAGCTTTGCCATAAGTATCCTCCTTCCTGCGTACTAGAGGCTTCACATAGCCTTCCTCATCTTCCGGCCCCTACCCGTGCTACCCCACCTCCTTTGGGTCGGACGCCTGAGGAGGCTGAGTTCCATAGGGGTAGTGTAACACCGTAAAGCAAAAAAACCCCTCTTGCGGGGGTTGGGTGAATACAGTATACGTGATACCTTCGCGCCCAGGTGCCCGTATTCAAGTATACCAAATGCCGGGACAAAGCGTCAAGAAAAATTGTCCAGTTCTTTTTCCCTAGACGCGCAGGAATTGAAGCAGAATAAGCAGCACCACGCCCGGTACCCCCAGGAAGCCGGCCACCAGGGCAGTAATGGGGTTAATGGGGATAAAGAGCCCGAAATAACCGCCGACCAGGTTCACCAAAAAGAGTATCACTCCGCCGATAAGGCCGTTGTAAATGAGCTTGAGAAGGATCTTTATAGGCACCAAAAGGAGGCGGGCAATGAGGTAAAGGAGAAAAAGGCCGAAGGCATAAGCGATGATGATGTTAATGTTGGCATCCATCAAAAACCCTCCCGAGCGGCAGCGGGGCCGCACAACCTGTCTACCAGATTATACGGCCCCGGTAGGAAAAATATGTCTAGCCCGCCTGAACCCGGACGCCTTCCGCACGTGCCCGTTTGAGAAGATAAGTATAACGACGCTGTGCAGCCTCCATATTGTAGACGGCGAAATCGATAAGGTCTGGATCGGTAACCGTGTCGAAATATTGGCGGGCCGCTACCCAATCCGCCTTAGCCGCCTCCACCTCAGCAGAAAGATCAAAACTCTCCCGGGCAGGAGTCGCCGGGCCGAAAAAGCTCGCCGCCACGGCTCCAGCTTTGATCAAGGCATCTTTTAAACTTTGCGCCAGACGCTCGTTCATGCTTCTCCCTCCTGGTTTTTCTTTCCTTAAAGCTAGGATAACCAGGAGGTGATGGGAGCATACCAAACCGTCCCTTGCCCTTAAAGCTCCCGGCGCCCTTCCAGGGCCTTGGCCAGCGTCACCTCGTCCGCGTACTCCAGATCCCCACCTACGGGGAGGCCGTGCGCCAGGCGCGTAGTTTTTACACCGAGCGGTTTTAAGAGGCGCGCCAGATATGTGGCCGTAACCTCGCCTTCTACATTGAGGTCGGTGGCAAGGATGACTTCCTTCACCTCACCGCCTTTAAGGCGCTCCACAAGTTCCTTTACCCTGAGCTGCTCGGGCCCTATGCCCTCCATGGGGGAAATGGCCCCTCCCAATACGTGGTAAAGGCCTTTGTACTCATGCGTCTTTTCCATGGCCACCACGTCCCGGGGCTCCTGCACCACACAGATTACGCTGCGGTCCCGTCCAGCGCTGGTACATAAGGCGCAAGGATCGGCTGTGGCCAGGTTGCCGCAAATAGAGCAGTGTCGTACCTTTTCCCTGGCTTCGGTAATGGCATTCAGCAGGCGCTCGACGCTCTCTTTGGACGAATCGAGAATATGGAAGGCCAAGCGCTGGGCGCTACGCGGTCCAATGCCAGGGAGTTTGCGCAGCTCCTCAATCAGCCGGGCCATCGGTTCGGGATAGTACATCCTAATCGCTCCCTAAAACCCGGGTAGGCTGAGACCCCCGGTGAAGCGGGCCATAGCCTGGGCCACCATCTCTTGAGCCTTGCGCAGGGCCTCGTTGGTCGCAGCAACAATCAGGTCTTGAAGCATTTCCAGGTCTTCTGGGTCAACAGCAGCCGGGTCGATCTTCACCGCAACGACCTCAGGTCGCCCGTTTACCGTGACAGTAACAGCTCCACCGCCGGCGGCAGCTTCTACCGTTTTGGCTGCCATTTCTTCTTGGACCCGCGCCATCTCCGCCTGAAGTTTTTGCGCCTGTTTGAGCAGCTTGTTCATGTTACCCATACCCAAGCCGGTTCACTCCTTCTTGGTTTTATTTCTTACTATCACTTTATCCGAGCCAAAGAGAGCGCGCGCCTCGCGCACACCCGCCGGTTCCCCCGGTTCGGTAGGGCGGCTTTCGCCGGCGCCCACCGAACGAGGCGCAGGACCCGCTTCCACCAGCACCGTAAGAGAGAGCTTGAAAATCCCTTGCAGTGCTTCTTCTAAAGCCCGGAGTTTTTCCGGCTGCGCGGCCACGTTTTTGATGCCCTCTGCAGCAAAACGTACAGTTAAAGCGTTGCCGGATAAGGCGGACGGCTCTCCGTAGCGCCATACGGCTTCTAAAGCCGGACTCCGACCTTTAATCTCTTCTAAAATGCGCGGCCAGGATGCCTTAATCTGAGCCAGGGACACCCCGGAAGAATCGTGATGGGCGTTTGGTTCAGGCTTAGGTGCACCCTCCCTTGTGGTTTGGAGTTGGTCGGCGGAGGGAAGGGACACGGGTTCAGGTTGCATCTCGCTGCGCATATCCGGGCCTTCCCCGTCGAGACAAAGCCCGGCCAGAGCCGTCTCAAGGACAATCCAAGGTTGAGCAGTCCAGCGCAGCGCTCCTTCCTCTTCACCTAGTTCCTTAAGCGCAGCCATGACTCGGGAAGCAGCCCAATGGGCCGCCGCCTTGGTAAGTTCGGCTACTTCTTCTGGGCTCAGGGAAAGAAGCGGCCCCGGTTCCCGGCAAACTTTGAGAAGCATAAGGTTGCGGAGCCAGAGGATAAGATCTTTCAGGATAAGGCGCGGGTCTTTCCCCTGGGCCCGCAGGGTAGATAAAAGCTCTATGGCCCGGCCGGCGTTCTTTTCCCCTAAAGCGGCAACGATGGCCGTAAGAACCTCGCCTGGTGGAGCTCCTAAAAGCTCCAGCACGTCCTCATGGTGGATGGTTTTGCCGCTAAAAGAAATGCACTGATCCAAAAGGCCTAAGGCATCGCGCAGGCTGCCTTCGGCCGCCCGGGCGATAAGGGCCAGGGAGCGCGGCTCCACCGTCAGACCCTCTGCGCCGGCCACCTGGCCCAAGCGTCGGGCAATGATCTCTGGAGTGAGCCGGCGAAAATCAAAGCGCTGGCAGCGCGAAAGGATGGTAGCCGGGATGCGTTCTGGTTCGGTTGTGGCCAGAACAAAAACCACCCGCGGCGGCGGTTCCTCGAGGGTCTTTAGGAAGGCGTTAAAGGCCTCGGCGGTTAACATGTGTACTTCGTCGATGATGTATACCTTGTAGCGAGCTTCCGCCGGCGCCAGATTCACCTGGTCCCGAAGAGAGCGGATTTCATCGATACCCCGGTTGGAGGCCGCGTCCATCTCCAGCACGTCCAGGCAGTACCCCTCGCGAATGCGCCGGCACAGGGCACACCGGTCGCACGGTTCGGGGGTAGGACCGTGCTCGCAATTTAGGGCCTTGGCCAGGATTTTGGCCATGCTGGTTTTGCCAGTACCGCGCGGCCCGCAAAAAAGGTAGGCGTGGGCGAGCCGGTCGGTAGCTATGGCGTTCTTTAGAGTGCGACTTACGTGTTCCTGGCCCAGCACCTCGTCAAAGTTTTGCGGTCGCCAAGCCCGGTATAGGGCGCGGTAGGTCATAGATGTCCCCCCGTCTCTCACCTGGATCTAGTATTCGGGGGCTGGGGAGAAAAATCCTCCCGCCGCAGCAAGCATAAAAGGGCAGCCTTAAGCTACCCTTTAAATAAATAAATCAGCGGCCGTGCACCTGCCGTCGACATAGCCTTCCGGGCGTTACCCCGGCAGCCGGCTCCAGCCAGGTTCACCTGCGGCACACGTAAGGGTTCACTTACCGCTGCTCCCTTCCGGGCCTGACGGGGTTCATGAATTTACGTTGCGCAGGACCCGGCTCTCTTCACCGCTTACCGCGGCCGGACCCCACAAGACTAGGCCTCGGGCAGGAATTCGACCCTGCTTCAGCGGGTTGCAGGTACAGGGCACCGCTACCTCCCCGTCTAGCACGGCCAAGCTTTAAAGCTTAATGTCTATAATAACATGGCGGAGAGGGTGGGATTCGAACCCACGAGGCAGAGGTTAATCCGCCTACTCGCTCTCCAGGCGAGCGCCTTCGACCAAACTCAGCCACCTCTCCGCATAGTTAGGCCTACAAAGAAAGTATTGAATTGTAATGGCGGAGAGAGTGAGATTCGAACTCACGAGGCAGGTAAACCGCCTACTCGCTTTCGAGGCGAGCGCCTTCAACCACTCGGCCATCTCTCCACCTAATTTTTTCTCAGCCCGAAACTACCTTTCCCGGCGCTTGCGGAAAAACTCGCGCAGCACCTCGCCGCACTCTTCAGCCAGGACGCCCGGTGTAACCTGCACGCGGTGGTTGAGCCGCTCATCCTCTACCAAGCGGTACAAGCTCCGGACGGCACCCGCTTTGGGATCGTCGGCACCATAAACCAGCCGCTCCACCCGGGCCAGCACGAGGGCACCGGCACACATGGCACAAGGTTCCAGCGTTACATAGAGCGTAGCCCCCGTAAGCCGCCAGCCCCCTAATGCCCTGGCCGCCGCCCGAATGGCCAAGAGTTCGGCATGGGCCGTCGGGTCTTTATCCTCTTCGCGGCAGTTGCTACCTTCGGCGATAATTTCGCCGTTACGGACAATAAGCGCCCCCACAGGGACCTCTCCCCGGGCGGCTGCTTCGCGGGCCAATTCTAACGCCCGCCGCATGTAATGCTCGTCCTCGGCGCCGGTCAAAACCATCACCTATGCTTGCTGCTGTAACCTCATAAAGTGGTGTCCCTAGGAGGACTCGAACCTCCGGCAGACGGGGATTAGGAATCCCCCGCTCTATCCACCTGAGCTATAGGGACATGTAGTGGCGCGCCCGGAGGGGTTCGAACCCCCGACCTTCTGATTCGTAGTCAGACACTCTATCCAGCTGAGCTACGGGCGCGCGTAAATCATGGCGGAGAGGCCGGGATTCGAACCCGGGGTACAGGTTTTCGCCTGTACAATCGCTTAGCAGGCGACCGCCTTCGACCTACTCGGCCACCTCTCCGCGTTTCACCTGTCAAAGCGGGGAATGCAGAGGGCAGTTGGCGGAAGGGGTGGGATTCGAACCCACGGCTCTTGCGAGTCACTGGTTTTCAAGACCAGCTCCTTAAACCGCTCGGACACCCTTCCCCGCGGCATCCGCCGCCCATGGCGACACGCTCCCCTGGGCGGTACGCTTCTACTATACCACACCCCGCCAGCTCTGTCAACCCGCTGGGCGGCGGGCCGGTTAGCGGTCGTGCTTTTGGCGCCTTCCCGTGCGCCTCCGGTTATTATTTAATAACTTCAATCCCACCCATGTAAGGCCTGAGCGCCTTCGGAACTATCACCGATCCGTCTTCCTGTTGGTAGTTTTCTAGGATGGCCGCCACTGTACGGCCGACGGCGAGACCCGAGCCGTTTAAGGTGTGCACGTATTCGGCCTTTGCCTTTGGGCTGGGACGGTAGCGGATGCCTGCCCGGCGTGCCTGGTAGTCGCAGAAGTTGCTACAGGAAGATATCTCCTTGTAACCGTTATAGCTGGGTAACCATACCTCGATGTCGTACGTTTTGGCCGAACTGAAGCCCAAGTCGCCCGTGCAGAGGGTAACCACACGGTAAGGAAGCTCCAAGAGCTGGAGCACCTCTTCGGCATCGCGGGTAAGTTTTTCCAGCTCCTCCCAAGAAGTTTCGGGCGTGGTAAACTTGACGAGCTCCACTTTATTGAACTGGTGCTGGCGGATCAGACCGCGGGTGTCCCGGCCTGCCGATCCGGCTTCCGCCCGGAAGCAGCCGCTATAGGCCACGTAGTAAATGGGCAGCTTGTCCGCGTCTAGGATCTCGTCCCGGTGCAGATTGGTAACCGGCACTTCGGCCGTTGGGATCAGGTAGTAATCCAGCCCCTCGAGTTTAAACATGTCGTCTTTAAACTTGGGAAGCTGTCCGGTACCCACCATGCTGTCGGCATTTACTATGAAAGGCGGGAAGATTTCTGTGTAACCCTGTTTGAGGTGAAGGTCAAGCATGAAGTTGATGCAGGCGCGTTCAAGCCGCGCACCAAGCCCCTTGTACACGGTGAAGCGGGCTCCGGTGATTTTGCCGGCCCGGTCAAAATCCAGGATGTCTAAATTCACCCCGATGTCCCAATGGGCCTTGGGCTCAAAGGTAAACTTGCGGGGTTCGCCCCACGTGCGCACCACCGGATTGTCGGCATCGGACTCTCCTTCCGGAACGCTTTCGTCGGGAATGTTCGGGATATAAAGGAGCGCCCGGTTTAGTTCTTCCTCCACTTCCCGTACCCGGGCATCGAGCTCTTTAATCTGGTCGGATACGCCCCGCATCTCGGCGATGAGGTCTTCCGCCGGTTGCCCGGCCTTCTTCAGCCGGGCAATCTCTTCGGAAGCCCTGTTACGGCGTGCCTTTAGCTGTTCCACCTCGCCGAGAAGCCGCCGCCTTTCTTCGTCAAGCCTCAGAAATTCGTCCAGGTTTGCACTGGCGCGGCGCTTGCGTAAGGCCTCCCGCACTACGTCGGGGTTGCTGCGTACGAACTTGGGATCGAGCATTTTCATCATCCCTCCATTAGCTTCCTTTAACAAAAAAACCCGCCCCGAACAGGGACAGGTTTACCCGCTTTGCCACCCTGGTTGGCTCACATCCAGCTCGGCGGTTATAACGGCACCACCGGAACGGCTTTCCCGTCGGCTCCGGGGCGGATTCCCCCAGCTCCGGCACCGGCTTGCACCACCCGCCGGCTCTCTTCACCCGGGTAACTGGAGTACTTTCCCCCTTCTTCACCGTAAATTATTTCAGCTCAATTATACAGGAACGGCATAAAAAAGCAAGCGATCTAGCGCCCGGGCTCCGGGCCACAGACAGCGAGCGAACGAACCCGGGCAATAACCTGGCCCGCCTTTTCTCGGGGTACGAGAAGCACCACCTGGTCACCGGCTTGCAGCCTGGTATTGCCGCGCGGCACCAGCTCACGGCTACCCCGGCGAACGGCTAGGAAGAGGCAATCGTCTGGGAGATCCATTTCCCTTAGCAGGTGCCTGTCCAAAGGGGAACCGCTCTCTACGGTGAGTTCCACCAGCATCATGCCTTCCCGGCAGGCAGCGGATGCCGCTCCGGTGTTACATGCCAGGTCTCGCTCGAGGAGCATTTCGTACACAGGAAGGACCTTTAGCCCCTCCGCCACCAGATAAGCCGTCAGGCAAGCCGTCAGAACGAAAAGCATGTTGGCGTAGCTGCCCGTAAGTTCAAGGATGAGAACAATACCGGTGAGCGGGGCTCGGACAATGGCCGTGAAATAGGCGGCCATACCCGCCGCCGCAAATGTGCCCGTAAGGCCGTTGAGGCCGGTGAAGTACGCACCTGTCAATTGTCCTACGCCGGAGCCCAGGAGAGCCCCTATGGCCAGGAGTGGAAGGAAAATGCCGCCGGGTACCCCCGAACCGTAACTGACCATGGTCAGGATGAACTTAGTTGCGACAAGAAGAGGAATAATCTCAAGCGGCACGTTACCCCTCAGCACCTCTTCTACCAGGGCGTGACCACCGCCCAACACTCGCGGCGTGAAGAAGTAACCGACAAGTCCTGCCAAAGCTGCGGCCAGAACCGGGTGAAGCCAGCGCGGCAACCGCGCGAGTCGGGAATAAAGGTCCTGCACTAAGCTTAAGCTCCGATTAAAGATAACCCCGAAAATCCCTGCGGCCAGCCCGAGCAGAACAAAGAACGGCAGCGCACCGGGCGGGAGAGGCGCCACGCCGGAAAGGGGGAGAAGCGGTTTTAAACCGAGGAGGCGTTGAGCCGCCGACCCCGCCGCCACACTGGCCGTGAAAGCAGACAAAAGTATATAAGGCGAGAAGTTGCGGCGTAGTTCCTCGACTACGAACACCACCCCGGCCAAAGGGGCATTAAAGGCCGCCGCCAGGCCGGCCCCGGCACCGCAAGTGATGAGGTAGCGTTCCTCCACGTAAGAACGCTTGAGAACACGGCCAATCGCCTGCCCTGTGGCCGCACCCAACTGCACCGTAGGCCCTTCGCGCCCTAGAGACAGCCCTGCGCCGATGGCAAAAACCCCGGCCAGGTATTTCACCGGAATAAGGCGCCACCAAACAAGACGCCGCTGCTCCAGGAGCACCGCTTCCACGTGCGGAATACCGCTCCCGGCCGCCTCCGGTGCAAAGCAGGTAAGCCATCCGGCCAGAGCCCCGAGAGCCATCACCACTAGAAGGAAAAGCGCCCACCCATAACCGGGCGTTCTTTTGGCCCATGTCAGTAGCGCTTCCCGCCAGGCATCTGCCTGGGAGAGGCTGAGGCGAAAAGCCACTGCCAGCATCCCGGCGGTCAGGCCGGCCAGAGCACTTTCTATAAACAGCCTTAATCTTAAGTTGTACCAGGTAGTAAAAAGCGTGTTGCAAGTAGCTATTTGCGATTTCTCCTGCATCCCGCTAAAGAAATTCCCTCCTTATGCTGGCCACGTCATAGCTCTTGTATATATATTTTAGGTTTTCTCTTTGCCGGCAGCAGTTTCCTGCCTCTTTTCCCTTTGGTGCAGCACGACTCCCGGCGGCACCGCCGGTGGGGCCGGAGGGCCGTCTCTTTCCGCCGGCGGGTGTAGAGGCGCATGCACGATGGAAATGCTGCTTAGAACCGTGCGCTCTTCCACCAACCGCCCGTTCTGGTAAGTCTTGATAAATTCTGCCCGCGGCAGCCGGCGCTCGAGAGTACGCGGCGGGCGTTTAGCAGAGGCACCGGCCCGACCAGAGGGCACCCCGAAGGCCGCTACGTCATACACTGGGGCAGACGGACCCGGCCGTCTGAGATATCTTGGCCGGGATTGACCCATAAGGGAGGAATCTTACGTGCGCGGTACTCCTTTACTCGGTATCGCCCTAGGAGGCGGCGGGCTCCGAGGTGCAGCCCATATTGGCGTCCTCAAAGTGCTGGAAGATCACGGCATTACTGTAGACCTTATTGCCGGCACCAGCGCCGGAAGCATGGTGGGGGCCCTTTACGCCGCCGGACTTTCTCCGGCAAAGATTGCGGAAATCTTCCTCCACCTGCCGGCCAATCTTTTTCCGCCGGCTGTCTCGCCTTTTAACCTGATCCTGGCCCTTATCGAACGCTTTGGCCTTATCGTCCGTGGGCCGCGCTTCCAATGCATTTCTTTGCCGCGCGGCCTTTTAAAGACCGATTTCCTGCGCGACTTCATCAACCATCTTACGCCTGACAATTCTTTTGACCGGCTGAAAATTCCCGCCGCCTTTTTGGCTACCGATCTTCGTTCCGGGCGCGAGGTAATCTTCGCCCCGGAAAAAGCCCGCCCCTACCTCCTGCAGAGCCCTGATCAGCAGGTTTTTCTCTCCACCGAGTCCCTGGGTACGGCCGTCGCCGCCAGTTCCGCCATCCCGGGCATCTTCGTTCCTGTGCGAATAGGAAGCCTGGACCTGGCGGATGGAGCCCTTAAAGCCAACGTTCCCGTTCACCTGCTGGAGGCTTGGGGCGCGCGGGTGATCCTGGCGGTGGACCTGGGATTCTCGGTGGAAGCCGCCGACGTGGGCAACATCATCCAGGTACTCCTCCAGGCCAGCGACATCATGGGGCAGACCATTACCGAATTGCGCCTCAAGATGAGCCGCGCCCTGGTCATTCGCCCTCAGGTCGGCGCCATGAAGCTTACCGACTTCGACCGCATTCCTTCTGCCATCGAAAAGGGAATCCTGGCCGCTACGCTCGCCCTGCCGGAAATCAAAAGGGCCATCAGGGAGGCCCGTACGGCAGGCGGCGAAGAAGCCGAAGACCTAAGTGAAGGAGAAAAATAAAAAGGAGGGGGCTACCCTCCTTTTTGCCGGTCTACATAGTATACGTTCCGTCTGGGCTTTCAATAACTTGCAGGATCTTTTCTTCCCGTCCGTTCTCGGTGTTGTAGTAAACGAGGAAGGTCTGGCCGCCGGCTCGGCCGCGCACCTCCCAGCAGTAGCGCTCACTGGCATCACTCATGGGGATAATGGCCGGCCGAATGCGGTCCACTGTCATGCGTTCCTCAGCCTTCCGGCGTGCCGCTTCTTTGCTGAAGCGAGGTGAAGGTAATTCGCGCCGCCGGTGTGAGGTCAGGTAGCCCCGGGCATCAAACCCGATCACCTCGCCCGTATCTAAGGCCACGGTCGCCTTTACGAAATCAGGATAAGCTACTACCCCGTCCTGGGTCCAGGCTTGGGTCACCACTAAAGTGTTGGGGTGGCGCAGGGAACCGGTAGTGATCATGTCTTTATACCCCCGGGCACGGATGAACTCCTCAGCCCGACGTACCGCTTCCCCAATGTCGATTTGCGCCGGCCCTGGTGGGCGCGGGTTAAGGAAATAGACAACGTGGCCGCCCGTCTGGGTAACATCGACGGTGACATCGGGAAGCCGGCGGCCGCCCTCTGGCCTCAGGGTAATCGAGTAAGTGGGAAGAAGGCCGCTTACGCGCCGCGACGTTACCGCCGTATACTTGACAGCAGCGCCGCGATTTACAAAGTCTTCGGCAATCTTCCCCGCCTGCTCAATGGTGATCGGCTCACCGGTTATGCCCCGGGGTTTAATGTTTTCCATGTGGTCGGAGAAGGGGCCGTCATAGGTTAGCGTGGGCGCCTCGTCTTTGAGGCGCTCGTCTAGCTTGGCCAGACCATCGGCAATGCTGCCCGCCGGCGGCACAGGTTTGCCTTTTAGGCCTACGGTTACCCCGCTCGTCCCCCAGTTAGGTTTAGAGCGAAGATCACCGATCATCTGCTGCAGTTCTCTGTTCAGCTTATCCGTCTGTTCCGCCAGGGCTGCCAGGTTCTCTTGATCACGTTCGGTGAGGGACTGCCCCAAGGCGAGCTTGCGGGCCAAGCTGTAAGCATAATCACCCACTTGGGCCAGATACCTCTGAACAGAGGTGAGATTGAAGCGCCCCAAGGGAAGCTGTCCCAAGGAAGCGCGGGCACTTTCCGCCTCATGCCAGGCACTCGCCAGGGTAAGCACCGCTTGCCCGCTATCCTGGGCAACTTGCCCTTTGGCGAGAAGGGTGTTCAGGTTCTGCACATGACCTACCATGGAAAAGAGGGCCCGCTGGTAACTGGCCTCCAGCGAGTTACGTACCCTCATATTATCCAGATTATAATTCCAAAACCAAAGCCCGCCGAGAAGGGCCGCCAGGACCACGCCTACGGTAATCCAGCGCGAACGCCGCATTCTTTCTCCTCCTATCGGCCAAAAACGTGCCGGCCAATGCTGGTGATGATGCTGCGGGTCCAGATCCAGGGGCTAACCTCTTTAGCCGGGTTCCAGAAAAAGAGGGCTCCATAGGTAGGATCCCAACCGTCTAGCGCCGCCTGGGCCGCGGCCACGTTTTCATCCGTGGGCGGCAAGGCCCACATCATGCCGTTGCTCACCGATTCAAAAGCATCCGGCTCAAAGATTACGCCGGGCACGGTAGGCGGAAAACGCGGGTTCTGAACCCGGTTGATAACCACCGCCGCTACCGCCACCTGGCCTACATAGGGTTCACTGTGAGCTTCACCGGAAACGAGGCGTGCCAGGAGCCAGAGATCATCGTAAGTGGGATAACCCACTTGCGGAGATGCAGCCGCCCGGCTTGTCGCGGCAACTAAATCCTGTCCTGTCTCCCCAGCCCACCAGCCCTGAGCTTTACCTAAGGCGGCAATGGCCAAAATCCCTAGCACGAGAGCGAGAAAACGCCCGCTGGTTTCACACTTGCGCATGCCGATTACCTCCCCACCTTTGAACCGGTTCAGCAGTTACCGATCCTAGCATGTTCGGCCAGGCAGGACATTATGCAGCTCCGGCACTGTTTCACCTTCGCAGCCCTTTGAATATAGTGTAGTAAGTTCTAGTTGGCCTGCAGCCCGGACGCTCCGCTCTCTTATTCTCTCTGGCATTGGTATTAGATCTGGAAGGAGCCGGGTACCGCAGATTATACGCTGGAGGTGAAACTATGGAGAACTACACCCTCGCCCTGCGCCGTGCTTGGAGCCGCGTAAATTCGCTGCCCAATGTGGTCGGGGTGGGTATTGGGTATAAAGAAAAAGCTAACGAGCGCACCGACAAACTGGCCGTAATAATTTTCGTTTCCAAGAAAGTGCCGGAGCGCGACCTCACCACCACCGAAATCGTACCGCAAACCATCGCTAATGTTGAAACCGACGTGGTGGAAATCGGCGAAGTACGCCTCCTGTCCCTACGTACTACCCGGGTCCGTCCGGCCCAGCCTGGGGTAAGTATTGGCCATTATAAGATAACCGCCGGGACCCTGGGCGCACTGGTAAAGGACGCTAAGAGCGGCGCCCCGCTCATCCTTTCTAATAACCACATCCTTGCCAATTCTTCGAACGGCCAGGACGGGCGCGCCAAGGTCGGTGATCCTATTTATCAGCCGGGTCCTTACGACGGCGGTACCAGCGAAGATACCATTGCCCGCTTGGAGCGCTTCGTACCCGTGATAACCGAATACCAGGAGTCTACCTGTCCCGTCAGCCGGCGTCTTGCCCGCACGGAAAACTTTTTCGTGCATTTGGTCCGCCCAGACTACGAAGTGCGTTTTCACAAACGAAATAGTGAGGGCAACTTAGTGGATTGCGCTGTAGCCAGGCCGATCTCCGACCGCTTGGTCACGCCGGAGATTCTAGAAGTCGGACCCGTACGCAGCGTAGCTGAAGCCCGGCTGGGGGAAACCCTCATTAAAAGTGGCCGCACCAGCGGTCTTACCCGCGGTAAGATTACGGCCCTTTCAGCTACCCTCCGGATACAAATGCACTCGGGTGTCTACGCCCTTTTCTCCGACCAAATTGTGGCCGACCTCAAAAGCCAGGGCGGCGACAGCGGCTCACTGGTGCTAAACGAACAAAACGAAGCCGTCGGCCTTCTTTTTGCCGGCTCCGACCGTTCCACCATTCTCAACCGCATCCAGAACGTGATGGATAAACTCAACATCACTTTTTAAAGGCGGGAGGGAGGGAAATTCCGCCATGAAAGAAGACTTCGCCGTACTTCCCCTGCCGGCCGAGCCTGCGCCAGCGAGTCGTCCGCCTGACGCCGTTCCGCCTCCTCAATCCAGGGTGAATCCTTTTACCTTGTTCCTGATCCTCATTCTGCTCCTGGGAGCTACAGAGCAATTGGCCCGGGCTTTCACAGAAACTGGCGAACAATCCGGCTCCGGCCCGCATAGCTTAGAGTAAGGTTGGGAAAAACCTCGGTAAGCTAAAGACTAGAGGTGACCGCCGTGGAACTTCTTCCTTTTACCGTCCAGGACATACAGATGTTCCAGTTGCTCAAACCGCACCTGAGCCTGCGCGGGCGAGACCTGGTGGACGGGCTACTCGCTCTTGCCTTCCTCACGAACGAAGAAGTGCGAAAGAACCTATCTCCCCTACCGGCACTCCAGCTTCTGAACTTCTTCCAAACCCGGTCTGAACTCAAGGCTGAAGCACGCGCCCGGGCACTGGCCGCGAGCTCAGCGGAGGAGGGACGTTTAATGTCCAAAATGCCTATTGATGCCAAAGATGTCTCGCTCATGTTGGCTATAAAGCCATTTCTTACCCCGAAGAGCCAGACTTTGGTGGACGCCCTGGTAAACTTTTTGGCCGTGCTGAGCAGTCCTCCCGAGCGCAAGGTGGACCCGGAAGCGCTGGCCAACCTCATCAACCTCATTGCTCAGGAGAGCGACACCCCCAAAGAAGAAAAAAAGCCGGAAATTAAGCCGCCTGCGCTGGATCCTTTCCCGGTGTACAGCCAGGAAAGCCTGACCACTGTGGAAACAAAGGCTCCCGACTCTTAAGTGGGTCCGGCTTCTACCAAACTCAACCTGCATAATCCCCGCCGCCCAGGCGGGTTTTTGCTTAAAGGTGGTCTCTTTTATTACGACCCGAATAAACTTAAAAAGAAGGGCTTGGAGGTGAAGTCTGTGTTCAACATCGGCATGCTCATGGAACAAATTCAGGCGGAGATAAGCGCCCTGCAAAAAAGGTTGGAAAGCATGACTTTCGAAGGAGAGGCATACGAAGGCAAGGTCAAAGCCTGGGCAAACGGTCTGCAAATGCTGGTTGCCCTGGACCTCTCCCCAGAACTCATCAGCTCGCTGCCGCCGGCTATGCTCAGCGAAGCAGTTGTCGCCGCCTGTAACAGCGCCCTAAAGCAGGCACGGTTGGAACTGAATAAGGAAATCGCCCGCCTTACAGGGGGAAGTTTCCATCTCGATCTTCGTTCTGATCTAGGTTGAGAGGTGGTTTAGATGGCCGACGGAACAAATTTATCCGGCCCGATCGGGGACAGTTATTTTAACCTCGCCTTGTCTCTCCTCAGCAGGCAAAAAGATTTGAGCCCTCAGCTGCTCTTAGCCCTACTCAGCCTTACCAATCTTCTGGGCATCGTAGGCTATCTTAATGCTCAGAGCGGCGTATCTTATCCCGCAGGTACGGTAGGGAAACAAGAAGCCGTCGAAAAGCAGGCCCTGGCCAGCACTTTGATCTCTCTCTTGGGCGCTCAGGGAGAAGGTGGGAAAAAAGAGGCTGCCCTGACTGGCCTTTTGAGCGCCCTCGGCTCCCAAGGGAGCAGTGGGCGTAAGCTGGACCCGGGAGCGTTAATGAGCCTGGTCAGTTCACTGGCCGGTCGAGAGGAGCACCCCGCCCGCGCCCAGTACGCCAGCGAGGCAGCGCCGGAAGGAGAAAGGCCGGAAGGCAAAGAAATAAAAGAAGGGCATACGCGCAAGGGGTAGGCGAAACGCCTACCCCTTGTTTATACCTGCCCCGAGTATTAGAACCAGTCGCCCAAAAGCAGCAGGATGAGGATCAAGAAAACTAGGAACGCTCTACGATCAGCTAAGGCAGCGCCCATATCTCATCCTCCTTTTCTTCTGCTGGCATTAGAACCAGTCGCCGAGAAGCAGCAGAATCAGAATGAGGAACACAAGAAACGTACGGCGGCCGCCGGGATCTGGAGCTAAGGGTTCGGCCATAGGGAAATCCTCCTTTCATCCTTTGCCGGGATGGCCGGCTTTGCCGGTCGCTATATGCTATGCCGCTCTAACTTTAGTTGTTACAGCCTGGCGGGAAACTGGGTGTTTTGCGCCTTCCCGTCGTCTGGTCAGTCTATAATATGGCGGGCGGCACCGGAGTGTTACTTTGCCCCTCTAGCTTTTTAGGCTGCCGTAGGCTATAGTATGGTATAGTTGAGGCAGTACGAGAAGACAGGGGGCTTGGAGCTTTGCAACCGGGAAAACTCCCACCGGAACTGTTAAACCGAGTCATCTTCCCTTACCTGGGAGCTAAGCGCCAGGATGTGCTGGTTAACCCCGGCATCGGACAGGACTGCAGCTTAGTGGATTTCGGTTCAGAACTCGCTGTCCTCTCCAGCGATCCCATTACCGCCAGCGGACATCACCTCGGTTACCTGGCCGTACACGTTTCGGCCAACGACTTAGCCGCCACCGGAGCGGAACCGGTAGGGCTTCTTCTGACTCTTCTTTTGCCGCCGGGCACCTCTCAGGATGAAATCGAGGCCATCATGCAGGAGATCCATGCTGCTGCAGGAAGCCTTAACATGGCCGTGCTGGGCGGTCATACCGAGTTCACAAATGCCGTATGCCAGCCGGTGGCCGCCGTAACGGCCTTGGGTCGGGCTACGAAGGGGCGCTACATAACGGCCGCCGGAGGACGGCCCGGCGATACCCTGCTTCTGACAAAAACCGCCGGCTGTGAGGGAACGGCCATCCTGGCCAGTGACCTTTACGACAAGCTCGAAGCCGCCCTCGGCGCAGACCTCGTCCGCCGTGCCCGAGAATTTATCAAGAGGATCAGCGTAGTTCCGGAAGGGCGTATTGCCGCCGCTCACGGCGCGAGCGCCATGCACGA
>JASKLG010000031.1 GCA_030153805.1 Bacillota bacterium | reverse complement strand
ACCCAAGTCCTCGCCTTCGTGACGAGGGACGGTAGCCGTTCTACCGTCCGGATGGCGAAGGAAAATGTGCGAGCCCTTTTGTCTAACCACGCTGAAACCTAGGTCCTGTAGGAAATCGATCATGAGGTCCGAAGTGATAGTGGGCATTCTGACCATGCTATCGCCTCATGCACCGATTTCGATTTGCTGGATACCAACGAATTCCATGGGTACAGGGTCTTCCACTTCCAAACAGAGCTCGATTACTTCTCTGATTCGCGGATAGAGCTCCTCCAAGGTCCTAGTTTGTGTATAGCAACTCTTTAGCGCCGGAACTGTGGCCACGTAGTAGCCGTCCGGGTCTTTTTCGATGAGGACAGTTAGGGAGCCGACGGTGCCGGGCACCTGGGAAGAGATGGAAGGGGTGAGGGGGCGTCTGCCGTAAGGCGGACGTTTTCTTCTGTTTGGGAGGCGAAAGGGAACGCCGGCAGAGCAATTGGCCTAAGAAAAATAAAAGCGCCGCTTTCCGGACAGCGCAAGCAGTTGGCATTTCGAGGAAGTCAGGAATCTCCGTATGCCTTTAGGAAATCCTCCCTGCTTATTCCTGCTTGCGCGCAGATAAGGCGCATAGTAGAAACCTTTGGTGCCGGCGGTACCGGGCACCCGGGGAAAGTGGAATAAGGCCCGCCGTTGGGGGCGAGGGTGCCGGGCGCCTGGGAAGTGTTGCAGTTCTGGCAGGCGCATGAGGTATGTCGGCCGGTCAATTAGGCCAAGCTTGGGATGGGAAGGAGGCACTTGGCAAGTCATGGTGCCGGGCAGCTGGGAAGGAATGGGAAAAGGCTCCTGGCGAGTGTTCATCCCGCGTTTACGTTCTATCGTTGCTCGCATTTGGCGGCCGTGCTAAAATGAAGCCAAGGGCGAGGTCTGATTGGTGCCGGGCACCTGGGAAAACCCCAAAGTACGTTCACACCGTACCAAAGCCCGAAGTGCGAGGTATATCTACCTTCATACCGTACATCCGCTTAACTGAGTAGTAGCACGATGTACCGCCCTTAGGCCAATATCGTATCGAAGTCCCCTTAAAGTGGAAATCAATGGGTAAGCCTGCACTTAAATGGCGCCGTGCTGCCAGGAAACTGGGAAGGAATAGGTAGGGAGAACAATAGGCAATGCCTTCGCGCGTGGTTTCAGCCACACCAAGGAAACTGCGACACAAAGCATGGGATTCGAGAGGAGGCGTAGGTTGGAAGCGACCAAAGAGGCCAGTGACCTGGGTATGTCGACAGTTAATGTTGAGCTTAAGCCGAGAGGGAAGAGAGTGGGATGCATGAAAGACGCAGACCTACTTAAGAGGATTACGGTCAATCCGCAGTTTTTGGCGGTAAACCCACCATTCGCGGGATGCGAATCAAAGTGGAAAATGTGTTGGCACTTTTGGAAGAGGGTATGACCCCCTAAGAGATATTGAAAGACTATCCGGAATTACAATTGGCCGATATTCGCGCCTGCCTGGCATATGCGCGACTATTGGCGGCCAATAAAACTGTCGACGCAATCGACGTGGAGGTAGTCAAGTGAAGTTCCCGGTTGACGTGAACGTTGGGGGTAGGTTGAGTGAGCGGCTGGCCGCCCAGGGGCATGATGTTCGACAGGTTGCAGGCAAAGACCCCGGCATGTTGGACGAAGAGGTACTTAATTGGGCCGCTTCAGAACAAATGTGTTCCCACTGGAATGAAAGGAGGCGGGGCCGGTGACCTCTTTCGACTGGGAAGAATACAGGCGATGGTTGGAACAGGCCCGACATACGTTGAATTCGGCCCGCAGGGATCTCGAGGCGCGGGATTACGCCTGGGCGTGTTTCAAAGCGCAGCAGGCCGGAGAATACGCTGTCAAAGGGGTTCTTAGGGGGGCCGGCAGGCTGGGCGCAGGCCACTCCATCCTTAAGTTGCTGCGTGAGCTCGAAGAGACCGGCATGAGCGTTTCTGATATGTCCGCGCATGCGCGTACCCTTGACCGACATTACATACCACCGCGCTATCCGGATGCCTACCCGGCCGGAAGCCCATTCGAGTTCTACGACGAAAAAACTGCACACGAAGCTATAGAGGCTGCTGCAGTGTTAATCGATTTTGCCTCGAAGGTGAGCGAAAATGTGGCGGGCAGTTGAGGAAAGAAGACATATTAGGCAGGGGTATATCGAGGTAGCGGCGAGGTACGTTGATGCCCTGGCAGAATCTCTAAACCCGCTTACGGGTATTCTCTATGGTTCGGTAGCTAGGGGCGACTTCAACTTTTGGAGTGATATAGACGTTGCCATAATAGCCGATAGACTGCCCGAGCATCCTCTAAGACGGGCCGAGGTCCTATTCGTCAATGTTCCTCCCGGTGTAGAACCGAAAGGCTTCACCCGGCGCGAGTTCCTCGGGCTCGTCGAGAAAGGACACCCGTTCGCCCGCGAACTTCTGCAGCACGGCCTTGTTCTGCGCGACGATCTTCACCTTTGGAGCTAAAATTGGTGCCGGGCACCTGGGACGAAATGGAAAGAGGCACCCTATCTCGTTGCTCGCATTTGGGACATATGAAGACCTACTTCCAAACCTAGTTACTGTAGGAAAGCCCGAGCTGGTACGTGAACTGACGAATTGGATCACTCAGGGGAGTGGTGAAGCGGCGAGTTTGGCTCTGCGCCTCAAGGGTGCATGCGATTCCATAAGAGGGCACTTATCGACAAATACGCGTCCAAGCTAGTTCAAAAAGGTTGATTATTTGATGGACAAGACTACGGTGTGGCCAACCAGGAGGAAATGGAAGAAGCCGTCTGTCCGCGCGGTGGGCGCATTCTGCGGTTTTTCTGCTGGTGCTTCCTAGGCATGGTAGAAGCAAGCACAAGGTATGGCTGGCCGGAGAATTGGCATAAAAAGAACGGGCGCCGCTTTCTGCACGGCGCAAGGCAGTTCGTCATACCGCGACTCCAGCTTCCGCAACGAAAACCTCCAATGCCGGGTCAGCTTCTAACACTTCGCTCCCAAAAGTTTCTATGTGAAAGCGGACTGCGGATTTAAAGACGAGACGGTGCCGGGCACCTGGGGAGAGGATGGAAAGGCGCTGTCCGATATGGCTGGCGCCTTTCTTCTTTACCTTGGGCTTCGAGGGTGCCGGGCATTTGGAGGGGCAGGGTGAGGGGCACCTGGAAGGCGATGGGACCAGATTCGTGCTGCGGTAGCGCGACCTGCTTTTCATTTGCGCGATCTTGATTAGGCCTGGGCTGGCCTTACCAACGCTGGGCAGGCATGCCGTGATGGGCGAGACCAGGAGGATAGTTGGCCCTCGTTGTTGAATCAG
Organism: Bacillota bacterium; assembly: GCA_030153805.1. GTDB lineage: Bacteria > Bacillota > DTU030 > DUMP01 > DUMP01 > DUMP01. The sequence goes on along the minus strand of JASKLG010000031.1, from coordinate 14,999 downwards.
ACGTTATTGACGAGTTCATCGACGACTATGACCTAGATGAAGACGCCGCCGACGACTACACCCAAGGCTTCATCGACGGCTTTTTCGAAGGATTTGAAGAAGCTTTCGAAGACAACTACGAGTACCGGTGACGCTCCATGCCTCCTCAGCCGACGCTCGGTACCTGGGACGGGACGGAAGAAGCCTCATGTGGAATCGCCGAGTACCAGGCAGCTGGCAACTCGTTACATCGAAGCTCCCTGATTTAAACGATCCGTGACATGACTCCTCTAATAGGCGGACAGGAATGAATGCCGCGCCCAGCGCCGAAACGGAAAAAGAGGCTCCACCGCCGTTCTCACGGGCTGAGGCAGCGGTGAGGCTGTAACGAAAAAAACAGAAAGGGGTACCTGCAGTGTTCCCGCTTAAAGGGGCGGTCTCACAAGCAGTGGGGGCGTTAACAGCGGGGTTAATAGGTTTGGTAATATCCTCGCTTCAAGAGAGGCAGCGACGGGCTAGCGAGCGGGACTACTGGCGAAAGACGTTGTCCGGAGAGCTCGATATGCTGGCCAGTCAAATAAAGATTACCCGTGCGGCGGCCGACAATCCGCCCCCGTCCGGGGCTGTTCGTGGAGCCGAACTACTTTCCGGCTTTCCGGAACTCAAGAGCTGGGAGGCGGGGAGAGCCGTACTGCGCGACTTAACACCAGAAAATATCCGCGCTCTCGACAACTTAATGTTGGAAATGAAAAAGCTGAACTCTTGGATGGCTATGGCACAGCAGGCCAAGTTGGTACGAAACCTTGAGTACTTCAATGTGCTTAGTACGCTTTGGTGGACGGTCTTCGACGAGGAATACAGGCGGTGGCTGGCGGACATAGAGGGTGTACAACTTAGGTTAAAGCAAAAGTTCCGACGCCACACATTGACGGCTTTACTCGTGCATTGAAAAGACGGCAAGACAGTTGCGTCTTGTCGCGGATGGCGGCCTGCGAAAGCGCGCTGCCTGCAGCGCTGAAAGATTTCTTGATAAGGCGGAGTTGAGGTATAATTAAATCGCGGAATGCATCTAGTCCCAAGGAAGGTGAAGAGCGTGATTCGGGAATATATTCAGGAAGCCCTGGAACGCGCAACATATGAGCTAATTAACAACCCACGAGAACCGTACTACGCAGAGGTACCTGAACTGGCAGGCGTATGGGCAACAGGAGAGACACTAGAACAGTGCCGACGGAACCTGGCAGATGTTATTGAAGGATGGCTCTTGCTCAGGCTGCGGAGGGGACTCGACATACCGCCGCTGGGCGAACATCGAATTGAAGTTCCCTACCAGGTGGAAATCCATGGGTAAGCTCCGCCCAGTAACCTGGTTAGAGCTTGTCCGCCGGTTTAGGAGCCTTGGCTTCGAGGGACCATACCAGAGCGGAAAACACCCTTACATGGTAAAAGGTGAGCGAACCGTTACGATCCCTAATAGACACGCTGAGGAAATCGGCGTCGACCTATTAGTGCGGATCCTCAGGCAAGCTGGTATAGACAGAGAAACTTGGCTGGGTGACGGTGTCGGGCACCTTGGGCACCTGGGAATAGATGGAAGAAAGGTCTGGCCAGCGTGGCCCGGCCTTTCTTCTTTGGCTCATTATTCCTTCGTTCTGTGCTCGCTGTGCTCGCCGTTGCTGGTATTTGGCGGCCGTGATAAAATGAAGGCGACAGAGAGGAAGGAAGGAAGTCGCAACGCAATGCCATGCATATGCGAATTTCTGGGGATTAAGATATACATGTATTATTATGACCACGATCCACCGCACATTCACTTGCGAGGGCGGGGATTCAGTGCGGCGATTTCGATACCAGACAGGAAGTTGTTAGCCGGCTGCTTGCCGCGGCACTTGGAAGGCCCTGTCGCGAGCTGGATAAGGGAGGAAAGGGAGAGGCTTATGGAAAACTGGCGACGAGCGCAGGCGGGGGAGCCAGTTCTTCAGTTGAACGCACCTAAGGAGGTTCGATAAGGTTGGAGAATTTGCCACGAGAGATAAGGAGTGCTTATCCGGTCAGAGATCATTATCTGGTCCTTGAGTTTGCGAACGGTGAATACAGAATAGTTGATATCAAGCCGTTCCTAAGGGGTCCGGTCTTTGAGCCTCTAAAGGACCCGAAAGTGTTTCGGCAGGTGCGTGTTGACGAAGAAGCAGGGACTGTCGCCTGGCCGAGTGGCGCCGATCTCGACCCGGACGTGCTCTACGCTAGGAGCGTCCCACTCAGGCTACCCGGAGAAGAAGCGGCACAGGCTTAACCGGTGCCGGGCACCTGGGAGGAAGTGGAAGAAGGCCTCGCCGTCATGGCGAAGGCCTTCTTACGATGCCGGGCGTTTGGGAGGCGCCGTAGCTTTCTCCCGGAGGCGGCAGACCGAACACACGTCCCCGGTAGTTATCTGACCACAGCGGGAGCATTCCTTAAGCTCCAGGCCGTCTTCCTGGTTCTTGAATAGATCCTTGTGCCTTAAGAAGCCTTTAAAAAAGGCGAGTTTGGTCCCGGGTGCTGCTTGTTCGATGTGGTTGAGGGCTTCCTTGTAGGTAATACTCGTCGCCCCTTCTGCATAAGGGCAGTCTTCGGCCAGGTAGGAGATTTGCTGGATGAGAGCGTAAGCCAGGCACTCCCGCTCGGTTAAGGTGTATAAGGGCTTAACCTTTCTTATTAGCTTGGGATGGGAGGCCGGCAGGTTGGGTTCCTGTCGCGCCAGGTATCCGGTCTGCCAGTGAAGTAAGTTGCCCAGCAAAGCGGCTGCTTCGTCATCCAGGTTGTGCCCGGTAGCCACCACATCAAAGCCGCCTTCCAGGGCGAATTTGTTGAAAAGATAGCGTTTAATCCGGCCGCAGACCGCGCAGGGGATCCTTCGCGTTTTGCGGGCCAGCTCTGGCACGCTCAGGCCAAATTCTTCTTTAATCGACACTATATGAAGCGGAGTGCCGGTCCTGGCGGCTAAGGCCCTGCATTTTTCCCCGGAACGCTCAGAGTACCCGTCGATTCCTAAGTCCAGGTAAAGGGCAGTTACCCGGTAGCCCAAGCGGATTAAAGCATCCCACAGGCTTAAGCTATCTTTGCCTCCGGAAACTACCACCAAAATACGATCTTGGGGCGAAAACATTTTCTGGGCTTGGATGTTCCGCTGTACCTGCTTCAGAAAATAATTGACAAAACAACTGTTGCAGTAAGCAGCATTATGCTGCCGCACTTCCACGGTAGCTTTGTTCCGGCAAACCTTACAGAGCATGGTTTAACCCCCCGATACTGCCGGAAAGATCTCAATTACGTCGCCGTCTCTTAGAAATTCGTCCCGTGTAAGGATGGTGTTGTCGCGCACCACTAAATAAGCTTCCAGGTTTATATTGAGCTCTTTAGCAATTTCGGCGAGCTTCTTCCCGCCTTTAATTTCTAGTTCCTGCCTCTCGGGTTGGTGCAGAATGACCTTCATACCTGACCTCCTTCGCTGCATACTGTGCTTAATTTACCTCTAAAAAACCTCTCGATTGTTTATTCCTCGTCGTACGGCAAAGCTTCCTCATCCACATATAGATCGCAACTGGCCGGTTCGTTCTTAATTCCTTCGCCTCTTCCTAAAGTCTGGATGCGGTACATGGCCGAGCGGTACCAGTTAGTACGTGGTTGTACCTTAACGAAGGGGAAATCGCTCTTAAGGCTGGGAAGAAGGTAATCCCAATTCACATAGTGGTTGAAGTCCTCGATGATATCCGTGATGGCTACTTTAAACTTACTTACCAGCATTTCTTGCAGTAGATTCCATTTCTTATAAGAGGACTCGGCATGGGTTAACCCAAAATAGCCGGCACAGCCTTCCCCCTTAAGAGCGTTCAAGCCCCGGCTCAGACAGATCTCCAGGGCTTCTAAGGTCTCCGGCGGGTCGGTAATGAAGGTGTCAAAGTAGCCTACGTATTCGACGGGCAATTTCTCTCGGAAATCATACCTTTCGGCTGTAACCGGCAGGTTTTCTTTGCGCGCCACCTCATTAATAAAGTTGATAAGCCTTTCATCGATTTCCAGCACGGCTACCTCGCGCGGCATTCCCGAAAGCCCTGCCGCCAGGCCGACCAGATCATCATCGCCCAGGACTAGAAGTCTCTTGCCTTCCAAGTCGCCCCGGCCGGCCATAAGAGCTACCCGGCTTACGGTAGTTTCCGGGGTGACAAAGCCCTGGTCGTACTTCCTTATGGGTTGGGGACGTTGGGCGGTCACTTCTTTAAATTTCCGCAGCAGGTTCCGAAGTTCCTGCAAGGCCACCCCACGGCCTTCACAGGCAGGGCAAGTATACATCGTCCGGGGCCTTATCCCTTCACGGGCCACTGCATCTTTGCCGGCAGGAGTAAGAATAACCTCTCCTTCACCGGTGATCTCTACCCAACCCTGCCGGGCAAAAACGTTAATGCTGCCGGCCACCACACGAAAAGGCAGGCGGGCCAGCTGGATCACTTCCCAAAAATGAGAAGTTGCCAGGAGGCTTGATATAACCTCCTCGATATCCCGGCCGGTGACCTCTATGCCCGTCTCTTCGGCTAATTTGCGCGCGATTTCTTCTTTCGACATAATATACCCCCTCTCCGAAGAAGAACTAAAAAAGGGAAGCCCTGCTGCCTCCCTTGCTGTCGCCAATCTCCTTTATAACATTTCTCGACCTTGTCCGTCAAGGACGGTAGCAGGCAGCTGCGGAACAGGCCGATTTATTTCTTATCCTCATCGCGAATGAGCTTCATCAGTTCGATTATCTTACAAACTGTTTCTGGCTTTAAGTTGCTGGCCTCGCGGACCATGGCCTTAAGATCTTCCCGCTCGGCAATTTTCTGCGAGTAAGAGAGAAGGCTGGGATCGTTTTTGAGAGCCTCACTGCCTGATGAGGGGGAAGACGCCTCCTTTTGGGGAACATTTTGCTTTTGCAAATGGGTTCCCCGCGGATCGTCGGATAGACCCAATAGGTAATCAATAGACACAGAAAAAAGCCGGGCCATTTCAGCCAGCACGTCGTATCCGGGTTGTTTGCGCCCCGTCTCGTAATAGGATACGAGACTTTGGCTGATATTAAGCTCTCGGGCTAATTGTTCCTGCGAGAGGCCTTTTGCCCGGCGAAGCTTTACAAGCCGGTCTGCTCTAAGGCCCACGACCAGCACTCCTTTCCAATACCCTATTATTACCCATGGCTCTAAGCCTGTCTAATAACTAGTGGTGGTGAAGCTGGTCGGGACCTTTTGACAATATGCCTGGAAGTTATTATAATAAAAAAGAACCATTCCGGCGCGGAATGGTCAGCGGAGTGGCTGCAGCCGCATAGGTAACCAACTTAATATGCCCCAACACCCGGACACGAACTATCATGAGGTTTCAAGAGGAGCGAAGAAGGTGTCTGGGTATGGGTGACCCAGAGCAAGCAGCAGAAGGTCCTTGCCAAGACGGCAAGGACCTTCTGCTACGGTGCCGGGCGCCTGGGAAGGAAAAATGGCTTGATTTGCCCTTTGGCAGCATTGACAACTGCATAACGAGCTTGTTAAAATGACAACAGAGTTAGAACATAGCAACAGGAGGGCAAGCGGTTTGAAGAAGTACCTAGTAGCAGCCATGATTCTTACTTTGCTGGCTTTATCGCTTGGCGGCTGCGCGCAGGCGCCCGGGGCAGGCGAGGTGAAAGGGACCGCTGAAGAACTCACCACGGACATTGTAGTAATCGGTGCAGGCGGCGCCGGCCTTTCGGCAGCAGTTACGGCTAAGAATGCCGGTGCCGAGGTCATCGTACTGGAAAAGATGGCTGTTATTGGCGGCAACACCCTTCGGGCAACGGGCGGCCTCAATGCAGCGGGTACTAAGTACCAAGCGGCGGCGGGTATCAAAGACAGCCCGGACGTACATTACGCGGACACAATGAAAGGCGGCAAGAACGAGAATAACCCGGAGCTGCTGCGCACCCTGGTGGATAATGCCAACAACGCGCTGGAATGGCTGAACAGCATGGGTGCCAATTTAGTCCATGTGGTAATTGCCGGGGGTTCGACTAATCCGCGTACCCACGCACCTGAAGGCGGCGCGGCTGTAGGTCCAGTAATTGTTAAGACCTTAGAGAAGGCGGCAAAGGAGCAGGGCATCCAGATTCTTACCGATACCAAGGCCACAGAGATCTTGACCGACGGGAACGGATCGGTAACCGGCGTAAAGGCCATAAGCAAAGACAAAGGCGAACTGGTTATAAAAGCCAAAGCTGTGATTGTGGCCACCGGCGGATTTGGTGCCGATCCGGAGATGGTAGCCCAGTACAACCCGGCTCTCAAAGGCTTTGATACTACCAATCACCCGGGTGCAACGGGAGATGGGATCAAGATGGCTATGGCTATAGGCGCGGCTACGGTGCAGATGGAAAACATCCAGACGCATCCGACGGTAGTACCGAAAAGAGGCATCATGATCACCGAGGCCGTGCGCGGGACCGGAGCAATTTTGGTGAATCACAAAGGTGAGCGGTTCATCAACGAGCTTGAGACTCGAGATGTGGTGTCCAAGGCCATTTTGAACCAAGAAAAGGGAACCGCTTTCCTCCTTTTCGACCAGGGCGTGCGGGATAATCTAAAGGCCATCGAAGAATATGCCAAGTTGAAACTACTCGTCGAGGCCAACACCCTAGGCGAGCTTGCCGAAAAGTTGGGTATCCCCGCTGAGACTCTAGAGGCGACGGTGAAGAGGTACAACGAGCTTGTCGCCGCCGGTAAAGACAGTGACTTCGGCCGCCAGCACCTCCAGCGCAAGCTGGAAAAGGCGCCCTTCTACGCCGTAGAGGTTACGCCGGCCGTGCATCACACCATGGGCGGCCTGGCCATAAACACCAAGGCTGAAGTGCTGAACAAGGACGGGAAGCCCATTCCCGGCCTCTACGCCGCCGGCGAAGTGACGGGCGGAATCCACGGCGCGAACCGCTTGGGCGGTAATGCCGTGGCCGACATCGTGGTTTTCGGGCGCATTGCCGGCCAGCAGGCGGCGGAGTTTGTAAAGAGCAAGTGATCGTTTGCCGGACCTAGGGAGAATATGGAAGAAAGCCCCTGCCGATAATGGTAGGGGCTTCTCTAGTGCTCGATTGTGCCGGGCGCCTGGAAAGAGATGGGAGAAAGCCCGGAGACGCTCAGGGCATATTGTTTACGTAATGGAATCCTTGTTCGGCAAAATGCTTGTCAAAGGCAAACACCTCATAAATCCCAAGGTTCCTCATGGTAACGAAGCTCGCACAATCCACCAAGCTGAGACCGCGCCGATCGGCGGTCAGGAGTGCGTTTATTGCCTGCATGTGGAGCAGGTCGTTTACCCACTCCACCCGCAGCACAGGTACGACGTTATCGTTAAAAGCCCTTACGGCCTCCATACCTAGGCGGCGCTGGATAAGGGCAAAGGTTTCAACCAGGACATAATTATTGCAGACCAGGGTTGCGTGTTGGTGTAAAAGCCGGATCCAAGCCCTCTTGGCCTCAGCATGGTTGCTGTCATCAGCATTCAGTACAGCCAAGAAGGCCGAGGTGTCTACATAAACGATCACTCTCTGCCGTCCTCCGTGAAGTAGCGGTCGTGGTCGGTGGAAAGGTCCGGTACTCCAGAACGAAAACGTCCGGCGACCGCCATGGCGCGTTTGATTCTTTCTTCAGCGTTACCCCCTGGTGCTGAAGCCAAAAGCAGATCTACGCCACGGCGAATAAGCTCAGACATAGAAACCCCCTCTTGGGCGGCTCTAGATCTAAGGGCAGCCAGTTGCCTTTCGTCCAACTGGATCTGCGTGCGGATCATATTTGTTCCCCCTATACATCATTACACACATCAATGATAACATGGCGAGCAGCGAGAGTGCAAGGGGGCTGGACACCTGTGCATGCTCAGGGCCGTAGTTGGCCACCGGCCACGGCCATGCTGGAAACGGCTTGGCGCACATGAGCGGCGGCATCGGCTCGCCCCTCTTTTTCCAGCTGAGCCGCATACTGCTCCAGCGACTCCGCGCTGATCAGTTTTTCCAAGTCGGGCTGCGACAGGACGTTGGCCACAGCCTTGAGGTAGAGGAATTGGCTTGCGAGTTCGTTTTCGGCAAAACTGCCCGTAACATTCTCCTTGAGCGTTTGTACGGCAGCATAGAGCAGTTCTTCTTCGGAATGTGTTTTTAACCAAGACTGCAGGGATTCTGTAAGGGCTTCCTTGAAGAAATGGTTATCTTTTTCCCTCAAGCTTTGCCTAAACATATTGCCTATGAGTTTGACCACCCAAGCCGAGACCATCATCTCCAGAGCTGAAAATCCGAGCTTGGATCCCTTCTCAAGGGCCTTCATCGGCTGCAGCGCATCCTTGACCAAAGTGAGGACGCCGTTAATAACGGCGTAAAGAGGAATAATTAACGGTATTTTTCCCGCCAACACTGCGTCAACAGCCGGAGAAACCTGCTCCCATGTATTGTTTGACAGCTGTTCTTTTAAGAGGGGGAGGTCAGTTAAAACCTCGAGCAGTTCACCCGGTGCCTTGGTCGGCCCGCTCTTTCCTTTCGTTCTCATTGAGACTTGCTTAGGGCAGGCCTCCTTCTTTTCACTGCTGAAAGGGAGTGAATTGTTTCGTTTCGCATTTGCTGCAGTTTCAGTTTTGCTCGTGGTTGCCCTTTTTCTTTTAAGGCTAGTCACGTTCGGAGAGCTCCTTCCTTATTTTGAGGTAACGCTCCTTGTAACTCTGCAGTTAAATCAACGGGCAAGCTCTATTATAAGCCATCCTCGTTCGCCAAGGCCAGGATAACTTCCAGGTATCTCAGTAGGCGGCCAAACCAAAAGCTGCGAAGATCATTGCTCTAGCAAGGGTTGGAGTCGGCCACCTAGCAAAATGGAAAAAAGCGCCGGCCAAAGTGGCGGGCGCCTTCTCTTCACGCGGGCGAAATATCCTTCGAGCAGCTAAAGAGGCGTGAGGCGTAAGATTAAGGAGTAACCGTAATCTTCGTCATCATTCCTCCTGGAAATTGGTTATCGTTTACCAGGTGCCGGTATTCCCGGTCGTAGATATAAAATTCCCCGGGATACGGCGGCGTAACAAAGAGATCGAGGCTTTGGCCTGGCCCGACGGTTACCGCCGTTTTCTCGTAGGTGGCGTCGCTACTGCCGATCTTGAGCGGATAAGCATCTTCGGCTATTACCCTTCCGGTCAGGGCCCCGAGGGCGAGGGTGTGGGCTTGAAAGCCGGCATTTAGGATTCTCAGAAGCACCCGCTGCCCCAAACGGCACCTTATCGCCGACCCGTAAGGCTGGCTGGAATCATCGTCCGGGGCGATGCTGGCCGGAAAGGTGCGGCCGTTGATCACCCAGTGGTCGGGGCAAAAGTTGAGCAGGTTGTACTCGGCCCCTGGAACGACGCTCTTATGCATGGCGCTGTCGATTTCCCCTAAGACCAAGATTTTCTCTATGTGCCGCCGAACGTTAGCCCGGCATTGGTGTTTTTATGGTAGCTGCGGTTATAAAGAGGATAAATCCCCAGGCGGGAAGCGGTAACCAGAGCGTCAACGGTCTGCCCGGCGGCAATGGTAAGGCTTGTTGCTGAATGACTCAGGTCTTCCCCGTGGTATCCGCGCAGGAGCTTGGCGTCTTGCCCGATTATCCTAAGGGGTAGGCCTAAGAGCTGTAAGGTGTGCGGCTCATAACCGAGGTTGATAAAGCGCAGGAGCACTTTCTCTCCTTGCCGTGCAGTAATGAGCGCGGAGAAGGGTTGGTCGGGTAAGGAGGGGTCGTCGGCGGGCTTTACGGTGTCCGGGTAACTCCGCCCGCTTATCAGCCAATAGTGCGGCCGGTACTCCGTCCAGTCGTAGGGTTGGGCTGTGGCCACCCGGCTGTGGGCCACGGCGTCCAGCTCCGTGAGCAGAACGATGACCTCACGCTGGTACTCCGTAGCCGTGTCGTTGTAGGCAAAAAGCCGGCCGGCAAAGGCGGGTTTTTTTCCAGGGCCGGCCGGACGATCAAAGGCCCCAGCATTCCCATCTGAATGTGTTCGACCGGCTCGAAATGGCAATGATACATGTAAGTGCCTGGGTTGGCCGGTTTAAAGTAATAGGTAAAACTTCGGCCGACGGGCACGGAGATGGAGGCCTCCGGCACCCCGTCCCACAGCGGTATCTGGTTGGGGAAGCCGTGCCAGTGGATGGTGTGCGTGTCGTCGAGTTCCGGCCTTCCCGGAAAACCCAGGTTGGTCAGGGTAAGGTAGACCTCATCCCCTTCGCCAACCTCGAGTAAAGGCCCCGGCAGGGTGGCTCGGCCGCGGTAGAGCGCCAGCCGTTCTTCGGGAACGCCGGTGAGGTCGACGAAGCCGAAGATATAATGCCTGGTGCCGTCGGGCATCCTAATCCAGCCGTCGGTGGCCCCAAAGCGCTTGTCGATTCTGGCCATGGTCATAAACTCCTTTCTCGTCCAACCGCTAACCTGCAGCTACCACTTCGTCGGCGCCGATGTCGTACCCCGCCCCCTGGGGCCTCCGGTGGCTGTCAAAATCGTCGGCGGGAGCGGAAAACACTTCTTTATCCCTTACGACCTGTGCGGTGGCCCGGTCGATGACCGGCGAGGTACTCTGCAAGTGGTAATCTCCTTCGAGTTCGGGGACGGCCGTCACTATTTTGACCGAGCGGAAGTCGGGTTCCATATTGAAGGCCACGGCCGTAAGGCGGGTGTCGTATTCCGCTACAAACGCGGGGTTGCCGGTAAGATTGTTGCTGCCGCCCTCATATGGTTGGGACAGGCTGCAGTATTCAGGAGTGAGCTTTCCGGGAGCGCCGAAGACCTCTAGGTCCAGCACTCTAACCGGTTCCGGGTCCCCGGGAGCGCCGATCCCGGCTATACCGCCCCGGCCGCTGTTAAGGGACTGGTTGTAAGTGCCCGCCCGGTTATCCCAAAAGATATTGTTGAAAAGAACCCGGTTGCTGAAAGCCGGCGAGTCCGGCGGAAGGTAAGCCTGGAAGGCGGCGCTGTTCGCTTCGCTTACCAAGCCGGCACCGTGGGGCCGGCCGTCGCTGTCCTCGGCGGTGGCCGTGCTGATATTCTTGGCGATGCTGTTGTTAAAGATGGCGACATTGGACGCATCGTCGAGGGCTAGACCGCCGCCTAGGTCGGTGGAGACGTTGTTGGCGATGATGTTGTTATAAATATTGATCCGGAAGTCCAAAGGTTGCAGGAGGCGGATGCCGCCGCCGTCGTCGTTGGCGATGTTGCCCTGGATCAGGTTGTTGAAAATCTCAACTTCCCCGGACCCCCTGGTTAGCGTCGCAGGCGGCACCGGTTGTTCGCCGCCGATGAAAATGCCCCCTCCTTCGTCGAAGGAGGCGTTAAAGAGCACTCGGTTATGGTGGATTTTCCCGCCGGGGCTGTAACCGTAGTGGGAGATACCGCCGCCGTATTCCGCCGAGTAATTGCCGCAGATATCGTTGTACTCGATGTGGTAGTTCCGTGCCCCATTAAAGATGCCTATTCCTCCCGCCAGGCTAATGCCGCCGTTGTTCAACACGCGGTTGTGATGGATATGGATGTTGGCATTGTAGTTGTCGCCCGCGTAAGCCCGGCCGATGGTGATACCGCCGCCGAAGCCTCCCCCGTTGCTCTGGATGACGTTGTTGCTGACGACCAGGTAATTGGCGTGGGCATGGACGTAAATCCCGCCGGCGTCTTCGCCCCGGGCGCCGGTAATGGTAAAGCCGTCTATCTGCGGCGCGAAATCGGCGCGGAAGGCTCCGGACTTAGCTACTACTGTGATCGCTTGGCCGCTGCTTATATCTTTAACCTGGCCGGGCGGCACCTGTTCCGGCCCGTCAAAATCGATGCTTTCCAGCTTTGCCAGCCACTTTTGCTGGTAAGAGAGGAAAAACCTGCCGTCAATAACCGAGCCTTGCACGCCGGAACCGTCCGCTCTGATCCCTCCGCTGCCCATGCCCTGGAGCTTGATGTTCTTGTAGAGGATGGGGCTTTCATAGTAGGTACCCGGCTTAACCACCACCACCGTGCCGTCTGGTTCGTTGTCGATGGCCGCCTGAATGCTGCCGTAGCGGCCGCTCCCGTCCTTGGCGACGACGGCCAAGTTGGGCTGGTAGATGCCCTCCATTAGAAGGTGCATGGTGATACCGGTACGGCTCCCTTTGCCCGCGGTGTTGGTTAGGGAAAGTTGCGCCGGGCCGGCCGGCTGAAAACCATATGGGACCAGAGCTCTTACGTGGAAGGGCGTCCACTCCAGCACCGGGATGGCCCGACCGTTCAAAGTGACACTGCCGGGCGCGTCCCCAAAACCCGTGCCGAAGATGTCGAAAGTCCTGGGCCCGTCATCAAGGGAGTGCAGGTCGACGTACACTTGGCTTACCAGGAAGATCTGCGGTGTGTCCGAACTCACCCGGCACTGAGGCGGCTGGGCAAACTGTACCCCCGGGGCGGCGACAAAGGCGGTTATCGGGAAGAGAGCTACGTCGGCGTAAGTGGTCTTACCCGGCCAAACGTCGAAGACCATTTTCAGCGAAGTCTTCGGCTATTGCATACCGGGGGTCGGTTTCGTTGCGCATGGTGGCGTAGTACACCATGCCGGAGATGCCGCCGTTTTCTGCCGGATTGTAGGGCCTCTTACCCCAGTCGATCCGGTTTGTCTTCGCCGCCCAAGTGAGCTCGGCCAGGGTAAGGGCTTTAGGGTAGGTTTCCGGGCAGCGCACGTAATGCCCGGCCTCATCGCGGCAAAGCCCGCCCGGGTTGGCGGGGTCCACCAAGGGAATGCCGAAGTCCGGCGTGCCGGTGGCTCCGGTGCGGGCCAGGCGGGTGAAGTCGACCTCCGCGACGGCAAAACGCTCTAACTCGAACACTTCGTCCAGCCGGTAGTCTCCCCGCGGGCCGGTCACCGTGGTGTACTGCACGCTGCCGTCTTTGAAGCGCGTCTTGACGGCGACGTTGGGGATGCCCGGTTCGCCCTCTTCCCGCACGCCGTCGCCGTCGAGGTCGACAAATACCGTGCCCCGAATATACCCAAACCAGCGCGGGATGCCGATTTCACCGAGATCCACGGTTTGGTTCGGCCCCACCTCCACTGTGCGGAAGGAAATGATATGGTCCAGCGGTTCATCCCAGATGGCGAGCTGGTACAAGCCCGGCGGCACGTTGGGAATGAGAAAAGTGCCGTCGCTGTTGCCCCGCCCGGTGTAAACCTGCTGGTCGTCGGCGCCGATGTTACTGAGGGCCAGCCAAGGGCGGTCTACCGGCTCTCCTAAGGTTAACGGCTTAAAGGGGGGTGTAAACTCGATGATCGTGCGCACTCGCCCTTTTATCGTACCGGTGTTCTCTGACCCGGGCGACGGGAAATCCAGCGGCCGCACGAATCCTATCCAGACCAAGGGGGCCTGAAAGCCTTCCCGCGGGCTGTAGCCGTCGTTGCCTTCTTCAATCCAAGCGTCGATGACATGGGTTCCCTCAATTGTAGTGGTTTGGATCCAGTCCGTCCCGTCCGGCGGAATGGCCTGGACTCCATACTTACCGGGAGCAAGATTATCGATGAGCGCGTTTCCGGCGGCATCGGTAAAAATCACGCCGCCTGTCCCCGGAATAGGGACCGGCCGGCCGAACTCGTCAAAGACGATATTTCCCTCGGGGGTACGCTCGTACGCGGTGCCCAGCGGGTTGCCGAAATAGTCGACGGTGACTTCGCCCACGGCATCGGTGAGGACGATGCGAAACCCTTCCAGCCCCGCCTCCAGCGGAAAATCGTCTTCGCCGTTCACCGGGTGGTTGTCGTGAAAAACGTGCACCCTGATGCGGGATAGGGGTAGGGGATGAGGATACAGCTTGACCTCCACGGTGACCTCCGCCCCGGGCAGTACGGTTACCCAGTTCCCGCCGAGTTTAAAGCCAGGGGCGAGCACGCTAATCAAGTACTTGCCCGCGGGCAGGGCAAACTGTGCCCTGGAGGTTCCCCGGCTTTCTCCCGCCAGCACCACGGGGCTGTGACTTGCCCCCGGTTTCAAGGAGGGAAAAAGGCTGGGGTTGCGCTCGTCTTCAGGGAGTTCAACTTGAGGATCGTCCACATTGTCCTCGTTCACGAGATAACGGAATTCCGGCACCTGGGCCCCCGTGAGCACGTTCCGCACGGTAAGAGCGACGTTTCCGTAACCCTCGGGGATGAGTACGCCGGGTACTTTGAAATCCTGTCCCATGCGACCGCCCTCCCAAGCGGTATTCCAGTGCTAAGTTCCTTCCTCAAAGTTTATGCCGCCGGGGCGCCAATGTTCCCTGGTACCAGTCCCAGGGGCGCGAGAAATGCAACCGGACCGCCGGACAAGCAGGATTTGCCATTTGTATGTCGAACCTGGAAGAAGTAAGGGGAGGTTTGCAGCAGGTTCAAAAAGCGGCAAAAAGATTAGGCGTACACCCGAACAGGCGTCGGGCATGGGAAAAACAGGGACTGATCAGGCCCGTGCGGCTGCCCAGCGGCCAGCGGAGATACCAGGTGGAGGAAATCAACCGCATTTTAGGAGCGGGAGGGATAAAGGCAAAGCCGGACGCGGTTGTCCTTTACGCCCGGGTGTCTACGAAGAAGCAGGCTGTTGCCGGAAGTCTGGAGCGCCAGATGGGGAGGCTGCGGGCATACGCGCGGGAGTAGGGCTATCGTGTAGTCGAGAAAATCCGGCAGGGCTTCCGGGAGCTGATAAGGGATGCCGAAGAAGCAGGGGAAGGACAAATTTAGCTTTACAGTATGCGGGAAATTTTTTCCGGAGGTTTACCCAACCTCCCGGTCTCCAAAGTGGAGCCGGGGTGAGGAAGGCCCTCTGGAGACGGAGATGCGTCTTTTCTGTGCCTGCATGCGGTGGGCCTTCAACCGGCTTCTGGAAGGCAGTTCCCGCGATGAGATCAAGAAGCTCGGCCAGGAGCTCTTCGGGCTCCTATTGCCCTAGAGGACCTGGACTTCGGTAAAGACAGGCTGGACACCAATAAGAAGTTCAACCGCATGGCTTCAAACTTTCC
>JASKLG010000030.1 GCA_030153805.1 Bacillota bacterium | reverse complement strand
ACGCCGCTCATGGACTCCAGGCGGGCCATGGTATACTCCAGCGCCGCCAGCCAGGTTTCGCGTTTCTTCACTTCCGGTCGGGCCAGGCGGCAGTAATCCGCCCATAGCTGGACGGCATTTTCCACCTGGAGCTTGAGGTACCCGGCATCGGCCAAGCGCCGCCGCAGCTCCTCCGCCACGCTGCCGTAGGCCGGCGAGCTCCATTTGAAGTTCTTCTCCTGGGCCCCGTCCTCCGGCGGCAGGTTCAGGGCCTGCCGTAGGCGGCCGATGTCGTAATGCAGTTCGCCGGCCTGCTTCTTGCGTTCCTCGATAAACTCAAGCTCCTTGAGCATCTCCCGCACCCGCCGTCTACCCGCCGGGCTCTGGCAGAGCTGCCGTGGCGTGTAGCCGCGCAGGCTAGGATGCGGGGTGTCCGGCCATTCCCGGAAATACTCCTCGTAGTACTGGCGGAGCAGTTTCTCTTTAAGTTCCGGGGATAGGCCGAACGGCGCCCTGGGTAGCCGCCCCGCTTCCCGCAGGAGTTCTTCCTCCCGGCTGAGCTCTTCCTGCCCGGCGGCAAAAAGCCTGGCCACAACGACGTTGAGGGTATAGCCGCGCTCGCGCAGATACGCCCGCCAGCCTCCTCCGCCGCCATGCTGGCGGTTCCAGCGGCGAAAATCAGCCTGTACCTGCCGCAGGATGTCCCGTTTGAACATAGGCGGAACCTCGAGGGCAGCACCTGAAGGCTGAAACGTGTCGCCTACGGGCAATA
The DNA here is from genome assembly GCA_030153805.1 of Bacillota bacterium. GTDB lineage: Bacteria > Bacillota > DTU030 > DUMP01 > DUMP01 > DUMP01. Next base: position 18,034 of record JASKLG010000030.1, on the reverse strand, counting down.
CTCGGCAGAGAAGGAGCGACCAGAGCGTCACGCCGGCCGCCATGTTGGGGTCGGCAATGCGGATCTCGTCACCGGTGAAAAGATCTTCGGCCGTAACGCCGTCATCGTCCACCCGGTTTACTTCGAAAAGCGAAATATTAGTATTCAGCCAACCAGCCAGCACCTGTCGCTCCAGTTCGCCCAGCGAAGCTTCTTCTTCTCTCTGAAAAATTTCAATCAGCCGCTCTCCCTTAGGCGGCAGGCGGTAGTCATAAACGAACCATTCGATGAAGGAAATGAAAGCCGCTTCTTCCTCTGGATCGAGAATTTCCAGCGCCTCTTCGGAAAAGAAGATGTGGAAGGCCCGGTCCAGATCGGCAGCGAAACGTTCTTCCTCGGCAAAATCGACCAGACGATCGTGCAGGTCCTGGGCTACCCGCTCCAGTTTGGGCCGCAGGAAGTCGTAAATGCGCGCAGGGCCTAAAGGCTGCGCCGGGCGCGGCTCATCTTTTGTTGTCATGCTCATCGCTTCCTTTCCCAAAGGATCGGGCATCTCAACTTACCAGTATACTATATACTCCTGAAGTTGCAACGGCTAATCCTCCGCCTCCATGTTTGGAGCTTCTTTCGCCGACTCCAGAGCGAAGGTAAACTCGGCTTCTGCCGCAAGTTCTGTACCCACATAAGCACGCCCTTCGCCCTTGCCTACCGTCCCCCGAAGCTTGGTAAGTTCCACCTCTAGGCGGAGCTGATCTCCCGGAACCACCCGGCGCCGAAAGCGGCACCGGTCAATTCCGGCGAAATAAGCCAGCCGTCCCTTGAACTCCGGGAGGCTCAATAAGGCTACCGCTCCGGTTTGGGCCAGGGCCTCCACGATAAGTACCCCCGGCATCACCGGTTCTCCCGGAAAATGCCCCTCGAAGAAAGCTTCGTTCGCGCTCACGTTTTTTAGCCCAACCGCCCTTTTGCCGGGCTCGAGTTCCAGTATCCGGTCGAGCAGCAGGAAGGGATAGCGGTGGGGTAAGATGGCTTGAATTGCCCGGATATCTAGCATTGTTACCCGCCTTTCATTAAATACTCTATCCCGCCGGCTTGGGCAAGATGTCTTAAAGCTCCTTAGGGCAGTCATTCGCCATCTTTTCCCTTTTTCCTCCCGCTTAAACTAAAGAAAGGGCCCATGCGGGCCCCGGAAGCGTCTTTTTACAGCGCCTTTTGCTCCACCTCAGACAGAAGATAACCCAGGTGGACGGTACTATTAAGGAGTGCTACGCGGAAAGCGCCGTCCACCTCTTCAATCACGTTCAGGCAGGCATTGTCCTGCTTAATGCGCCAGAAAGCCTCAACTCCCAGCCCCAGCGCAGTAGCCAAAAGCACCTTGTTTACCGCGTCGTGTGCTACCACCAGGATGGTCTCGCCACCGTGCCGGGCGACAAGCGCCATTAGGGCCGGCCAGACTCGCGCCCGTACGTCTGCCAGGCTTTCTCCGCCGGGCATGGTGACGAGTTCGGGGCGACTCTTCCACAGGCGCAGCCGTTCGCCGTCCTGAGCGGCTACCTCACTGTGCGGCTTCCCTTCCCAAGCCCCGTGGCTGATCTCCACAAAGGCGGGTACGAGCTCTACTTTCAAGTGGTGGCGTGCCGCTACCTGCGCCGCCGTCTCCCTGGCCCGGGCGAGCGGGCTGGCATAAACCGCGGCGAGGGGCACCCGCTCCAGGGCATCGGCCAAAAGGCGTGCCTGTTCCCAGCCCAGAGGGGAAAGCTCGGTATCCTGCTGTCCTTGAAAGCGCCCCTCGAGGTTCCATCTGGTCTCCCCGTGGCGCGCGAGGATAATCCTGCAGCCCATCATGCTACCTCTCCCGCATTTTTCCGGCCGGGCGCTTCCCAGAAGGAAGGGCCCGGCAGACTCATTCTTAACCCGCAGAGACTTTAAATGGCACGCGCCGCCTCCTGCCCTCGCACTTCCTCCCAGTTGAGCGCGTGGCGCGGCCGGCGCCCGGCCAAAGCCGCCACTATCTGCTCGGCTACCTCAACGGCCACATGTACCTGGGCCTCACGCGTAGAAGCGCCGAGGTGCGGCGTAACGATGACGTTATCGAAGCCGAGCAGGGGACTTGTAGTGCAGGGTTCTTCCGCCAGCACATCCAGGGCCGCCCCGGCCACCTGGCCGCTCTTTAACGCCGCAGTAAGGGCTGCCTCGTCGATGATCTCGCCGCGGGCGGCATTGATGATGCGCACACCCGGCTTCATGGCGGCAATAACTTCTGCCGAAATTAGGCCACGCGTCTCTCGGGTTAGGGGAAGGTGAATGGTAAGAAAGTCGGCGCTCTTTATCACCCGCTCAAAGCTGGTAAGCTCTACCCCGCGCCGACGGGCTTCTTCGACAGCTACGTACGGGTCATAGGCCAAGACGTGCATCGCGAGCGCCCGAGCACGCGCGGCTACGGCCGAGCCCACACGGCCCAGTCCCAGGATGCCCAGGGTTTTCCCTGCCAGTTCCACTCCGAGGAACGCCTGTCGCTCCCAGCGCCCCGCGCGCAGGGTGGACACCGCCTGGGGAATGTGCCGGGCGAGCGCCAGCATTAAGGCCAGGGTATGCTCGGCAGCGGCGATGGTATTCCCATTTGGGGCGTTCACGACGAGAACGCCCAAGCGGCTGGCCGCCTCTACGTCGATGTTGTCCACGCCCACGCCGGCCCGGCCCACAACGGACAGCGTACGCGCGCCGGCCAAAACCTCGGCCGTAACCTTTGTAGCACTGCGCACCACCAGGGCGGCGCAGCCCTCCAGCTGCCGGCAGAGTTCCTCCGGACCGAGGCGCCCCGGCCTTATCTCCACCGTATGCCCGGCTCGCTCGAGCACCTCCGCTGCCTCGCGGGCAACGTTATCGAGAAGGAGAACCTTAGCCACGTGCACCACCTCCTGCAAGGATTTCTTCCTCGGCCCGGGCCACGCCCGCCCCGGGGACAACTGGTGCCCCCAGGCGCCGGAGCACCACCTCCAGCACTGCCAGCACGCCCAGAAGCTCCAGCTCATCTACGTAACCCATGTGGCTTACGCGCAGGATCTGGCCGGCAAGCTTCCCTTTGCCTCCGGCCAAGCTCAGGCCGTATTCGCGCCGCGCCAAGGCCCGCACTTCTTCTACATCCACCCCCGGAGTACGCGCCGCCGTCACCGTGGCCGAGGCCCAGGCGTCTTGGGCAAGGAGCTCGCACCCCATGCCCCTAAGCCCGGCCCGCACCAGACGGGCGAAGCGACGGTGCCGCTCCCAAACCTGCGGCAGGCCCTCGGCAAATAGTCGCGCCAGCGCCGCCTCCAAGCCGTAGAGGAGGGCGATATTGGGCGTCCAGGGGGAGAAGCCTTTCTCGCCGCTCTTTTTCCAGGCTAGGAGGTCAAAGTAGTAGCTTCTGGGCTTAGTCGCCTCAATCACCTTCCAAGCCTTGGGGCTGACACTTAGGAAGGCCAGGCCGGGCGGGAGCATGAGGGCCTTCTGAGAGCTCGTGATCATGAAGTCTACTCCCCACTCGTCGGTACGGATGTCCATGGCCCCCATGCTGCTCACGGCATCAACCATAAGGAGCGTGGGCGTATCCTTGAAGAGGGCACCCAGGCCGGCGATGTCGTTGACCACGCCGGTGGAGGTCTCGTTGTGAGTAGCCAGTACGGCCTTAGGGAGAGGCCCGCGGTCCAGGGCTCCTTTCACGGCGGCCAAATCCACCGGTTCACCCCAAGGGAACTCGAGGCGCTCCACCTCTGCCCCCCAGCGCTCGGCAATGTCGGCGAAACGGTTCCCAAAATGCCCGGTTACCAAAGCCAGCACCCGGTCGCCCGGCTCAACGCTGGCAGCCACGGCGGCCTCCATGGCCCCCGTGCCGGAAGAGGTGAGGATGAAGAGGTCGTTTTTCGTCTGAAACACCTTTTGCACCTGGGCCACGAGAGATCGCTGCAGAGAAGCAAATTCGGAACTTCGATGCCCGATGAGTGGCCGAGTCATGGCAGCCGTAACCTCCGGTGGGACAGGCGTTGGGCCAGGAATGAATAGGTGCTGCTTTCTCTGCATGTAAACCTCTCCTTCCAAGTTGTGCAGGTTTAGGGTAATCAAAAAGCCTCCCGCCCCTAAACTAAGGGGCGAGAGGCTTTTCCCGCGGTGCCACCCAAATTGGTACCGGCAAAGCCGGCACCCGCTTTTGATACGCTAACGGGTATCAACCGTATCGGCCTACTAGGCTTCGACCGCCCGCTTGGGGATGGATTCGAAGGGCTTCACTTCACCGGTTCGCACCAAACACCGGCTCTCTGCCGAAGGAAAACCCATCTACTGTTCCCCGCATCGCTTTAGCTGTTGTCGCTTATTGTAATATAACCTACCCTTTCTGGCAAGACCTTAGATCGGCTTTTAGATTAAGTTTTTGTTAATGGTTTGAGCTGGCGGTAAAGAAGCTCGGCCAGGCTCCCTTCAGCCTGAGCAACCTTGCGCGCATACTCAGCATCCAAAAGGTCCCGGAAAAGCTTCTCGCCGCTTCCGCCGCCCAACAGGCCCTCTTCCGGCACCATCCGGCGCATCGACTTTAGAACCTGCTCCCAGAACACGCCGGCAAACTCCTCACAGGCCTCCTTCAAACCTCGGTCCTTTTGCCCCTCCTGCCAAGCAGCAGCGGGAGGAGGTGTTGGAAGTTGCCCTCCGCTCCCGATTATCGTCGGCATGCTTGCCTCTCCTCTTCCTCACTCAGCGTTACCGGCGCAAGTTGTTGGCCACACCCAACATCTCGTCGGCGGCAGTAATGGCCTTGGCGCTGATCTCGTACGCCCGCTGAGCGGTAATCATGTTAACCATCTCTTCCACTACCTGGACATTGGACATCTCCAGATAGCCGGAGGAAAGGGTCCCACAACCCTCTCCGGGAATCAGGCCGTCCTCCACGAACCCCGCGGCCGCCGTCGCCCGAAACAGGTTGCGCCCGAAAGCCTCCAGCCCCGCCGGGTTGGGGAAACGCGCCAGGGTAATCTGACCGGCTTCCTGCACGTCACCCAGTTCGTCTTTGTACGTTACTGTGCCGTCAGGAGCTATGGCTACTTCAGTGGTTCCGGACGGAATGTTAATGCCGGGCTCCACCAGGTAACCGTCCGTAGTCACTAGGTCCCCATCGGCATTTAGCTTAAACGAACCATCCCGCGTGTAAGCCTGTGTACCGTCGGGAAGCTGCACCACGAAAAAGCCTTCTCCGTTAATGGCCACGTCCAAAGGATTTTCGGTAGGCTGAAGATTTCCCATGCTGAAGAGGCGCTGGGTGGCCGCCGGGCGCACCCCGTGTCCAACTGCCAGGTCCACGGGAGTATAGCCGCCGAGCGCCGTTGGAGATGCGCCCCGGATGGTCTCATAAAGAAGATCCTGGAATTCCAAGCGGCTCTTCTTAAAACCTGCCGTATTTACGTTCGCCAGGTTGTTGGAAATCACGTCGATATTGAGCTGCTGGGCCAGCATGCCCGTGCTGGCCGTCCACAAAGCTCGTATCATCGCACTTTCCTCCTTTTTTCTAGAAAAACAAGCGCTCCAGCAGGATGAAAAACTTCGGCTCTCAGGCATCCCCCTTCGGCGCCAACGACCTAAGGACGAACGAACTTGGCTCGCTCGGGGCTCGGGTTGGGCTCGCCTTCGGCTCAAACAGTCCCCTCGCTTCCCCTCGCTCGCTTGCGTTCTCTTGAATGGCGGTACGTAAGGAGCCGTGCAGAGGATGACCCTCGACCTCAGCCTATGCCGAACAATTGTGTGGGTAGCATGTTTTCAGGGTAGGGCCGCATCCGTCGTTCCGCGGCCCGGGGCCTCTGCCAAGCAGTCCGGCCCTCGCACCCTTCTAGACTTTGGCAACTTCGTTAAGGAGCTTGTCCAGGGTTTGGTCTTGGGTTTGAATGGCTTTTTGGCCGGCTTCGTAGGCGCGCATGGCGCTGATAAGTTCCACCATGGCCTCTACCGGTGCTACATTTGCCGCTTCTAGAACGCCCCGTACCACTTCCGTAGCTGCAGGGGGCAAGGCCTGGGGAGAGCTGAAGAGGTTGTCCCCCACCTTGGTGAGAGCCGTCCCGGCCGGCGGATTCACCACGGCCAGGTTGGCCGCCAGGTTGGGGTCGTCCGCCCGCGCTACTTGGCCGTCCCGGGTGAGCACGGGATAGCCGTCGGCAGTAGTAAGGTCGCCATCCTGGTTCACGAGGAAGGCGCCGTTACGCGTGTAGCATAGCCCCTGGGGCGTCTGCACCACGAAGTAACCGGGGCCACGCAGGGCGAAATCGTGGGGGTTCCCAGTTTCCCGGTAGGGACCCGGACGTTCAAGGGTAAATACCTCCGCCACCGCTGCCCCCGTTCCCAAAAAACCCACCGGCGCCGGTGCTCCCGCCGGGCCGCCCGGGAAAGACGCGATGGCATCGTTCAGCCGGTAGAGAAAAAGGCTGGGAAGCGCCGCCGTGACCGCCACGTCTGCCCGGTAACCAGGCGTTACGGCGTTGGCCAGGTTGTTGGCTACCACATCCAGGCGCACCTCTTGGGCCACCATGCCGGCGGCCGAGGTATAAAGCCCGCGTAACATTCTTTCACCTCCCGTTCTTTCTTACAAGCACCTCGGAGACAAAATTAACTTTTCCCCGAAGCTTGTCCAAGTACTCAAGAGCCCGTCCGGTTCCTAAAGCTACCGCCGTGATCGCGTTCTCGGACACATGCACCGGGATCCCCGTCTCCTCAGCCAAGAGCTTGTCCAAACCGTAAAGGAGCGAACCACCTCCTGTAAGGACTATGCCCTTATCGACTATATCGGCGGCCAGCTCGGGCGGCGTTTTTTCCAGAACCGATTTTACACACTGGACGATGGCCTGTACCGGCTCCAGTAGGGCCTCGAACATTTCCTCGGAAGTAAGTCGAATCGTCTTGGGCAGCCCAGTCACCAGGTCGCGTCCCCGTACGTCCATGCTTTCCTTGCGCCCTTCCGGATAGGCCGTGCCGATGGTAATTTTGAGCTCCTCGGCAGTGCGCTCGCCAATTATCAGGTTATAGACCCGGCGGACGTAGCGGACAATGGCATCATCGAATTTATCCCCCGCCACGCGTAGAGACTCCCCAATGACGATCCCGCCTAAAGAAAGAACGGCCACATCGGTGGTCCCACCGCCGATATCCACCACCATGCTCCCGCTCGGCTCAGCGATATCAAGCCCAGCACCCAGTGCCGCGGCCAGGGGCTCTTCGATAAGGTACGTGCTGCGCGCTCCGGCCTGCATAGCCGCCTCCACCACGGCCCGCTTCTCTACCGTGGTGACCACCGCCGGGATGCAGACCATCACTCGCGGGCGAAAGAAGAGGCGTTGCCCGCAGACCTTGCTCATGAAGTACTTAAGCATCCGTTCGGTTATGTCGTAATCGGCGATAACGCCGTCGCGTAGGGGGCGGATGGCCACAATATTGCCCGGAGTACGGCCGAGCATACGCCGAGCTTCCTCGCCCACAGCCAAGAGTTGGCCGCTGCTTTTCTCAATAGCCACTACCGATGGCTCCTGTAGTACAATCCCTCGGCCCCGCACATAGATTATCACTGTGGCCGTACCTAGATCGATACCGATGTCCGCACCCCAAAACATGAACCTTGCTCCTTTCGCTCCCTTCCTTTTCGGAATGTAGTTCTACATCCTTTTCCAAATATCCTCTTTTCTGGTCAGGCTCCTAGGTATTTCTTGCGGGTGGCGGCGCCGCCCCTTAAGTGCCGTTCTCTCTTGTTCTGGTCCAAAATGGCCCGTACTTTTTCGGCAAGCTGCGGATTGACTTTAGGCAAACGCTCGGCCATGTCTTTGTGCACCGTACTTTTGCTGACTTTAAATGCCTGTGCTGCCTGGCGGACAGTAGCCCCAGTTTCGGCGATGTACTCGCTTATTTTGAGGACCCGTTCATAAATATGGTCGCGCACGCCCGTCCCCCCTAGAAGCTTAAGTGCAGTACATGTATATGGTGCAGGCAGAGAAAAAATGCCGTCGCAAAAGCAACAGAGCTACCTCGCACCGAGGTAGCCCTGTTTCTTCGCCCCAAAAGGAGCGCCTTCATTGGTCGGGAGAATTCATGCCAAGGCAACTTTTACGGCTGCGCGTTCACTTCGTTTTGCCGGTCTTCTACAACCCCGGGAAGGTAGGGAACCGGATCGACGGCCTCCTTGTCAAGCCTGAGTTCAAGATGCAAGTGCGGTTCCTCGGCCAAACCGGTTTGCCCGACGGTGCCGATTGTCTCCCCCTTCTCCACCGCCTGGCCAACCTGAACATCCACCCGCTCCAGGTGCCCGTAAATACTGCGCCTTTTTTCTCCGTGATCGATAACTACTACCTTGCCGAGCACGGCGTCATCTTTGACTTCCGCTACTGTGCCGGCCAGCACAGCCCTCACTTCTGTCCCTACCGGCGCTGCCAGGTCCACGCCTGGATGGAAGCGCCAATCGCCAAACACCGGGTGCTTGCGCCAGCCAAAGGGTGAGGACACCTCGGCCATCACCGGCCGGACCAGGTCAGGGAAGGCCTGGCCGGGCGCAAGCACCGGCTGGAGCGGCTCCTCGGGCTCAGGTCCGGGCTCGGCCGTCCCTACCTCGCGTACCGGTTCGACTTTCGCCGGCCGTACTTGGGTTGCTTCCTTTTTCACCGGTTGGGCGGCAGGCTTGGGAGAAGTCTTGGCCTCTGCCGGGGTATTCGCCTCTTCCTCACTTGCAGGTTGGGCCGGCAGGAATGGTTCTTCCGGCTCCGGCCATATATACTCTTCGCTTGGCGGATGGTACAAATTGGTCCAGTCGGTAGCCAAATAAAACAGCCCGGCCACTGTAACAACTACCATCAGAGCTAAGGAGGCCAGTGCCACCTGGCGGCGAAGGAGGTTTTTCCACCGGACCTTAAGAGCAGTAAGAAAACGTGAACCAGAATCTTTCTTTTCCATAATCTTCACCCCTACTCTAGTCTTACCAGAGTAGGGGTGCCTTATACTGGAATAAGGTTTTTGCCAGGTGCCCCCAACGCTATTTTGAGTGCAGATGAGGCCCTAAACGTCCTAATGCTACGCGCTTTCGCTGCCGGCCGCCGTCAAGCGCGAAGCGCGATAGGCGGACACCTGTTGTAGAAGGACTACCGCCAATCCTATAAACCCGATCAGGTCGGTAACAAGGCCCGGTTTTATAAGAAGTAAGGCGGCGGCAAGGAAAATAAGCCGCTCCCACAACGCAGCCCGAGTCAGCAACCAACCCTGGATGGCCGCGGCCAGGCTGACCACGCCCACGGTAGCAGTCATGGAAGCCAGCACGATTTCGCCGACGCTGCCGATGAGCACAAGGCACGGACTGTAGGCAAACATAAAGGGAACAATGAATGCAGCTAACCCAATCTGCACGGCCGTCCAACCCGTTTTCATGGCGTTCGCGCCTGCCAGGCCGGCGCCGGCGTAAGCCGCCAGGGCCACCGGCGGGGTAATGTCGGCCACTACACCAAAGTAAAGGATGAACATGTGCGCCGCCATGGGCGGGACACCCAGGCGTACCAGAGCCGGTGCCGCCAGGGTGGAGAGGACTACATACTTAGCGGTAGTCGGGAGAGCCATACCCAAAAGGATCGAAGCCAGCATAGTAAGAGGCAGGGCCAAGGCAAGCATCCCCTGGGACCAGGCCACGATAAGTCCGGCCAGCTTAAGCCCGAGGCCGGTCATAGTAACTACGCCGACTACAATTCCGGCGCAGGCACAGGCCGCAGCCACTTCCACCGCCGAACGGGCGCCGTCTTCCAGGGCCGCGAGGAATTTCTGCGGGGTCATACGCGTTTCCGGCTTAAGGAAGCTCAGACCTACCGTAAGCGCGATGGTCCAGAAAACGGCTTTCATAGGGGAGTAGCCCCGGACCAGAACCACGATGAGAACCGCCAGCGGCACCAGAAGGTGCCAACCTCTGAGCACAGTCTCTTTCAAACCCGGAAGTTGTTCCCGGGGGATGCCCCTAAGCCCCAGGCGGCCGGCCCGGAAATGAACCTGAGCAAAGAGGGAGATGTAGTAGAGTGTTGCCGGAATCGCCGCAGCTGCCGCCACTTTAATATAAGGAACTCCCAACACTTCAGCCATGATGAAAGCCGCGGCTCCCATCACAGGCGGCATAATCTGTCCGCCGGTAGAAGAAGCTGCTTCCACGGCTCCGGCGAAATAGGGTTCATACCCTACACTTTTCATAAGAGGAATGGTAAAGGAACCCGTCGTCACCACGTTGGCCACCGAGCTCCCCGAAACAGTGCCCATAAGGCTACTGGACACCACAGCCGCTTTAGCCGGCCCCCCCTGGGAAGAACCGGTCAGGGCAAAAGCCAAGTCGATGAAAAACTTCCCTGCGCCCGTCTTCTCGAGAAAAGCGCCGAAAAGGATGAAAAGGTAAACGAAAGTAGCCGACACTCCCAAAGGAACGCCGTAAATACCCTCCGTCGTGAGATACTGATAAGGAAAGATGCGGGCCAGTGAGTAGCCTTTATGCGCCAAGAGTCCGGGCATGTAACGGCCGAAGTACGCGTAGATTAACGCGGTGATGGCCACTGCCGGTAGGGCCCAACCAACCGTTCGGCGGGCAGCCTCCAAGACAAGAAGGACCATAACAATCCCAAGAATAATATCCAGCCGGGTCGGAGCGCCGGCACGGTTTACGATATTCTGCATGTCGATTAGAATGTAGAGCCCGCCGGCCAAAGCAAGCAGCGCCAGCACCGCATCGTACCACGGCAGGCGGTCCCGGGCAGCTTTTTTAGTTGCCGGATAAAGGAGGAAAATGAGAACGGACATGAACATCCAGTGGATGTTGCGCTGCGTAAGGGCGAAAAAGAGGCCGAATTGGGCCGTGTATAGGTGAAAAAGCGAGGCAGCAACGGCTATTACGCTAACGAGCACAGCCAAAACGCCGCTGAAGCTGCGTGTTTTAGTCATTAATTGTTCGAGATCAATCTGGGGCGTTTTGGCTTCTTTTGAGTTTCCGGTCCTCCCAGCGCCTGCTTCAGGCATGCTTCCACTTCCTCCCCAAGTCAAGGGTTCGGTCCGAAAAGAGAAACAATCCAGGGCAGACGTCTTGCCCTGAGCAGCACCTTGCTTCCGGACGGTGCGAAGCCGTTTAAGGGCACCTCGCGGCTACCCACGACGAGGCGGTGGTCGGCCACCGTCCCCACCGCCAGCCGTAGCTCCCCCACATGCCGATTGCGGCGTACCCGCACCCGCTCGCCGCTGAAATCGAAGTCTGCCGCCGGTTGAAAGTCTAGGCCCGCCCCCATCCAGAGGTAATCCTCTTCGACCAAGATCAAGTCACCCCGCGCGTTGACTGTGAAGACCTCCCAGACAGGTGTCCTGTCCCAGGAATGCGTGTAGCGGAGTTCGAAGCGTTCGGAAGTAGGGAGCAGGGCACGAAAAAGAAGTGTCCGGGACGGCAAGGAACGCACCTCAAGGACTGCCACGGGCCGAAAGAAGCCCGCCAGCATGCTTCCGACTAAGAAGGCCAGCGCAGCTTTGAACTGCCATTTCCAGCGCGCCATAACCCTCACCGCCCCGTATGCCACCTTCTCTTTCTTTTTTTAGGTTATTTCTTTCTCACTGCGCTCGCCTAAACTCCTTATTTCAATACCCCGATCTCCTTAAAATACCTGGCCGCCCCCGGATGGAGTTCAATAGGCGTCTGCCAGCCCGTCTCCGGGGTCATCTGGGCCGCTACCGGGTGAATTTCTGCGAGGCGCTTTACGTTCTCGTAAAGCGTCTTGGTAATGGTATAGGCCAGGTCTTCCGGCATGTCTTCCCTTACGACCACCACGTTGCCCACCTCTAAGGCCGGGCAATCCTCGTCGACGCCTTTATAGGTCCCAGCCGGGATTTTTCCTTTTACGTAATAGGGAAATTCTTGGGTAAGCTTATCAAGAATCTCTTCTCTTATGGGAATTAGCTTAATGTCCCGAACCGAGGCCACGTCCATAACCACCGCGCCCGGGTAGGCAAAGTTCCAAAATACAGCATCTACGGTTCCGTCTTTGAGCGCCGTCGCCGCTTCGGGTTGGGAGAGGTAAGCCTCTTCGATGTCGTCGTAGCTCATGCCGTGAGCCTTGAGGATCTCCTTGGCCATGGCCTCGCAGCCGCTCCCCGGGGCGTCCACGGAAACGCGCTTCCCTTTTAGATCCTCGACCGAGTTAATGCCGGAGTTTTTCAGGGTTACAATGTGTTCGGGTGCCGGGTACATGGAAAAGAGCGCTCTGAGCGGAAGTTTTTCTTTAAACGGCTCAATACCCTGTACCGCTTTGTAGGCTGCGTCGCCCATCATAAAGCCCAGCTGCGACTCGCCCGAGGCTACCAGGCGGGCGTTCTCGATGGAGGCACCGGTGGACTCGGAAACACACTGGATGCCTGGAAGTTCGCTCAGAATGTCGGCGATCCCGCCGCCCAGCGGGTAGTAGGCACCGCCGACGCTGCCCGAGGCAAAGGTGAGATAAATAGTCTCTTTCTTCTCTTCCCCCGCGTTACCGCCTTCGGCGGCTGGTTTCGGCGCACACCCCCCTGCTACAAGAACAAGCAGCAACACTACACACCCTACCGCTACCAGTCGCCAAACCTTCTTCATTACTGCACCTCCTACTTAATTTTCTTAATTATTTTGGCCGCTTTTTGGAAACGGCTCATCCCGCTGCAACAACCTCTTTCCGCACTCCACAACCCGGGCGGGATGAACCCGCCCGGGTCGACGTCCCGGCTTTCGGCAAAACCTGCCCGGCGGGGTAGAACTGTTAGTTTTAAACTGCCGCATTAGGCCTGGGGTTCGGGATACCCGTTGGGATACTTGAATACCTTCCCCTCCCAGTTGCGGATCAACACATAATCCCGGCCCATGGAGAGCAGGTATTGGGGCACAATTGGCGTCTTACCGTGGCCTTCAGGCGCATTGATGATGTACCAGGGGATGGCCAGACCCGAGGTATAACCGCGCAGGTTCTCCATGATTTCCAGGCCTTCCTGCACGGTGGTGACAAAGTGCGTCGTTCCCTGTACCGACTTGGCGTGGAAAATGTAGTAGGGACGCACCATGATCCGCAGAAGTTCATGATTGAGTTTTTTCATTACATAAGGATCGTTATTTATACCCCTGAGGAGCACCGCCTGGTTGCCCAACCCCACTCCGGCGCGCGCCAGGCGGAAACAAGCTTCCTGCGCTTCCGGAGTAACCTCTTTGGGGTGGTTAAAATGCGTGTTGAGGTAAAGCGGCAGGTGTTTCGACAGCATGTCACAAAGCTTTTGAGTAATGCGTTGGGGAAGGGTAACTGGTGTGGCACTGCCAATGCGTTTTATCTCCACGTGCGGCATATTGTCCAGTTCAGTAAGGATCCAGTCGATCTTTTCGTCTTCCAAGGTGAAGGGGTCTCCGCCCGTGATCAAAACGTCCCGGATTTCCGGATTGGCGCGGATGTAGTCGAGGGCCGCCTGGATGTCTTCGTCACGCGCCGGCTGGTCTACCTCGCCAATGTTGCGGCGCCTCTGGCAGTGGCGGCAGAACATCGCGCATTGATTGGTAACGTTGATGATCAGGCGGTCCGGGTAGCGCCGTGTGATACGCGGAGCCGGCGAAGTATACTCTTCCGCCATTGGGTCCGGTACGCCGTAAACATCGGTAATTTCATTGATGCTCGGTACCGCCCGCATGCGAATGGGGCAACGCGGATTGTCCGGATCCATGAGCGAAGCGTAGTAAGGCGAAATGGCCCAGCGGTAGCGGGCGCCCACCCGGGCTATCTCCTCCGCTTCCCGCTCCGTAAGATTAACCACTTTAGCCAGCGTTTCTACATCGCTGATGCGGTTCCGCACCTGCCAGTGCCAGTCGTTCCACTCTTCCTCGGTAGCTCCAAAAAGCTTCTTTAGTTCTTCTTTACGCTGGCGAAAACGATCGGCTAATTTAAACCCGGTTTCAATCTCTTCACGCGCTTTGAGATAAGGCTCAATACGGCTTTTAAGCTCTTCCGTACGCCGGATAGCTATCTCGCGTTTTTCTTCTTCAGTAAGCACCATGCTAGCACCTCCAAGAATCTTTACAGAAGGGCCACCTGGTGCTAGAATGAGACCAGGTAGCGGTCCTCCAACAGGCATGGAAATGCCTCGAAGCCCGGTCTTGCTGCCACAAAACCGGGTTTGGACCGTGGGCCGAATTTGAGGCCGCAGCTTTCTGCGGTCTCTTTTCTCTTTCCTTTTCCTTTTTCTTGACTCTGTAATTATTGGACGTTCTATAGGGGTGAATTAAAGCTGCATATTTCAAATTCCATTCCCACCCCCTCCTGGATGGTAAAAAATACCATGCTTAGAAGCAATCGCTTCCAGCTCATCCAAGCAGGCCAGAGTCTTTTCCTTATCTCGCCGGCCGACGGCGGTCACGAGGGCGTTGATCATCGAGAGAGGGGCCGCGAAAGATTCAATGAACGAGCCCAGGTTGCTCTGTGCCATCAGGGTTATGTCCGCCAGCGGAGCCAGGGGAGAGAGGATGCTGTCGGTAAGGGCTAAAGTCTTAGCACCTCTATCGCGCGCGTAGGCAAAACCTTCGACGGTAAGGCGGCTGTAGCGGGGAAAACTGATCCCGATCACCAGATCCTCCGGTCGCACCATGGCCAGTTCCTCAAAAATGCTGCTTACGCCCTGCGGTACAACCCGGACGCGCTTGCCGACCATCTGGAGGTAAAAGGCGAGAAAGAGGGCGAGGCAGTAGGCGCTGCGCGAACCGAGCACATAGATGTCGGCTGCGGCGATGATGGCGTCCACCGCCGCGTTAAATTCCGCATCGCTCAGTTCTTGCAGCGTGCGGCGCAAGTTCTCCAAGTCGGTTGTCAGAATCTCTCGCGCTACAGATTCCTCCGTTCCCGCTTCTGCCGCCGACAGGCGGAGCCGGTCGGCCGTGCTGAGGCGGTTTTTAACCTTCTCCTGTAGGACTCCCTGTAACTCCGGCCAGCCCTGATAGCCGAGCGTATAGGCAAAACGCACCACCGTCGATTCGCTTACCCCTACCAGGGCTCCGAGTCTGGCGGCGGTGAGAAATGCCGCCTGTTCGTAGTTATTGAGAAGAAATTCGGCCAGGTTGCGCTGAGCACCGGAAAGGTCGTTGAACGCCCGTTTGATGCGCACCTCTAAGCTCTCTTGGGCTTTTTCCATTTTTTATTCAACTCCTGCATCAGTTCTTGCTGCTTTATGTAAGATAAGGTGCAGGATTTACTGCAGCCATTATTATATTCGCTCTTTATCCCCCAATTCCTTCTTTCTGCCCATAATTTTTTTGCAGCAAGAATTCCGGGATTAACGGGGAACGGGAATCGCAGGCTTAGGAAGGAAGAGCCTGGTTAGTAACTTACCCCGGGAGGTGGGGAAATGTCGACACCGGTGTAATAGTGCTGTAAGATCGCGCGGAAGTTCTTTCCCTGCTTGGCCAGACCGTTGGCACCATACTGGCACAGGCCGACGGCATGGCCGTTGCCGTAGGTGGTGAAGACCACCTTGCCGTCCTCTGAAAGCCGCCAGTTGAAATTGGTGGAATTGAGCCCCAAGCGCCGTCTTACCTCCACCCCCGAGAGCGTCATCTGTCCTACGCGTAGGTCTTTCACCCGTCCGCTCCTGGTGCGACCGACAATGGCCATGTCCAGCCCTTTACTCGTCGGCACGGCAACTTCCACTCCCAGGCGACGAGCGAGTTCGGCCAGGGTGAACTCCACCTGGTCGCCCATGTGGGGTGGATTTTCATCGTATGTGCACTCTACGTGGCGCAGGTAGGGCACAGGATTCCCCCAGACCACCTCGGCATCCTCCGTCCCCAGCCCGCCGCAGCTCGCGTGGTACACTGGATCGATAAGTTCGTGATCGTACGTCACCACCAAACCACGGGTTGCTGCCACAGCTTCGGCAATCTTCTCGCGGTAATGCGGGTAAGAAAAGAGCCCCCAGCGCTGTCTTAACTCAGCGTCGCTCATCCAGGCCTGACAACAGGTCGGATCGGTACAAATGTCGGCCTCAGGATGCTTGAGGCAACCGCTTCCGCCGTAAGACTTGAGGCGCCGCAGGGCATAAGTCCGGGCCGCCACCGCCTGCGCCTTAAGTGCCTCGGGATGGAATTCCGCCGGCATCTCCGCAGCCACCACACCTATAAGGTAACGTTCAAGGGGCATTTCCTCCACTTGTCCGCTTGTGGCAACAAATACCTTGAGGACCGGGCCTTCGTCAGCTCCCGCCGGCTCCGGCGACGTTGGAGCCGTAACCGGCGCCTCACCCGGCAGGCTCACGATGGCCGCCGGCAGTACTAACACGGCCAGCAGCACAAAAACAAATACCCCGGCAAAAAAGCTCCGCAAGCGCCTCTCCTCCCCTAAACTAACCGGGATAAGCCTTGTGTTGTTTAATCTATATGAGCGCCTGCGGAGAGGTAGAATAAGTGCCGGGCACCTGGTAAGGACTCCCAGGTGCCCGGTACCTACCTGAAGAGGTTATAAAACCCGCCCGCTATGGCCAAAAGCACAAAGAGGCTGGAAAATACGCCGCCCGACCCAAAGCGGGCATCGAGCCAGCTACCCAGGTAGTACGCGAAAACGATGGCTACCGCCAGTCCCAGCGTAAAGGTTCCCGCCGCATAGATCCACTTTATCCGCTTCGGAGGACCCACAGCTTTCGCCTCCTTCGCCAGCTACAGCTCTGTCCTTCCCGCGTCCTTTAGCTAGATTCGACAAACTCTTCCGGTGCTTCCTCACGCAGCCCGAACCAATACTCGAGGCCGGTGCGAATCCGCCACGCCGCCCGGCCGTCGCCGTAGGGGTTGGCCGCGCGGGCCATGCGCTCGTACGCAGCCGGGTTTGAAAGAAGCTCCTCTGCCGCAGCCAAGATGGTCCCGGTCTCCGTCCCCACCACGCGTACCGTTCCGGCCGCCACGGCCTCCGGCCGCTCAGTCACCGAACGCAGCACCAGTACCGGCCGACCCAACGCAGGAGCCTCCTCTTGAATGCCGCCCGAATCGGTAAGGATAAGATAGGCACGCGCCAGGAGATTCGCAAAGTCTCCGTAGCCCAGAGGAGACAGGAGATGAACCCGCGGATGGTCACCGAGAATACGCCGTGCCGGCTCCTGCACCTTGGGATTAAGATGCACCGGAAAGACAATCTTTACATCGGCATGCCGTTCGACCAAAGCAGCTACGGCACGGAAGATCTCCTCTAAAGGCTCGCCCAAATTCTCCCGGCGATGAGCTTCCAACACTATTATTCTATTTTGCTTAAAGTCCAATGTATTAAGGTGCGGTTCACTGAACTTGTAATTAGGCCGGACGGTCATGAAAAGCGCATCGATGGCCGTATTGCCTGTTATCTGGATGCGTTCGGGCGGCACCCCTTCGACCAGGAGGTTATCCCTGGCCTTAGCCGTGGGCGCGAAATGAAGGTCGGCCAGCACCCCGGTTAGACGGCGGTTGAGCTCTTCCGGGAAGGGGAAATACTTTTGGTGGGTCCTGAGCCCCGCTTCCACGTGCCCGACGGCCACCCGCTGGTAGAAGGCGGCCAGGGCGGCAGCGAAAGTGGTGGTAGTGTCGCCGTGCACCAGAACCATGTCCGGCTGCTCGGCGGCCAGGACTTCTTCCAAACGCGTAAGCACGCGGGTGGTTATCTCGGTAAGGCTCTGCCCGTCCTGCATCACATTGAGGTCGTAATCCGCTTTGATTTCAAAGAGATCTAAGACTTGATCCAGCATCTCGCGGTGCTGAGCGGTTACCACCACACGAGTGGCAAAGCCGGGCACCGCCTCTAAGGCTTTAACCACCGGCGCCATCTTAATCGCCTCAGGGCGGGTTCCAAAGACAGATAGGATTTTCACGGGTCGCTTCACGTTCTCTCTCTCCCTTGAAGAAAAGCGGAGGATCCCATAGGTGGGCCTCCGCTCGGATAAACTCCCTTTTAATTATCTATGCTTTTTCCACTTTGCCTCGTGGCGATCGTTCCGGCCCGGCCGATCGCCAGGGTAAGCCCAATGCCGACCAGAAGCAAGGTGGCCGCTACCA
>JASKLG010000107.1 GCA_030153805.1 Bacillota bacterium | reverse complement strand
AAAACTTCAAGGTCACTTGCCGCGAGACCCTTGACTTTTGCTAGCACGTCTTCTTGCATATAAATGCTGGCGAGGAGGTGAGGAAATTGTACCGCATCGTCATTGATGTACCGGCGCGCATTCTTTACCTTTACCGGGGGCATGAACTGGAAAGAAAATTCCCGGTAGCTGTGGGCAAGCCGGAGACGCCGACTCCGGCCGGTACCTATACCATTATTGAGAAAATCCCTTATCCTGGCGGCGTTTTTGGTACTCGCTGGCTCGGGCTTTCCCGCCGCTATTACGGAATCCACGGTACCAACGCTCCCTGGCTCATCGGCCAGGCCGTCTCCAACGGCTGTGTACGGATGTTCAACTCCGACGTGGAGTACGTCTACGACCGGGTAGAAATAAGCACGGAGGTGCGCATTCTCAATGTTAACCCGGAAGACAACCCCGGTGAAAGCGGCGTCTACGTGGTGCAGCCTGGCGACTCCCTTTGGCTCATTGCCAGGCGCTTCGGTATGACGGTAGAGGAACTGGCCGCCAACAACCATATTGAGCCCCCCTATCTCATCTACCCTGGACAAAAACTTTACCTCGGCCGCGGCACCCAGCTCTGGCACTCATCCGCGAAGAAACCTTGAAGGCCGTGCAGATGGGCTAGTACCGTCCGCACAAAAAAAGAAAGGCCCCCTTGGGCCGTAAGAAAATCCTCGCTTGGGATTAGCCGATAAACTGCTGCGTGAACATCTTACCGTAAGGGCCGCCGTCCGCGATGCCCACGCCAATGCGGGTGAAGTTGGGGTTTAGGATGTTGGCCCGGTGGCCGGGGCTCTTCATGAGGGCGGCATGGGCCTGCTCCACGGTAGGCGCTCCGGCCAGGTTCTCACCGGCATAGTGGTAAGAAATGCCGGACCGGCGCATCTGCTCAAAGGGCGAGCCGAGCACGGGCGAGTTATGTCCGAAGTAGGAACCCTCGATCATGTCCCTGCTTTTTGCCCGTGCCGTCTCCACCAGCCGCATGTCCACAACCAGAGGCTTCAGCCCGGCCTTCACCCGCTCTTGATTTACCAATTCCACCATGCGGGCCTCATCGGGTGTAAGGCCCCCCTCAGGCACCGGCTGCGGCGACACCTGGGACGGCGGGGAAACCGGTTCAGGTTCGGGAGCCGGGTTCGGCGCTGGGGCCGGCGCCGGCTGAGGTGCAGGGGATACACCGTCTACGTTTAGACGGGAAGCTAACTGCCCGGCCAGCTTCTTTGCCAGTTCGGCAATAGTGGCTGAACTCAGGATACCGCCAAGCTGCTCCTCGAGCTCGGATTGGATCTTCTGGTAGAGGGATGCATAATTGGTCTCGGCGGGAACGCGGATGGTAACCGTGGCCGCCTGAACCGGGAGGCCGACGCATAAGGTGAGGACGAGAACCAGGGCCAGGAGAGCGGAGAACTTTCTTAGCATTTTTTCACCCCTTGGCAATACTTTTAGGGAACCTGAGTTGGCAGTTTAAGTATAGCAGCCCATCCAGATCCTGTGCAAAGATCCAGTAGGAGGTAGCAGCGGCCTCTCCTGCCAGGATGCGCCCTCACTTAGGGTTGGCCTAGGTTTTTGCAAGGTAGATTGCCTTAGCCGTGAAATGGACCCGCCTGGGATTGTCTGCCTGGGCAAGGCTAACGCAATGGGCCAAAAACATTAGAAAACCACGGGAACTCCCGTGGTTTTACTCGTTCTGGGCCTTAACCTTTCCCAATGACCCGCGGCGGGATACATACCTTTTGGCCTGGATAGATGAGCTCGGGGTGCTTTAAAGTTGGATTGGCAGCCAGAAGGGCTTCCAGGGTTACACCGTAACGCTGAGCAATGCTCCACATGCTCTCGCCGGGCTGCACTACATGGAAACGCATGCTGGGACACTCGGCCGTAGGTGGCGGCGGCGCGCCGGTTTCGCGGACGTCCACAACCACATTGAGCTGGACTTCCTCAGTAACCTTAGCGAAAGCTTCTACTACCACCGCCTGTTTAACAATGTTACCGTCTTTTAAGGTAAAGTCTACGTCACCGATAATCCTTAACCGTTCGTGAACGGTCATATCTTCTTCAGCACCAGGAGTGTCGAGGACAATGCTGAAGGGGACGCTTTCAGCATGGTGACGCAGCAAGTTACCCATATCGACGAAGATAATTTGCTTGTGCAGCGTGCCGCGGACGATTACTTTGTCCCGTTTTACCTCGGCTGTAACGTCCTCAATCTTGGCCATAATGGTGAAGATCTTTAGCGCCTGCATGGGCAAAGTAACGTCGCTCTCGATAACCTCGCGCTCAGTATCTTCGGCAACCACCTGCTCCACCTTGAGAAGCCGGCGCTCCACCACGATGTTGGGTCCGGTCACGTTGGTGACGACCTGAAGTTGCAACGGCTCAACAACCTTGACGAAGGCCTCTACAATGATGGTCTGTTTCAGTTCCCGCCCCGGCGTCTTCTTTAAAGTAAACTCGTCGACGATTACATCTACGTCCACGAAAGCTTCCATGTCCGGCTCTGCGCCGGGAATGTCTACAGAAATGGCAAAAGGAACGTTTTCCGCATGATGGCGTACCAGGTTGCCTTCGTCCACAAAGAAGATCTGCTTGTGCACCGTACCGCGGATGGTAACCAGGTCTTCCTTAATTTCAGTGGTGACATTCTTTACTTCAGCCCGTACTTCAAAGATCTTAATGGCATTCATGGGTAGGGTAACGGTGTTCACAATAGTCTCGCGTTTGGTATCCTCTCCCACCACGCTTTCCACGCGCAAGAGTTCTCTGGTTACCTGGATGTTGGTGTCGGTAACGTCGGTCACAACCTCCATTTGTTCGGTTTCAGTGACCTTGACGAAGGCCTGCACGGCAACATCCTGGTCCACCTCGCGCCCATCGGCGGAGAGGCTCCAATCCACGCTGACGATCTTGGTGCGCACCTGGCAGTGCATGTCGGGTTCGGCGCCTTCCACTTCTACAAAGAAGTGGAACGGCACGTCCTCAGCCACATGCCGCACCAAATCGCCTTGATCCACGTAGAAAACCTGCTTATGGATGGTACCCTGTACGTACACGCCGTCGCGCCTGATTTCGCACCTCGTGTCTTTAAGCGTGGCCTGGACCTCGAAGACCTTGATCGCCTGAACGGGCAGGGTGATAGTGGCCTGGACGGTCTTAGTTTCTGTTGCCTCACCAATCACCCGCTGTACGCGCAGCAGGCGGCGACGCACCGTAAGTTGAGGTGCCATATTCTCTTCCCTCCTGCCAAAATCTCAGTCTAAATATATGCGCCCCAGAAGGGTTGTGTGCCTTCTTTCGGCGCAGCAAAAAATCCGGCCCGTCGGGCCGGATAAAAAAGGGTGGTTGGGGGTATTTCATTCCTCAGGCGAAGTAGCGCTTGAGCAGGCCTTCTAAAGCCCGGGCATGGCGGGCTTCATCGCGAGAAGATTCATCGAAGTAATCGTGAGCATGATCCAAGCCTGCTTCCTTTGCCTGAACGGCCGCCTCGCGCTTACCGCGGTTGGCACCCTGCTCACC
Organism: Bacillota bacterium; assembly: GCA_030153805.1. Classification (GTDB taxonomy): domain Bacteria; phylum Bacillota; class DTU030; order DUMP01; family DUMP01; genus DUMP01. Next base: position 1,475 of record JASKLG010000107.1, on the reverse strand, counting down.
TTTGAGCATGCGCTCGATGTTCTCCTTGGTGCTTTCCGAAATCATGCCGTTAAGCTCGGCATAATGGGAAGCATGTTCGGCCTCTTCCCAGGCAATGCGCCGAAGTACTTCGGCTATCTCTGGATAACCTTCACGCATGGCCTGGCGCGCCATGGCGAGATAAAGACCGACCTCACTGGTCTCTCCCCTGAAGTTCATCTCTACCGCTTGTTCCAGGACCGTACCCTTGGTCACGCTGAGCTTGCTTTCATTGACGAGATCCACTCGTCATCTCCCCCTTATTAGTAATGATTATGTTTACGGCTATATAATAGCAACCTTTCGCTTCTCTGTCAAGTAGTATGGCTTGAGTTTCTTGTTTTTACCCTAAGCCGCATAGCTGCGGATTAAGAACGGATAATAAGGTTAGGTAATTAACAGGGAGGTGACGTCAGTGGCACCAGTTACCATGGTCACCGAACGTGAAAAGTTGCACCTTATCGACCAGTTAACCGCCGAGCGGCTAAAGCACAAGAAATACGCCCTTTACGCTGCCGAGGCGGAAGACGAAGACCTGCAGGCCATCTTTAACCGTCTGGCGCAAAATAGCGCCCGGCGCGAAGAAAAGCTGGAGGAACTCCTCCGGGAAACCGGACTTTCCATCCAGCCACACTAGAAAGAGAAAGGGAGAATTTTGATGAGCAGGCAGGAGCTTGACGATCGCGACCGGCTCACAGACATGCTCCTTCTGGCCAAAAGCGTAGCCGGCCTCTATCACCAGGGGACACTTGAATCTGCCACCCCCAAGATTCGCTCAACCCTAGCAGAGCTTCACAGAGAGGAGCTCAAAGACTTAGAGGCACTCTTTTCCGCCATGGAAAAGCGGGGCTGGTACCGCCCCGAACCGGCCGGACCGCCCCATTCCTGATGCCGCTCCGCAAAAAAGGCCGGGTTCTTGTCCCGGTGCTGGCCAGGCCGGGCCTGCACCGGACTACCGGCCATAAAAAAAGCCCTTGGCTTTCCACCAAGGGAGATCATTTATTTGCAGGCTATTTTTCGCTCTTCGCCGTCGCACAAGCTGATTTCTACCGTTTTCGTAAGGACGTCAGAATAGCTGTAGGACACCCTTTTTACCGTGTCGTCATCGATCAGCCGAACGGTGAAGACGTTCGGGTAGGTCTGTTCCAGCACTCCCTCGCGCACAATCACCTTATGGCGCCCGCGGTGAGCCTGCAGGCGGAGCCGCCGACCACGACAGGCTTCGAGGTCCCGGCGAATCTCGGCCAGAGTCATCTGGTTCACGCTTACGACCTCCCTTTTCCGAAGGTTAGTGCCAGAAAGGCTCTCAATGTACATATTGTAGCACAATTATGCATGTCTGTCAACGAAAGTTTAGTATTGAGCTTTTTGCGTTGTACCCGTTTCGGCCCTGTTTTAGCGAAAACCGCGGTTCTTTTCTAGCACGGATGAAAGGCAGAGAATGGCGAGGGACCGGT
>JASKLG010000106.1 GCA_030153805.1 Bacillota bacterium | reverse complement strand
CGACGTAAGCCGCCACCATAAGGAGGTCGCCATGGGCAAAATTGATGAGGCGCACGATGCCGTAGACCATGGTATAGCCAATGGCGATGAGGGCATACAAACTGCCCAAGGATACTCCGTTAGCCAGGTGCTGAAGGAGCATCGTAAGAGTCATGTTTAGGCCTCGCTTTTCTAATTACGGCTTACAAATCATCGGTCGCTGAGCTAAAGACGGAGCTTAGTTTACATGCCCGGCGGGAGCCCGCCGGAAGATTGTACCGAACCCTAGACTATTCCGCGAGCTTTTCGGGCCCCGCCGGGTCATCGTTTGATGTTTCTTTAATCCGGCTCCACTGTGGTCAGGTACTTGAACTTCCCGTCTTTGACCTGAAGGATCACGGCGCTCTTGGTTGCGTCGCCGTTCTCGTCCAGGGTAATGGTACCCGTAACACCTTTGAAGCCCGCCGTCTTGGCCAGGGCATCGCGAATGGCCACCGGATCAGCCGAACCGGCGCGCTCTATGGCGTCCAGAATAACCATGTAGGCATCGTAGCCCAGGGCGGCAAAGGCATTGGGATCTTTATTGTACTTTTTCTTGTACGCTTCCACAAACTCCTTAGCCGCCTCGGTGGGAGCAGCTTCTACACTATAATGGGTGGAAAGGGCCACACCCTCCACATCTTTACCGCCGATCTGAATAAACTCCGGCGCTTCCCAGGTATCGCCGCCCAGGAACGGCGCATTAATGCCGAGGCTGCGCGCCTGTTTGATCATGAGGGCACCGTCGTTGTACGGGCCGGGAGCAAAGATGACGTCCGGATTCAGTTTCTTTACGGTAGTTAGCTGGGCGGTGAAGTCCTGATCGCCCTGCTGGTAGTCCAGCTCGGCCAGCACCGCGTTCTCGTTACCCGTCATCTGGGTAAAAGCTTCCTTAAAGTAGTTGCAGAGGCCCACCGAGTAGGCGTCGGCTACGTTACGGATGATGACTGCAGTTTTGGCCTTCAGGTTCTGAGACGCGTACTTGGCCATCACCTTCCCCTGGAAGGGGTCGATGAAGCAGACACGGAAGTAGTAAGGATTATCTTTGGTTACGAGCGGGTTCGTCGGCGAGCAGCCCACCGCCGGAACTTTCTTTTCCATCACAATCGGGCCGGCGGCCATGGAGAGGGAACTCCCGTAGCTCCCAATTATGGCCACGACCTTTTCCATTTCGATGAGCCGGCTTACCGCGTTGGCCGCCTCCACTTTGTCCGTCTTGTTATCCACCAGTTTCACGTCGACCTTTTTGCCCAGGACTTCAGGATGAAGCTCCCAGGCCAGCTGAATGCCCTCCCAGGTCATCTGCCCGCCGGCCGATGAATCGCCGGTCATGGGCTCAAACACGCCGATGCGAATTGTATCTGCCGCCTCACTTCCTTCGGCCGTTTTTTCTCCGGCGGGCTGCGCCGGCGGTTTTGGCGTACAACCTGTGGCCGCGACGAGCATTGCTACCAGTAACCAAACCAGCAGGTAAGCGCTTTTTTTGTTCACAGATAACCCTCCTTATTTCGCTTTACCGACCGCACCTTTATGAACATATAAGCGAAAACCTTTGAACCCCGCCCCACCTCCTCGCCTCCCCGGGGGCCGCACTTTCTACCTATCGGTACGGCCGACCGGAGTTCGCCAAGGTCATGGACAAATGTTTATGTGGCATAGACAGGTATATAATTTGACGTCGCCGGCGAAATTCCTGCCAGTAAATAGCTGGTCGGGAAACAAAAAAGCCCGGACAGGCGTCCGGGAAAAGAAAAGGCTTCACACACCGGCCAGCGCCATTTCTGCCGCCGCAAGGGCGTGCCCGCTGGTAACCGTCAGCATGCTGGCAGCGCCCGTCGCGAGTGTAGTTGCTGTAGTTTAAGATATCCTGCGCGCCCTGACTCTCCTTGATCATGCGGAGGCCAACTTCGGTCATGGGCCCGCGCACCTTCCGCCCGGTCACTTCTCCGTTGGCAATAGCGATAATGGAATGCTCCGGGTCGCTGATGTTGTGCAGGACTACTTCCGTGTACCGGCCGAAAGTCTTCCCGAGCGCTTCAACTACGGGAATAAGGGCGGTAAGAATTGGATGCCGGTTGTGAGCGCTATTCTTCGCCGCCTTTGCTTCCATAATGTACGACCCCCTGTAGATCTCTTGCCTTAAGTCTCTTTCGGCATTTCACCGTAGATCCCGGCAGTTCCTTCCGGTGAAAAGCAAAATGCACCCTCGCGGGGTGCATGTTTACACAAGAGCGTATACTTTTCGGCTGTATCAATAAATGCCCTTCCGCTACATGCGGAAGGGTTTATGTTTTCTGGTGGACCTGAAGGGAGTCGAACCCTCGACCTCTTGAATGCGAGTCAAGCGCTCTCCCACTGAGCTACAGGCCCATAAGAATTGGCTCCCCGGGCAGGACTCGAACCTGCAACCACCCGGTTAACAGCCGGGCGCTCTACCATTGAGCTACCGAGGAACGCTTCACGAAGCATATTATAGGCGATCCCGGCCGTTTTGTCAAGGAGTAGGATTTGAGCACTATAAAACGGGAGAGCTCAGGGTGAGCTAGAAGCTAATCAGCGTACTCTTCAAGGCCGAGCTCGCGGAGCTTCGCCGGCGTTGGGATCCCCTCTTCGCTCCAGCCCCGCCAAGCATAGTATTCGCTGAGCATCCGGCCCAAAGGCGGTAGATTATCCGCCGCACCGCCGCTTCCCCGTTTGTGGGTCAGGATGCGGGGCGGTAAGGTGTCGTCCTTACGGCTTATGCCACAGCGCACGTTGTAAAGGCGCTTGAGGTTAAAGATGCGTTCGCCTATCTTCAAGAACTCAGTCACTGACAAGTTCCAACCGGTTACATAGTTCAGCCACCTGACCATGTGTGTTACCTTTACGCCACCATATAGCGAGAACTTACACATCTTGAGAGAGTCGAAGAGGCACATCAGATCCTGGCACTTGGCCGTCAGCTCACCCTTGCCCTCAACACCAAAGCGATCCTGGATCTCCTCATAGCCGAGCTCAGGCATTGCGACATTTTTTTCGAATGCGTGGGTAAAACCTTGTAAGTGACATGCTCCCCGATTGGAGGTGGCATAACCGACGGCTACGCTGTTGTAAGCGCGGGGATCGTGAGCAGGGAACTCTAAGCCTTTTACGTGAATGGCGTATTCTTCGGCCCTTGGGCCGATGGCTCGAGCCGCCGCCAGTACCCCATCCGCGAGGACCCGGCCGAATCCCTCGCGCTTAGCGATGCGCTTGACCATTTCAAGCATCGCCTCGCTGTTCCCCCATTCGAGCTTAAGCCCATCCGTATCTTCCTCAGTTATCAGCCCATGCTCCCAGCACTCCATAGCAAAGGCAATGGCCGAACCGGTAGAAATTGTATCAAGCCCGTAGCGATTGCAGTATTCGTTGGCCAAAGCCACCGCTTCTAAGTCGTCCACTAAACAAAGGGCACCGAGGGAAGCTAGGGTTTCGTACTCCGGTCCGCCCTGTTCGATACCGGCGTAGTCTCCTCGCTCTATCTTAACCGTCCTGCCGCACCCTATAACGCAGGCGCTGCAGTGATAATTGCGCGTAAGAATCGTTTCAGCCATGCGCTGTCCGCCTATTTTGGCCGCGCCCTCAGGCCAGCTGCCCTGATACCAATTGCGAATGGGAAGGTCGCCCAGATCTTCCATGGCCTGCAGGCCGCCAGCCGTACCGAAGCGGGCCATTCCTTGCGTCCGTTCCCGTATAGCTGCCGCCATTTCCTTGGTAAACGCGCGCAGCCCTTCTTCATCGGCCAATACCGGACGCTTAGTGCCGTACACGGCAATGGCCTTGAGATTCTTGGAACCCATTACTGCTCCCAAGCCGCCGCGCCCGGCCGCCCGGCCATCGAGGCCGTCGTTCATAATCACAGCAAACTTAACAAGGTTTTCACCCGCCTGACCAATGGAGGTAATAACTGCTTTAGGATGTGTTTCCGCCTTGATTAATTCATCGACCTCAAAGGTATCTTTACCCCAAAGGTGGCCGGCGGGACGAATTTCAACACCTTCTTCGTGTACCCAGACGTAGACAGGTTCGCTAGCCTTACCTTTAACCAGGATGCCGTCATAACCGGCGCGTTTCAGCATGACTCCCCAAGTTCCGCCAACGTCCCCTTCGCCCCAGATGCCGGTTAAAGGTGATTTGGCGACCACTGCATGCCGGCCCGAATTGGGTACGATCGTGCCTGTAAATGGCCCGGTCATAAAGATGAGTACGTTTTCCGGTCCAAGGGGATCTGTGCCGGCCTCCGTCTCCTCGAAAAGGTATTTGGCCGCCAGCCCGCTGCCGCCGATGTATTTGCGCGCCGCATCCAGGTCGAGCTCTTCGACCCACGTCCTCTGTTCCGTAAGGTCCACGCGCAAAAGTTTGCCCATGTAGCCGTAAGGCATTACCCAACTCTCCTTCTTCACAATTGATCTTCAGGTTACTTACTTCGCTGTAACCGGCCGTTTTCCTTCGTGTTCTCGTCATGTAAATGATCGAGTAGGAGGGGGCGGCTAGCCCCCGTCCTCTCCCACCACCGTACGTACCGTTCGGTATACGGCGGTTCACCAAGCTTGACGAATGCTTTGGTAACGCGCGGTTAAACTCATGAGGCCCTGGGCTTCCCAGTAGGCGATGCCCAGGGCTCTGTTCATTGGCCCATGGGCCATGCGCCAGGGTCCTTTGCGGGCATTCGCAAACTGATGCACGACCCACTCTGGTAGACCCAGTGCGCGCAGTTCGCGGTAGCGCGTCCGAACCCGTTTCCACTGCTTCCAGAGGCACATGCGAAGGCGGCGTCTCAGCCACTCGTCGAGGCTCTGAAAGACGCTGGGGGTTTCAGCCAAGGCAAAGTATCCCACCCACCCGCCCAGGTAGGCGTTGATGCGCCGGATCCGGTCGGCCATGCTCACGGGTTGGCTCCGAGAGGTGAATTCCCGGATCTTGTTCTTGACCCGCTCGATGGTCTGCGGAGCCAGGCGGATAAGGACTCTCTCCTTGTTCTTGTACAT
>JASKLG010000105.1 GCA_030153805.1 Bacillota bacterium | reverse complement strand
TCGTTGCCCTGCATCAGGCGTACCCTACCGTTGTCACTCATTTGCTCCTCCTCCTACCTCGACCGCAAAATCCGGACATCTAAGCTCGCACAGCTCACACCCTATGCAATCGTCCGGTCGCACAACTTCTACTTTCCCGTCCTCGCCCAGAGCCAACACACCCTTGGGGCAGAACTCGATACAGATGCCGCAACCCTTGCACCATTTCTTGTTGACCTTGATCTGGTACCCCACGCATTTCACCTCCACTCCCTCGGGTCAAATAAAAAGCTGCCTAGGCAGCAGCTACCTCTGCCCGCCGCTCAACACGGGCAAGATTTCGTCCTCAACTTAAACAAGACCTTTAGCTATGTTGCACAAAGTTATCCCCACCCGCGTTGAGAAGCCCTACCATAGCCATGAACAGGGCCTCTGCTGCGCCTACCGTAACCACGATCTCCCGGTCCGGGTCCGCGGTGATCCCGTTTTCCGCTGCCAGCTTCTGCGCTATGGCCTGACGGAGAGCCGGCAGCCCTCGGTTAGGCCCGTAAAGGGTCTGCCCTTCCCACTTTGCCGGCGCTTGTCACCAAAATCACATATAAAATTGTATACGATCAGCAGGATTTTACCGGAAGAAGTCGAATACAAGAATACAGTAGGCTATGCAACATGAGACGGACAAAAGCTATACCAGGAGAAAATGGGGGGTAGGTCGGTTATGGATAACCGCCGGACCACGCCGGGAATTCGCATCGCACCCCAGGTGTCGCAAATTTTTAACAACATCAGCGCTTCCGCGCAAGAGGATTTTTGCACCCAAGTCATCGGGCCCCTGATGACCAGCGGCTACGGTCCTGAACTCATCGAAACCTTAGAGCAGTTCCTGGCAGACAATCTCAACATCTCCCAAGCGGCTAAGCACCTCTACCTCCATCGCAATACTATGCTCTACCGTTTAGCCAAAATACACAAGCTGACCGGCCTTAACCCGAGGAGCTTTGAACAGGCTTTGGTGCTCAAGCTGGCACTTATGGCTTGGAAGCAGCGTAAGGAACAGGCTGCAGGCCTTTCTTGGAGGAAGAAGGACCATGTCGGTTAACGCTCCCGAGGTTCCTTACGCTGAGATGAGCGCCGATTCTAAGCTTTTGCGCCTGGCCTGGTTTTTTAACGCCGTAGTCGTAAGCTTGGTGGAAACCAAAATACTTCTCAAGCAGCTGCCGGAAGCAAAAGCCGACTTAGAATATCTTTTGACCGAGGCCGATCTTCCTGCCGACCGGCGTGCTTTTCTTCAAGCGGAACTCGCCCGTTTTCGGCGGGAGTGCGAAGCTTTAAAAGAGAGCCTCGAGGAAGCAGGGAGGCTGGCCCATGGCGAATGAAGAGCTTGCGAGTAAAGTAATGACGGCTGCCGAGGCCGTCCGGCGTTTTATCCGGCCGGGAACCCATATCGCTTTCGGCGGTTTCGCCGTCCTCCGCCGCCCCATGACCATCGCCCGCGAAATCGTCCGGCAGGGAATCGGCGATTTGTTCGTAACCATGAACGGCGGCACCACCGTAGAGGAAATGCTGGCGGGCGCTGGGCTCATCAAGTGGCTGGAAACCACCTATTTGGGCATGGAAGGCGGTATGCCGGTAGCCTACGCCGTACGGCTGGCTATCGAAGAGGGCAAAATCGAGCTGGTCGAAGACTACAGCAACTGGAGCTTTGCCCTGCGCACCGTAGCCGCACGCTACGGCCTGCCGTTTATGCCGTGTCTGGGCGACCTCGGGAGCGACCTCATCACCCACGACACCTTCGGCAGGGCCGGCCTCAGAGGTCGGGACGAGAAAGGCCGCTGGCTGCACCCAGGAATACCGCCGCGCAAGTACGCGGTTATTGACGACCCCTTTGAGGGCTGGGGCCTGAGGCCGCGGGAGTACCGAAGCGGCCCCGACACCTGTGCCAACAAGAGCAACGCCTACCGCCGGGCCGACTCGCTTCCCACCGCGTACACCGGGAAGCCCGGGGTCAAAGTGGCTTTGGTTCCGCCGCTTTTGCCGGAGGTCACGGTGGTCCGGGCTCAGCGGGTCGCCCTGGACGGAACGGTAAGAATTGAAGGCCTGCTCGGGCCGGACGTAGATCAATCCCTCGCCGGCCGCATCCTTATAGTTGAGTGCGAGCGCATATGCCCACCGGAGGAGCTCAGGGCCGTCCCAGAACATAATCAGATCCCCGGGCACTTCGTCAGCGCCATCGTCGAGCAGCCGTTCGGGGGCTATCCCACCGCCGTCCCGAATTATTACGACTACGACTACGAATGGTTCCGCGAGTACGGGCAGGCCGTACGCGGCCGAACCCTGGCTGAGGTGCACGAGTACTGGCATGAACAGGTGGCGACCACCCGCGACGACTGGGACTACCTTCTAAACCGCGTGGGCCTTAAGCGCCTGGCCGCCCTGCGCGCCGATCCACGCCACCACTATAACCCGGAGCTTAGCCGGTTTAAGTAGAGGGATGATAGAAGATGTGCGCGCTCGACCCGAAGTACGAAGCCTACCTCGCCCAACACGGCCTCACGGCCTCGGAGTTTACGCCGATGGAACTTCTGGCCTGCGCGGTAGCCCGCGAACTTACGGACGGAGCCTTTGCCTTCGTCGGAACGGGGCTTCCTCTCCTGGCCGCCACGCTGGCCAAGAAGACTACGGCCCCTTCGCTAACCATCATCCTTGAGGCAGGAACGTTCGACCCGGAGATTGCCGACCTTCCCATTTCGGTCGCCGACCCGCGCGCGGCCTTCAACGCCGCAACCCTGGGCACCTTGGCCGATGCTTTTGGCACCATTGCTGCTCGCGGCTACTGTACATTAGGTGTCTTGGGCGCGGCCGAGTGCGATATGTACGGCAATCTGAACTCGACGGCCATCGGCAGCCCCTTCCCCGCCGGCATCTCGCCGACCGGCAGGGGGCCGGACGTTCGCCTAACCGGCAGCGGCGGGGCCAATTCCATCGCCGCTTTGGCCGACAAGATTGTCGTGATGATGGTCCACGAAAAGCGGCGTTTTCCCCCGCGCGTCAGTTACCTCACCACCGTCGCCGGCCGCCGCGGCCCGGCAGGCGAAAGCCGTTTTGATTACGGTCTCTTTCGTGGCGGGGACCTTAAGGTTATAACCGACCTCTGCACGCTCAAGCCGGACCCGGTCACCGGTATCCTCGTTCTCGACGAGGTCTTCCCCGGAGTCACGCCGGAAGAGGTACGGGAAAATACGGGGTGGGACTTGGACATCTCCCACGCCCGGCCCTTCCGCCCGCCGAGCGAAGAAGAGCTCAGGGTGCTCCGCCTCGAAGTCGATCCGCACCGCTTTTACCTCGGCCGAACCAGGAAGGGCAGACGTTAAGCGGGCGGGAAACTCCTCGGATAAAAAGCAAGCGTGCGAACCCGAAAAAACTACCACCGCCGGACGTAGCGGCGGTGGTAGTTTTTTTGAAGGAGGATTTAGCCGCGCGCAAGGCTCCCGCGAAAGAGGGCAGCCCTACCTTACAGCTTCACCTAGTTCCGGCGCCGTCTCACCTCGCCCGCCGCGCCGGGATTCATTCGGAAAGCACCAAACGCCAGGGTGAGGAAGCTCACCAGGAGGCCGGGATAAAGCGGATCGGCCGCCGCGCCGCCCACCTTCCATAGGATGGCCGTCAAGGGGCCCAAGACGATGGCCAGCCGCCCTGCCGGCCTCGCTATACGGCCGGGCCAAAACAACGCGGCGAGAAGAGGCAGGCATACCGTTGCTCCCCTTAGCCCCATGGAAAGATACGTCCACTCCAGGATGAGGCTCTTGAGGTTGCCGCTCAGCACCACCACCAGGCCGAGACCCGTGACCGCAACGATTACCAGGCGGGAGACGAGGAGGCTCCGGTCCGCTCCCGCGGCACCTTGAAAGTAACGCCCGTAGATATCCTTGGTGACCATGGTGCTGATGCCGAGGGCCAGCCCCGCCCCTGTCCCCACCACGGCGACGAGCAAAGTAGCCAGAGCTACGCCGGCGAGCGGCGCCGGGAGAAAGCGCAGCACAAAAGCCGGGAAGGCCTGAGCCGGCTCCAAATCAGGAAAATTCTTGCGCATAAAAAGCCCGATGAGGACGCCGGGAATCCCGGCGGGGGGAATTAAAAAGGCCGCGAGCAGTGCGCCGCTTTTCGCCGCCTTGGCGCTCCGGGCGGAAAACATGGCCTGAATGTATGTTTGAGTGGAAAGTACGCCGACCAAGAGCGAGAAGCCGGCCGCGAGGTCGGTGGCTACGCCACGCCCCAGCAGGTTGAACCAGGGATCGGCGGGGAAAGTGGCCCGCAGCCCCGCCCAACCCCCTAACCCGCTGTAGGCCAGCACGCCGGTAATCAGGAGTATCCCGTAGAGCAGCGCAAGTTTGGCCAGGCCGACGAGCCCCGTGCCCCACACGCCGCCGAACGCCACGTAGGCCACCATAAGCCCTGCCGCGGCCAGGGCGGCCGCCCAAGGAGGCAGCGCAAGCATCGAAGTGAGAAGCGCCACCGCCGACAGGACCTGGGCCACCAGGTTGAGAAAAGTGCCCACGGAAGAAAACAGGCTGGCGGCCACCGAAGCATAACCGCCGTACGCCTTCCCCAAAAGTTCCGGCATGGTTTCGTTTTCCGTCTCTCTGAGCGGTTTGGCCAGAAGAAGGCCTAGGACGAGGCAGGCAATGCCGCCGCCGAGGGTGAACCACCAGGCCGAAAGGCCGTAACGGAAAGCCAGCTGCGCCGTGCCAATGGTGGAAGCGCCGCCCACCAGCGTCCCCATGATGGTGGCCGCCACCAGCACCGGACCGGTGCTGCGCCCGCCGAGGGAAAAGTCAGCAGCTGACTTAATCCGGCGGCCGGAGTACACCCCGACCGCCGCCACCAGCGCCAAGGTGGCCGCCATGCTGAGAAGGTGGGCCGTACTTAACGCCATCACTTGGCGGCACCTTCCGGCCACCCGAAGAGAACCCGCCGCGATACCTGCGCCACACTGGCCGTACCAGTGAGGATCATGGCCACCTTGAGCTCGTCGATAAGCTTTTCCACGGCCAGCCGCACTCCTTCCGCCCCGCCTCCTACCGCC
>JASKLG010000104.1 GCA_030153805.1 Bacillota bacterium | reverse complement strand
ACGCTTTCCGAGCAGGTTCTGTCTGAAACGTCCCTGCTTTCCCTTGAGCATGTCTGAAAGGCTCTTGAGTGGCCTATTGCTTGCACCTTTGACTACCCGCTTTCTCTTGGAGTTGTCAAACAATGCATCTACAGCCTCCTGCAACATCCGCTTCTCATTGCGAATGATGATATCAGGGGCATTAAGCTTGACCAAACGGTCAAGACGATTGTTTCTATTGATTACCCTGCGGTAGAGATCATTGAGGTCACTGGTAGCAAACCTTCCTCCATCGAGCTGGACCATAGGTCTCAGGTCTGGTGGAATAACAGGAATAACCGTAAGAATCATCCATTCAGGGCGATTGCCACTGTCTCGGAAGTTCTCACATACCTCAATGCGCTTGAGCAGGCGCTTGTCAGCCTTGTCGGCTTTCTGGCGCATCTGTTCACGCAGTTCACGGCTGAGTTCTTCAAGGTCGAGATTCACGAGCAATTTGCGAACCGCCTCTGCCCCCATACCTGCCTCAAAAGAGTCTCCATACTGCTCACGAGCTTGCCAGAACTCCTCCTCGCTGAGCAGCTGCTTGGGCTTCAAGCTGGTGTCCCCAGCATTGATGACCACATACTTCTCATAATAGAGAACACTCTGCAGAGCGTTACGAGAGATGTCAAGCAACATGCTCATACGGCTAGGAACCGAGCGATAATACCAAATGTGTGATACCGGAGCAGCCAAGGAGATGTGTCCCATACGCTCACGGCGAACCTTGGTGTTGGTTACTTCAACACCACAACGGTCGCATACAATGCCCCGGTAACGGATACGTTTATATTTTCCGCAATGACATTCATAGTCCTTAACAGGCCCAAAAATGCGTTCGCACCGGCGATTTGGAAAATGTGGGCCGGACGGCTAGGCACCATACTTTTTTTGAGATGCTGGGCAATTTTTCCTTCGGCGATTATTTTAAGGCGGAGGCCATTCCGTGGGCATGGGAATTCCTGACGGTCGACTTGGGTCTTCCCAAAGATAAGCTTTGGGTATCCGTTTATACCGACGACGATGAAGCTTTTGAGATCTGGAATAAAGAAGTAGGTGTTCCCGCCGAACGTATCGTCCGGCTCGGCAAAGAAACAAACTTCTGGGAAATCGGCCCCGGCCCGTGTGGACCCTGCTCTGAAATTTACATCGACCTTGGACCCGAACGCGGCTGCGGGCAGGTAACCTGTGGGGTTGGCTGTGACTGCGACCGGTACCTGGAGATTTGGAACCTGGTGTTCACTCAATTTGACCGCGATCTTGAGGGCAACTACACGCCTCTTCCCAAGAAAAACATTGATACCGGTATGGGCCTGGAGCGGATTGCTTCCGTACTGCAGGGCGTGCCCAGTAATTTTGATACAGACCTGTTGCTGCCGATTATTCGCACAACAGAGAACATTGCTGGAGTAGGATATGGCGAGCAGGCCAAGACAGACGTGGCCCTGAAGGTGATCGCCGACCACAGCCGGGCAGTTGTCTACCTCATAGGGGATGGCGTGCTCCCGTCCAATGAAGGACGGGGTTACGTGCTGCGCCGCCTACTGCGGCGGGCTGTACGGTTTGGGCGACTTCTCGGCATTAAAGAACCATTCCTGAGCCGTGTTGCCGAAACGGTGATTCAGATTGGACAAAGTGGGTACCCGGATCTGGCCGAAAAAGAAGGATACATTAAGCAGGCGATCCAGCGGGAAGAGGAGCGTTTCCTGAGCACTTTGGATACCGGCCTTTCCATTCTAACCAACTGGGTAAAGGGGCTCAAGGAACAGGGAGAAACCACTCTGTCCGGTGTGCAGGCCTTCCGTTTGTACGATACCTACGGCTTTCCTCTTGATCTGACGCGTGAGATCTTGCGAGAAGAGGGTATTCACGTTGATGAAGCCGGCTTTCAGGCGGAAATGGAAGCCCAGCGCGAGCGTGCTCGGGCTGCCCGCCAGGAAGCAGACGGAATGGGTGTTCTGAACGGCAGCAGTCGGCTGGCAGGAGTGGTGACCGAATTTATCGGTTATACCCGCCTCGTAGAGCAAGGCCGCATCCTGGCACTGCGCGTAAATGGTGAATGGGAAGAAGAAGCCGAAGAAGGTGCAGAGGTTGATGTTGTGCTCGACCGCACGCCGTTTTACGCCGAAGCGGGCGGGCAGGTAGGCGATCAGGGCCTCTTAGAAGGTAGAGACGGCCGGGTTCAAGTCCAAAACACGGAGCGCCTGGCCTCGGGGGCTATTGTCCACCACGGTGTCGTAGTAAGCGGTATCATCAGAGTGAATGAAACGGTCACGGCCCGCGTGGATGGGGAACGGAGGTGGGCGACGGCTCGCCACCATACAGCGACCCACCTCATTCACCAGGCTTTGCGCCGAGTGTTAGGTGAGCATGTGCACCAGAGCGGCTCGCTAGTGGCTCCCGAACGGCTGCGGTTTGACTTCTCGCACTTCGCGCCGCTCACCGAAGAACAGCTCAGGGAAGTAGAGAAGATTGTCAACAACATGATACTGGAAGATATTTCCCTGGAAATATTTGTTACAGAACGTGCCAAAGCAGAGGCCATGGGAGCGATGGCACTCTTTGGGGAAAAATACGGTGATGAAGTGCGGGTAGTCAAGATTGGTGAATTTAGTTTGGAATTGTGCGGAGGCACCCACGTCGAGCGCACAGGGCAAATTGGACTCTGCCGGATCCTCGGGGAAGCGAGTGTTGGTGCCGGCCTGCGGCGTATTGAGGCAGTGGCCGGTCTGAGCGCCTTGAAGAGGTGGCAGGAAGAGACAAGTATTGTTCAACAGGCTGCCTCTTTATTAGGGGGAACGGCTGATGAGCTTCCCGAGCGTATTTCCAGCCTGCAGGCGCAGCTTAAGGAGAAGGATAAAGAGCTCAGTCGGCTGAACCGCACGTTGCTGGAGCTCAAGGCCAAGGAACTTCTCCAACGTACGCAAATTGTGAACGGGGTTACCGTCCTGGCGGCAGAGGTGACTGCCGGGAGTATGGAAGACCTCCGTTTCATGGTGGATTCCTTAAAACCAAAACTCCCGAGTGCGGTGGTTGTTCTGGGGTCTCGTCTGGCCGGCAAGGTAAGTTTATTGAGTTATGTAACCAAGGACTTGGTGGCCAAGGGGCTAAGTGCCAGTGACATCGTACGCGCCGCCGCTCAAGTGGCAGGTGGCGGTGGCGGCGGTCGTCCGGAGATGGCCCAAGCCGGTGGCAAGGAACCGGCCAAGTTACCTGCAGCCCTTCAGCGGGCAGTAGAGGTAATAAAAGAAAAGACGAGCTAAAAGCAGGGCAAAGGCCCTGCTTTTTTGCAGGAAAACTTGAGCTACAGCCAGAATATACATTTTACAATGGGGAACCTTGCCAAAGGAGTGAGGTACATGCGGGAAGGTTCTTGGGACGAGACCAGGCAATTTTCCCTCAAGGAGGAAAGATCGGCGGCCCGGGAGATTCTGGCTGCCGTGTATGAAGCGCTCAAAGAGAAGGGTTATAATCCCGTCAACCAATTGGTGGGTTATCTTCTTTCGGGAGACCCTGCTTACATCACCAACTATAGAAATGCCCGCAACCTCATCCGGAAGCTGGAACGCGACGAAATCCTGGAGGAACTCGTGCGCTTCTACTTGGAAAGAACCTAGCAAAACGTGGAGGTTCGTAGATGGAGTACCGTTTCTTAGGGCGTTCCGGGCTTAAGGTTTCCCGGCTGTGCCTGGGAACTCTAACCATAGGCCCTTTGCAGGCCAATCTTTCTTTAGCCGAAGGAGCAAAGGTGATTCGTACTGCCCTTGAAGAAGGCATAAACTTCATTGAGACGGCAGAGCTTTACGACACTTATAGATACATTCGTAAAGGGCTGGCCGGTTGGTCGGGTAATGTGGTATTGGCCAGCCGTTCTTATGATTATACTTTCTCCGGTATGCAGAAGCGGGTAGAAAAAGCCTTACGTGAACTCGGCCGTGATTATATTGATATTTTCATGCTTCACGAGCAGGAAAGCCGGCTTACGCTAAACGGACACGGGCCGGCTCTTGAATATCTGGCTCAAGCGAAAGAAAGAGGCCTGGTGAGAGCCATAGGCGTTTCAACCCACGTTGTGGAGGTTGTGGAAGCCTGTGCCGAACACCCCCTGGTGGACGTAATCCAACCTATCGTCAACTACGCCGGCTTGGGGATCAGAGGCGGAACCTTAGAGGACATGTTGGAGGCCATTCGCCTGGCCAAACACCGTGGAAAAGGAGTTTACGCCATGAAGCCCTTGGGCGGCGGCAACCTGCTCCGTCATTTTCGCAAGGCCTGGGATTTCATCCTCGCCCTGGACTGTTTAGATGCGATTGCCGTCGGCATGAAGACGCCGGCCGAAGTTAAAGCTAATGTGCGTATAGTGGCCGGAGACCCGGTACCGCCGGAAGTTGCTCTGGCTATTCAGGCGGAAAAAAAGGAGCTACTGATTTCCGACTGGTGCCAGGGTTGCGGGCGCTGCCGGGAAGTGTGTCAACAGGACGCACTTTACTTGCAGGCGGGAAAAATGCAGGTGGATTCGCAGCGCTGTTTGCTGTGCGGTTATTGTGCTGCCGTGTGCCCTGAATTTTGCATAAAAGTAGTGTAAAGGGGTCAAGTTATGAGAGTAATGGGGCTCGATGTAGGCAGCGCTACTATAGGCGTCGCCGTAAGCGACGAACTCGGCTATACCGCCCAAGGGGTGGAGGTCATCCGGCGCAGCAATTTGGCCAAAGACCTCGAGAGGGTGGAGGAGCTGGCGCGCGCGTACGGGGTTGAATGCATGGTGGTGGGCATCCCGCGTAACATGAACGGCACGTACGGACCGCAAGCGGAAGAAGTACGCCGGTTTTGCCAGGCACTGGAAAAGAAACTTGGGCTTCCTGTTTACGAGGAGGATGAACGGCTGACCACAGTCGCCGCCGAAAAAGCCCTGCTGGAAGCCGATTTAAGTCGCCGGCGTCGGAGGCGCGTGATCGATCAGATCGCCGCAGCGCTGATTCTACAAAGTTTTTTGCAACGCTGGCGAGAAAAAGGTTGACAGCGTTTTCCTTACCAGGGTACAATGGGCTTAATTTGAAGAAGCTGAGGTGAGCATGATGGCAGAGGAAAGGGACGATATTTTGG
>JASKLG010000103.1 GCA_030153805.1 Bacillota bacterium | reverse complement strand
GGTGTGAAAAAACTCCCCGGCCGCCTGTGCGACCAGGGAGTGTAAGTACGCGTGTACCCTTCCCGGCCTCGCAGGACCGCCTTAAAGGGATACTAAAACTGCCTCTTCGCCGGGCGGGCAAAGAGGCAGCTCATCTCTCCTATGACTCCTTGCCACTCTCCCGGAATGGCTTAAAGGATTGCTGTTTTTTACATTGTACCCCAGCTGTGGGTTGCTGTCAACAGGGACTTACTCCCCAATTTGCGCTAGGTAGCCGTGAATACGCTCCACCGTGGCTTCGGCCGGCGGCGCGGTGAAGAGGGGGACGACCAGGGTGAGGGTCAGGTTGGTGAAGAAAGCCCAGAGGAAACCAGGGTAACCGAGCGGGGATACGCCGGCAATGCGGGTGTAAAAGAGGATGGCCAGACCGGCCACGAGCCCGGCGGTGGTTCCGGCTCGGTTGGCCCGCCGCCAGTACAGCCCGGCCAAAAAGCCGGGTGCCAGCTGGGCCAATCCCGTATAAGCCACGTCGATGACTACCTGCACGAGGGACTGGGGAGGCCGCAGGGCAATCACTACGCTCACGATAACCACGGCTACCGTTACCAGCCGGGAAAGATACAAGTTTTCTGCTTCCGTAAGTTTACGCCGCAGCATGGGAACCATGAGGTCCTGGGAGAACATCTGGGCAATCACGAGAATCATAGAGTTGATGGTCGACACGCCGGCAGCAATGGAGCCGGCCAGGATGACGGCCGCCAGCCACCAGCTGGTGTACTTCACCAGCAGCAAAGGCACGACCTTGTCCGGTGCCGGGATTTTTCCAAGGAGAACCTGTCCGGCCAGTCCCAGGAAAAGACCGGAGGTGGCAAAGATGACGATTTGGGAGACAGGGATGCCCAGGGCGGAGCGGGCGATGGCCTTCTCGTCTTTGGCCATCAGAGAACGCACCCAAACGTGCGGGGTAAGCCAGATGCCAAAGGGAAGAACGATGAATTGCATGAGCCAGACCTTGTCGGTGTACAGGCCGGCGGCGCCCGGACGGGCGAGGAGCTTGGCGTTAAGATCCGCTACCTTTTGAAAGAGACCAGGCAGACCGCCGGTGGGGATGAGGGCGACTGCGGCTGCGGCGACGATGGTAATGAGGAGGACCACGGCCTGAATGGCGTCGGTGAGGACCACCGAGTGTGCCCCGCCTACGGCCACGTAGATCAGCGAGAAGACAGCGATAACCAAAAGGGCGACGGAGTACGAGACGGCTCCCTGGGCGACGCCGCTTATCGCGTGAGCGCTGCCTACGTACTGCATGGCCAGAAAGACCACCGTCATAAGGATGGAAAGGAGCGAGACCAGCACTTTCAGGAAGCGGCTGTCGTAGCGATCGGCGAAGAAGTCGCCGATGGTAAGATAGCCGTACTTCTTACCCAGGAGCCAGATGCGATGGCCGAAATACATCACCATGAGGGCCACCCAAACCTGGGAAAGCACGATCACGATGAAGCCAATGCCGTGGATGTAGAACATACCCGGACCGCCCAGGAAAGCGAAGGTGCTCTGCAGAGCGGCGATCATGGTGAGCGGTAAAAGCACGGCGCTGACGCCCCGGCCGGCCAGGAAAAAGCCTTCCACGGTCTTAACAGCAGCACTGCGGTAGCCGTGCACGGCAATGGCCAGGAGGATAAATAGGTAGAGGAGAATGATTCCAAAAGAGTAGAGCCCGGTGTTCATTTTGCCTTCCCCCTCTTACTGCGCAGCCAATCGTTGGTGGTCCAGAAAACGTAGATGAAGTTAAGGACTATGAGTACCCACCAATAAAAGAGTGGAAAGGGCAGCCAGCCGAAAAGGTACGGTTCGGGCCGAGCCGTCCAAGGCCACGGTATGGCTGCGGCCAGAAAGAGGAGCACGAAGAGCCACCAGGTAACAGGTTTCACCGTAACACCTCCCGATCGTTTTTGCCTTAATTTAAAGCAGGCTTGTCAGGTTGTTTGTACCAAAAGAAACGCCCAAGGGACGGCAGCTGGCGTGAACTAGTGCGTCTTAAGCGCGCCGATGTATTCCCGCACCGACGCTACATTGTTTTCTGCCAGGTACTTCTCAAGGTCCGCGATGATCTTGAGCATGGCGTACGGGTCGACGATGTTGGCCGTACCCACCTGCACGGCGCTGGCGCCGGCCAGGAGGAATTCCAGAACATCGGTAGCTGAGCTGATGCCTCCTGTACCGATGATAGGCACCTTCACTGCCTGTGCCACCTGGTAAACACAGCGCAGAGCTACCGGCTTAATAGCCGGGCCGGAGAGGCCGCCCAAGACGTTGGCCAGGACGGGGCGGCGGAGTTTTACGTCGATGGCCATACCGAGCAGGGTGTTAATCAGCGTCAGGCCGTCGCTCCCGGCTTCCACCGCTGCTTGGGCAATTTCCACGATATCGGTTACGTTCGGCGTAAGCTTGGTAAAGATGGGCCGGCGCGTACGTTTTCTCACTGCAGCCACTACCGCCTGCGTTGCTGCGGCGGACATACCGAAGGCCCGGCCACCGGCCTCTATGTTGGGGCAGGAGACGTTAATTTCGTAGGCGGCGATGCCTTCCTCTTTTTCCAGAAGCTCCGTGGCCTGCGCGAATTCCTCCACGGTGGTGCCGGCGATGCTCACGATAAGGGGCGGGGTGAAGCGCTTGAGCAGAGGGAGGTCATTTTCGATAAACCACTTAACCCCGGGATTCTGGATACCCACGGCGTTGAGCATGCCGGCGGTGGTTTCGGCGATGCGCGGCGGCGGGTTACCCAAGCGCGGGTTCAGAGTGATGCTTTTGACCACGAGCGCCCCAAGGCCGTTTAAATCCATGTACTCTTCATAACCGGGCAGGCCGAAGCTACCGGACGAGGGCATGACGGGGTTTTTAAGCTTTAGACCGCAGATCTCTACGCTCAGGTCTGGCTTCATCCTAGTACTACCTCCTCCAGAGGAAAGACCGGGCCGTCGTTGCAGACCCGCTTGTAGGTTTCTCCTTCGGGGGTGCGCACGCGGCAGGCGCACACCAGGCACCCGCCGAGGCCGCAGCCCATGCGTTCTTCCAGGGAACCGAAAGCAGGGATGCCCCGCGCGGCGGCCAGCCGCCTAAGGAGCCGGGCGAGGCGGCGGGAGCCGCACACGAAGGCCTGGGCCGTCCCGGGCTTGTCTAAAGCAGCGGCCAGGAGGGGCTCGACCTGCGCCGGGTCCGAGGTGCCGCTTTCATCGGTGACCGTGGTCACTTCGACTCCCCAGGAGGCGAGAAGCCGGTCGCCTATTATGGCGTCGGGGTTCCTGGCGCTTAAAATGGCCGAAACCCCTGTCCCTTGGGCGCGGGCTGCTTCGGCCAGGGCTATGAGCGGGGCAGTTCCTATCCCCCGGCCGAGGATAAGGATGCGCTGCGCCTTTGGATCCAGGGGAAAGCCCTGCCCCAGCGGCCCTAAGGCATCAAGCTTAGTCCCCGGCTGTATCTGGCTGAGAAGGTGAGTGCCTTTCCCTACGACCTGGTAGTAGATCTCTACCTCACCGGCTTCGGGCCGTAGGCGGTAGAAGCTGAAAGGACGCCGGAGAAAGGGATCCACGCCCGGTGCGCAGAGTACATGGATGAACTGCCCCGGCCGCGCAGCGCTGGCCAGCTCCGGCGCGCGCGCTACCAGGTGAAAGTACCCTGCGCCTTGGTCTTCATTCTTGGTTACCGTAAGGATATGGCTGACGTTCATGCCGATGCCTCCTCGGTGAGGATTTTGCCGCCAGCATAGACGAGGCGGCCGCCTACTACGGTGTAAACGATGCGGCCGGTAAGCTTTCTGCCGGCGAAGGGGGTGTTCCTGCTTTGGGAGAAAAATCTGTGCGGCTCGACTTCCCAGGTGGCGTTGGGGTCAAAAATGGTGATGTCGGCGTCACTTCCGGGGTTTAGCGTGCCTTTGGGCAGGTCTAAGATTCGCGCCGGAAGGTAGGTGAGTTTGGCAATGGCCTGGCTTGGGGTAAGCACGCCTGTCTGAACCAGCTCCGTCCAGGTGAGGCCAAATGCCGTTTCCAGGCCGATGATGCCGCAAGGGGCCTGGGCCAGTCCGGCAGCCTTTTCTTCCGGTGCATGAGGAGCATGGTCGGTGGCGATGGCGTCCAGCGTGCCGTCGGCCAGACCCTGCCGCACAGCGGCTACGTCTGCGGCCGAGCGCAGCGGCGGGTTCATCTTGGCGTCGGCGCCCCACTCAAGCAGGGCCTCATCGGTTAAGGTGAAGTGGTGGGGGGTCGCTTCGGCCGTTACCCGAACGCCGCGGGCCTTGGCCTCGCGGATGATGGCCACAGAGCGTGCGGAGCTCACGTGCTGGATGTGCACGCGGGCGCCGGTAAGTTCGGCGAGGAGCACATCGCGGGCCACCTGAATGTCTTCAGCCGCAACCGGCATGCCCCTAAAACCCAGGCTCGCCGCAGGCATGCCTTCGTTGACGATGGTATCGGCCACCAGAGAAAGATCACCTTCGTGGGCGATTACCGGCAGCCCCAAACGCCCGGCTTCTTCAAGAGCCTGCCGCATCAACGCCGCCGTCGGGATGGGATTGCCGTCGTCGGAAAAGCCTACGACACCGGCTTCTTTTAAAGCGGCAAAATCGCTCAGCTCTTCACCGGCGAGACCCCGGGTGACGGCGCCCACGGTATACACATTTACTGCTGCTTCGCGGGCGGCGCGCCGGTAGAACTCGCGCACCAGCTCCGGCCGGTCCATAACCGGTTTGGTATTGGCCATCGCTACGACAGTGGTAAAGCCGCCGGCGGCCGCGGCGCGGCTGCCGCTTGCCAGGGTCTCTTTGTGAGTGAACCCAGGGTCGCGCAGGTGCACGTGGATGTCCACAAAACCAGGAGCTACGACAAGCCCGGCCGCATCCAGGACTTCCTCCCCCGGCTCTAAGCCAAGCTCATGGCCTACAGCGACGATTTTTCCTCCTGCAATCCTAATGTCGAACCTACCTGCGCGGGCATTTGCCGGATCGAAAACAAATCCGCCTTTTATCAGCATCTTCTAGCCCCCTTCCCTTTCTTATTCGAGCATGAAAAAACTCCCTGGCCGCCTGTGCGACCAGGGAGCGTAAATACGCGTGTACCCTTCCCGGCCTCGCAGGACCGCCTTAAAGGGATACTAAAACAGCCTCTTTGCCGGGATGGCAAAGAGGCACCGTACCAACTAATATG
>JASKLG010000102.1 GCA_030153805.1 Bacillota bacterium | reverse complement strand
GCGGAAGTTCACGGCCAAAAGCCGGATGCTCTCGGGCAAGAGCCTGAAGGACTTCCCATAAGGTAACATCGCGCAGGGGAAGGGTAATTTCACGCGCTCCCAGTAGGGTGTCAAAAGGTGGGTAGGCGATAATTTGCACTAGGACTACCTCCTTTAAAACCTGAGAATAGGCGCTCGTGCTTTCAGTTCGGTATTCGACGCACAGCTTGGCCTTCCTCTTAGGTGTCACCCGAGAATCGGCCTAGGGCATCCCGTGTGGTATAACGTGTGGTATAATTAAAAAGTAGGGCCGGGTAACCCGGCTGAGACAAGGTTTCCCGGGCCAAGGCTAAAAGCGAAACTAGGAGGACGAACATGAAAATTGGGTTGGTGGGGCTGCCGCTTTCCGGCAAGACCACTTTCTTCAACCTTCTTACCGGCGCCGGGGCGGCTACCTCGACCTATGCCGGTCAGCGCCAGAGCCATATTGGCGTGGCCCGAGTTCCCGACGCCCGTGTGGACTTTCTGAGCGAGCTTTTCCGGCCGGAAAAGACCACCTATGCCCAGATCCAAGTGCTGGACATTCCAGGGTTAACGCGGGGCGGAGGTGCGGCGGAGTTTGCGGGACCGGTGCGCGACGCCGACGCGATTGTAGTGATCCTGCGCGGTTTTACCAATCCGGCCGCCGACATAAGCGAAGAGCCCTGTCCGGTGAAAGACCTTGACGAGGTTATGGCCGAGCTGATTATTACCGACCTGGCGGTGATAGAAAGGCGGCTGGAGCGGCTGCAAAAAGGAAAAAAGGCCGGTAACGCCCTTCCGGGCGAAGAAGAGGTACTAAAGGCGGCCAAAGAGGCCCTGGAAAGAGAGCGCCCGGTGATAAGCCTGGGGCTTTCGCCGGAGGAACGGCTCCCGCTTAAAAATTACGGACTTTATACGGATAAGCCTTTTCTAATCGTTCTTAATACCCACGAGGAGGGATTGCGCGGAGGGTGCGCGCCGGGCCAGGAAGAGCTCACCGCCTACGCTAACGCCCGCAACCTGCCGTTCCTTGTCGTGTGTGCTAAGCTCGAAGAAGAAATTGAACAGCTGCCGCCTGAGGAGCGTGCCGATTTCCTGGCCGACCTCGGCGTCAGCGAACCGGGGGTGGCGCGCTTGGCCCGTGCGGCTTACGCACACCTAGATCTCATTTCTTATTTTACCGTCGGTTCGGATGAGGTGAAAGCCTGGACCATCCGCCGCGGCACCACGGCCAAACAGGCGGCGGGGAAGATTCATTCAGACCTGGAGCGGGGTTTCATCCGCGCCGAGGTGGTATCCTATGAGGATATGGTGCGGGAGAAGAGCTTTGCCCGCCTGAAAGAAAAGGGGCTACTCCGCCTGGAGGGTAAGGATTACGTGGTGCAGGATGGGGACATCATGAACTTTCGGTTCAACGTCTAGTGTATATGGCTTGGCCGTACAGGCTTCCGGTAGGAACCGGTAAGCTTGGTAAACGAGAGGTGGGTCGAAGTTGACGGCAGCCATCATCCTTAGCGGGGAGGCTCGCGACTATATTCTCAAGCGGGGCGGGGCCATTACCATCTTTCGCCAAAAGCCGGCCGGCACGTGAATAGCGGTGCCGCTGCCGGCCGTCGAGCTGGGCGAACCGGAACCGGGCGAGAAGTTCGCGGTGTTCGTGATCGATGGAGTGCGGGTTTACGTCAGCCCATCTCTCCTTACGGAAAGTAACCTGACGGTAGGACTCTACGGTTGGGGACCCCTCCGGCATTTGGAGGTAAGAGGCCCCAGGGTGTTTGGCTGAGGGCAATGTGCCAAGCCGGCATGTAGCGGTACGAGGGGAAGAGGGCAATTCGTCTCTCAGGTGCCTGAGGGCAGGGGGTGTATAGGTTGTTATCTCTGTTGTTCGAGCTTACTGTCCGGATGTGCGTGATTTCAACCAGTGCCTTCCTTTTCAGCCGTATCCCGGTCTTTAAACGGGTACTTGGCCAGATGGCGAGCGGCCGGGATAAGGTCATCATGACCATCGGCTTCGGCATTTTCACCCTTCTCGGCACCTATTTTGGGATTGAAGTTAAGGGAGCCATTGCCAATTCCCGCGCCGTAGGGGCGGTCGTTGCCGGACTCATCGGTGGTCCGTGGGTAGGCCTGGGGGCGGGAGCCATTGCCGGGGCACACCGCTGGGCGCTGGGCGGCTTCACCGGTTTCGCCTGCGGCCTCTCAACTACTCTGGAAGGCCTTCTCGGGGGAATTGTGGCCACGCGGGTGCGCAAAGTGGATTGGGGGGTAGCCCTGGCCACCGGCATGGTGGCCGAACTCATGCAGATGGCCATCCTGCTCTTGGTTGCCAAGCCCTTCAGCGCCAGCCTGGAGCTGGTAAAAGTGATCGGCGTTCCCATGACGCTGGTCAACGGTGCAGGGGTGGCCATTTTTATTACCATGCTGCACAGCCTGCAGGCAGAAGTAGAGCGCGTCGGGGCCGTTCAGACGCAGAAAGTCCTGGAAATTGCCCGTCTTTCCTTGCCCCACCTTAAGAAAGGACTTACGCCGCACTCGGCCACGTACACCGCCCGCATTATCCTGGAGCTTACCGGGGTAGACGCGGTAGCTTTTACCGACCGTGAGAAAGTGCTGGCTCATGTAGGGATTGGCGCGGACCACCACCTGCCGGGGCATCCAATCCTTACCAAAGCCACGGCCAGGGCGCTGGAAGAGGGTTCCCTGGAGGTAGCCCAAACGAAGCACGATATTGGCTGCAACCGCCCCGACTGTCCTCTGGGTTCGGGGGTAATTGTTCCCTTGTATTGCCAGAACCGTGTTATAGGCACCCTTAAACTTTACCGTGCCCGTCCGGAAGGGATCACCCCGGTAGACATGGAGGTGGCCTCCGGGCTGTCTCAACTTTTTTCCACCCAGCTTGAGTTGGCCGAAGCTTCGCGGCGGGCAGAACTTGCGGCTCAGGCCGAACTTACGGCGCTGCAAGCCCAGATTAATCCCCATTTCCTCTTTAATGCAATAAACACCATTGTCTCTTTTTGCCGCACTGATCCCAACAAGGCCCGTCGCCTCCTTCTCGACCTGGCTGCGTACTTCCGCCGCAACCTGGAGCGGGCGGGGCATTTTTGCACTCTGGAAGAGGAGCTGGCCCACGTCCACGCCTACCTGGCGCTGGAGCAGGCGCGTTTTGGCAGCAAGCTCAAACTGGTAGAAGAGGTGCCGCCTGAGCTTAAAGGCATACGCCTGCCGCGCCTTACTTTAGAGCCCTTGGTGGAAAACGCCGTAAAGCACGGTATCGCTCCCCTGCCCGAAGGCGGGACGGTGCTTATTCGCGTTCAGCGCCGCGGCGAAGGAGTATATTTTACCGTGGCCGACAGCGGGGTGGGTATGGAGGCGGCTACTTTAGCCGAGGTTCTCCGAGGCTGCCCATCCAGTGGCGGTATCGGAATTTACAACGTGGCCGAGCGTCTCAAGAGCCTTTATGGTCCGGAGTACGGCCTAAAAATCGAGAGCGCTCCGGGGAAAGGTACCCGTGTTAATTTCTTTGTCCCGGCGGAGGTGGAGGTCTATGAACGGCTCTACGCCAGCTAAGCTCAGAGTCATTCTGGTAGACGATGAAGAGCCGGCCAGGCGCGAACTCCGCTACCTTCTGGAAGAGACCGGTCGCGTAGAGGTGGTGGCCGAAGCCGATACCGGGCTACGGGCGCTTGAACTTACCCGCAAATTCCTCCCGGATGCCCTTTTTCTCGATGTGCAGATGCCCGGACTGGACGGGTTTGCCGTGGCCGAGCGGGTTCTGGCGGAGCTCAAATCCCCGCCCCTACTCGTTTTTGCAACGGCATACGATCGCTATGCTTTGAAGGCCTTTGAGGTGAGCGCCGTCGACTACCTCTTAAAGCCCTTCCAGGCAGAACGTGTCGCCCAGACGGTGGAGCGGCTGATTACCCTCCAGGCGCGGCGGGACCGGAATGACCTCAGGGCCAGCCTGAAGGCGCTCTTGGATGAGGTGCGCAATGAGCCGGCCCGCGTTGCCGTGGAAAAGAACGGACGCATTGTTCTTTTACCGGTAAACGATATCGTCTTCGCCGCCTGCCGCGAAGGGGAAGCCTTCATTAAGACTACTACGGAAGAGTTTCCCGTTCGAACCACCCTGGGTGAGCTTGAAGAGCGTTTGGGGCACCGTTTTTTCCGGGTGCATAAAGGATATGTGGTCAATTTGGATCGTATCGCCGAACTAATTCCCTGGTTTCACGGGACCTATCTTTTGGTGATGGCCGACCGCGACCATACCGAAATCCCCGTCAGCCGGCGCTTGGCCCAGAGCCTGCGGGAAAAACTGGGGTTGGCTTTGTAGAAAACCTTTCATCCTGAAATTCATCCCGTTCAGACAAAAAATAGGCCCGTTAAGGCTCCAGTCCTAGATAAAGGATGGGGTCTTTTGTTATTCTTATTATGAGGAGGGATTATGGCTTGGAAACCACGCTCAGTGAATACCTGGAGACCCTGGCCGGCCGTTTGAGCCCTTACTTTGATGTTTTCCGAAACGAGGAAGTTGCCGGCCGGAGGTTGGATCTCGTCGGGCGTTTCAAGATGCGCAGCGAGAAGTATTTTTTCGTTAAGAGCCTAACCCTCTTCGCCTACGAAAACCGGGAAATTGTTCTGGTCGAGGGGGATAAAGAGATAAACAGGTCCAAAGCCGAGGAGTTTGCCGGTTATTTAAAGGACCTTATCCCTCTCCTCATAAAGCCAAGCGAGGAGCACATGTCCACGATGCTGACCGGGGTGCTGGTGGCGGAGGAAGGTGTCACTCCTGAGGCCCAGGTTTGGATTGGGCGTTTCCGCCACAGCCAAAACTTTAAGTGGCTCCTTCACGGCTGGTGTGATGTGAGGCTCCTGGCGGTGGACCTGGCTTCCGGCCAGGTATACTCCAACAAGGCCGGGCGTGCGGTAAAAGAGGCCTACCGCGTGCTGAAAGAGAAAGGAGGGAAAGAAGCAGCCGGGCCTCGTTAGAGGAGAGAATTAATTTGGCTTTATAAGGGGGTTTTATTAGTGAGCACCACGCTTATGGTGGTTATAGGTGCGGTCTTCCTTTTTATCGGTTACGTTTTCTACGGCCGCTACCTGGCCGAAAAGGTGCTTAAGCTCGATTCTAACGCCAAAACCCCGGCCCACGCCATGTATGACGGTGTGGACTATGTGCCTGCCCCGGCGCCGGTTCTACTCGGCCATCACTTTGCCAGCA
>JASKLG010000101.1 GCA_030153805.1 Bacillota bacterium | reverse complement strand
GCCGCCGGTCTTTTGCTCGACGAGCTCTTTAAACTTGGTCGCGGCGACGTGAAAGCCGTCCTTTTCGTTTACCACGTGGGCCAGGCGTAGGGTACGGGGTTCACCGGCAGCCTGTTCCTGGCTCTCCTGGCCGGCAGGTGCCTGTTCGGCGGGTTTGGAGGAGCTGCACCCGGCCACGAGAAGAAGAATGAGGGCCAAAACTCCCAGGACGACGAGACGGCTTTTCCTCTGTGCTTTCACAAGGCATTCCTCCTTCACGAAGGTGTTTGAGCGATTTCTCCTCAGGTTGCAACTTCGCTGGCGGCCCGGCTACTCTCCCGACTTAAGCACGGCGCCCGTGCTGGCCGAGGAGACTAGCAGGGAGTAGCGGTAGAGATAACCGGACTTTACCTTAGGTGCCGGCGCCCGCCAGGCGGCCCGGCGCCGCGCCAGCTCTTCTTCGCTGAGCTTCACGTCCAGGCGCCGCTCCGGTATGTTGATGCTCACCACGTCGCCTTCTTCCAGCAGGGCAATCGGGCCGCCTTCCTGTGCTTCGGGTGAGACGTGGCCGATGCTTGCGCCGCGGCTGGCTCCCGAGAAGCGCCCATCGGTGATGAGGGCCACGTCCTTGTCCAGGCCGATGCCGGCGATGGCCGCGGTGGGGCTCAGCATTTCCCGCATACCCGGCCCGCCCTTAGGGCCTTCGTAGCGGATGACGACTACATCGCCCTTTTTAATTCGGCGGCCCAGGATGGCCTCGACGGCCTCTTCTTCGGAGTTGAATATCCTAGCCGGTCCTTCGTGAACCAGCATCTCTGGGGCCACGGCTGCCTCCTTCACCACGGCCCCCTCCGGAGCCAGGTTTCCGTAAAGGATGGCGATGCCGCCCGTTTTGCGGTGCGGGTTCGTGAGCGGGCGAATGACCTCGGGTCTAAGCACCCTGGCGCCGGCGATGCGCTGGCCCACGGTTTCGCCGGAGACGGTAAGGCAGTCGGTGTGGATAAGGCCGAGTTCATTAAGTTCGGCCATGAGGGCGGGGAGGCCGCCGGCTTCGTGCAGGTCCTGGACGTGGTGCGGCCCGGCGGGACTCAGGCTGGCGAGATAAGGCGTGCGCCGGCTGATGGCATCGAAAGTGGCGAGGTCCAGTTTGACCCCGGCTTCGCGGGCGATGGCGGGAAGGTGGAGCACGGTGTTGGTGGAGCCGCCCACCGCCATGTCCACGGCGATGGCGTTTTCGAAGGCTTCGCGGGTGAGAATATCGCGCGGGCGGATGTTCTGCCGCACGAGTTCGACCACCTGCATCCCGGCGCGTTTGGCCAGGGCGGTGCGGGCGCCGGAGAAGGCGGCCGGGATGGTGCCGTTGCCGGTAAGGCCCATGCCCAGCGCTTCGGTCAGGCAGTTCATCGTGTTGGCGGTGAACATGCCGGCGCAGGAACCGCAACCGGGGCAGGCGGCGTGCTCCATGGCGGCAAGTTCCTCGGGTGTGATGCGCCCTGCCTCCAGCGCTCCGGCAGCCTCAAACATCTGCGTCACGCTGATGTCGCGCCCCTGCCAGCGCCCGGCCAGCATGGGCCCGCCGGAGACGACCACCGCCGGGAGGTTGAGGCGAGCGGCGGCCATGAGCATGGCTGGGACGATTTTGTCGCAGTTGGGGATGAGTACGAGCCCGTCGAATTTGTGCGCCTCGGCCATGGCCTCGATGGAGTCGGCGATGAGCTCGCGGCTGGGCAGGGGGTACTTCATGCCGGAGTGTCCCATGGCGATGCCGTCGCAGATCCCGATGGCCGGGAACTCAATGGGGGTGCCTCCGGCCATGGCCACCCCCAGCTTCACCGCCTGGGCGATGGTATCCAGGTGAATGTGGCCGGGGATGATCTCGTTCTGGGCATTCACCACCCCGATGAGCGGCCGCTTAAGCTCTTCTTCCGTGTAACCTAGTGCGTAGAAGAGCGAGCGGTGGGCGGCCCGCGTCGGTCCCACCTTTACTTCGTCGCTGCGCATTGCTGTTCTCCTCCCTCCTCTTAGTGAAGCAAAACCCCGTCCCCTACTTCGGTAAGGGACGGGGTTTTCTCCGTGGTACCACCCTTCTTTGCCTTTAAGGCCTCGGCGAGATGGGTATATTTCACCCCCATCTCCAGGGGATAACGGCCCCGACCGTCTGCTCCTACCGGCCTCAGCTTTCGGGCAGCTGCTCCAGGACGATCTTTCAGGCCGGTCCGGCGCCGGGTTGCACCAACCCCCGGCTCTCTTAGGCCGAAAACCTGCCTTACTCTTCCCTTCCTCGCCTTTTCTCTCGCCCGGGGCCACGGCTAAGCTGGGTTTTGGCCCCGGCCTGGTTTTTATGTTGGCTCCCATTATAACCGTTTTTGAACCGGCTGTAAAGAGTAAGTTTTCGACCAAAGATCCCGCCCAGCGGTGTTTCCTGCGTGCTATAATCTGAGATAAGGGGAAAGAATAAGGGCAAAGAGGGGGAGCGAACTTGCGGGTTGAGATCATCGGTGTGCCGCAAGATCTGGGAGCAAATCGCCGCGGCGTGGATATGGGGCCGAGCGCCATCCGTTACGCCGGGGTCCGGGAACGCCTGGAAAGCCTGGGGTATACGGTGCGCGACCGCGGCAATATTCCCGTGGCCCTGCACGAGCCGCGCACGCGAGATAACGAACGCCTGCGCTACCTGCCGGAAATTCAGGCTACCAGCGAGCTTTTGGCCCAGGCGGTGCGCGAGGTGGTGGAAGCGGGGGACCTGCCCCTCGTGCTGGGAGGCGACCACAGTATCGCCATCGGTACCCTGGCCGGGGTGGCTGCGGTCAAGGAATGCGGTGTGCTTTGGATCGATGCCCACGGGGATTTCAATACCCCGGAGACGACGAGAAGCGGTAACATTCACGGGATGTCCCTTGCCGCCTCGCTGGGCAGGGGGGACGAGAGGCTCGTGGGCTGCGGCGGCTTTGTGCCCAAGGCCAAAGAGAAAAATGTGGCCCTCATCGGTGCGCGCGACCTGGACCCGGAGGAACGCGATGCCCTGCGGCGCTCGCGCATTTCGGTCTTTACCATGCAGGATATCGACGAGATGGGCATGAAGCGGGTCATGCAGCAGGCCATTGCGGCGGCCCTGGACGGAACGGAGGGGATTGCCGTGAGCCTGGACATGGACGCCCTCGACCCCCTGGTGGCCCCGGGGGTAGGTACGCCGGTACGAGGCGGCCTCACCTACCGTGAGGCGCACCTGGCGATGGAGCTTATCGCTGAGACGGGTGCGCTCCTTTCCCTGGAGGTTGTGGAGGTTAACCCCATCTTGGACTACCGGAACCAGACGGCCGAACTCGCCGTGGAGCTGATTGCGTCGGCCTTAGGCAAGCGAATCATCTAGGGGGTGGAGAACGTGAGCGTAATCTGGGCGGGAATCGCGCCCCATCCTCCCATCATCGTACCGGAAGTAGGAGGGGAAGAGACCAAGAAGGTTGCCGCCACCTGTGCGGCCATGGAGTCTCTGGCTGCGGACTTCAAGGCGGCAAAGCCCGACTCGGTGGTGATCACCAGCCCCCACGGCCCGGTCTTCCGCGATGCGGTGGCCGTGTCGCTCATTCCTGAACTTGCGGGGAGCCTGGCCGCCTTCGGTGCTGCTGGGGTGCGCCTGGTACGGAAAAACGACGTAGAACTGGCGCAGGCCATTATCCGGCATTGTGCCGAGTTAAAGGTGCCGGCGGTCGGCCTGGGGCCGGCTGAAGCACGCCGCTATCGTACCGGCCTCGATCTCGACCACGGGGTGCTGGTACCTCTTTACTACCTGGACCGGGCAGGGGCAGTGGTACCGCTCGTCTGGGTGGGGATGTCGTTTCTGCCGCCGGAAGAGCTTTATGCCTTCGGCGTTGCCGTGCAGCGTGCCGCCGAAGAGTGCGGGCGGCGGGTGGCCTTTCTGGCGAGCGGTGACCTTTCGCACCGCCTCACGCGCGAAGCCCCGGCGGGGTACCACCCCGAGGCAGCGCGGTTTGACGCGCTTCTAGTGGAGAAAGTGCGGGAAGCCGACCTGGAGGGCCTTCTCAAGTTGGACCCGGTCCTGGCGGAAAAGGCGGGTGAGTGCGGCTGGCGCAGCTTCATGATGATGGCCGGGGCTCTGGACGGGCGCGTGGTAAACCCGGAGGTGCTCTCGTACGAAGGGCCGTTCGGCGTGGGATACCTGGTGGCCAAGCTTAAGCCGGGCCCAGCCTTGCCCGAGCTGAGGCGTCTGGAGCGCCTGCGTGGCGCACGGGAACGGGAGGTGAAGGAGCGGCGTGCGCGCGAGAGCATCTTTGTCCGGCTGGCGCGGGAAAGCCTGGAGAGCTACGTGCGCACGGGAAAACGCCCGGCCGCACCTGATCACCTTCCACCTGAGCTTAAAGGCCGGGCCGGTGTCTTCGTTTCGATTAAAAAGCACGGGCAGCTGAGAGGCTGCATCGGGACGGTAGAGCCGACGCAGCCCAATCTGGCGGAGGAGATCATCGAAAATGCCATCAGTGCCGGTACGCGCGACCCGCGTTTCTGGCCGGTTCGGCCGGAGGAACTCCCTGAACTCGTCTACTCGGTGGACGTACTCTCCAGGCCGGAGCCGGTGAGCTCGCCGGATGAACTGGATCCCAAGCGGTACGGTGTCATCGTGCGCGGACGGGGGCGAAGCGGCCTGCTCCTTCCCGATTTGGAAGGCATCGATACGGCAGAGCAGCAGGTGCGAATTGCTAAAGAAAAGGCCGGCCTCGGACCCAACGACGAGGTGCGCTTGGAGCGTTTTGAGGTTAAGAGGTATTACTGAAGACCGTCGATTATGTTTTGAACTTCTTCTCCGGCTGGAGGCGGCGGACGCATGAAAGAGGCCCTTTACTGGCGTCGTGTAGAGGAAGACTGGATCCAGTGCGAGCTCTGCCCGCAGGGCTGCCGCATTGCGCCTGGACGCACGGGCGCCTGCCGGGTGCGGAAAAATGTGGGCGGCGTGCTTTACGCCACGAACTACGCCCGCGTAAGTTCTCTTGCCCTTGATCCGGTGGAAAAAAAGCCCCTCTACCACTTTTACCCCGGTCACACCGTTTTATCGCTCGGCACCATCGGCTGCAACCTGAAGTGCAGCTTTTGCCAGAACTGGGAGATCGCCCACGAGGACGCGCTGACCAGCGAGCTTACGCCAGAGCAGGCGGTGGCGCTGGCGCGGCGCGAGCGCGGCAACTCAATCGGCATCGCCTACACCTACTCCGAGCCCCTCATGTGGTACGAGTACGT
>JASKLG010000100.1 GCA_030153805.1 Bacillota bacterium | reverse complement strand
GCAGCTACTGCCGCAGCCGGAATGATCGTCGGGTCGGTTACGCTTACCGGCCTGGGGCTGAAACTTGCCAATGGACTGGTAACGCTGGCGAAAGGCAACCTTCTCCTCACCATGTTTTACACCATGATTACATCACTCATTCTCGGCATGGGCTCACCGACAACGGCGAATTACGTGATCACCTCCACCATTGCAGCACCTGCGCTTGTTCGCTTGGGCGTTCCGCTTCTGGCCGCCCACCTGTTTGTGTTTTACTTCGGCATCGTGGCCGACTTGACGCCCCCGGTGGCGTTGGCAGCTTACGCGGGGGCCGGTATTGCCAAGGGCGAACCGATGCGTACGGGCATAAACGCGACCAAGCTGGCCATCGGAGCCTTCTTGATCCCTTATATCTTTGTCATGTCGCCACAGCTTCTCCTGGTCAACACCACCTTTTTGGAAGCTGTTCGCGTGGCTCTGGGGGCAATCATCGGCATGGTTTCTATAGAGTCGGCCGTGCAGGGATGGCTACTTGTTGCGACGAATGTCTTGGAAAGAATTCTCTTAGCAGCAGCCGGCCTTATGCTTATCAACCCTGACCTTCTGACAGACGCAATCGGCCTTGGCCTGTTCCTGGCTCTCTACCTGGGCCAGAGATGGCGCGCGAGGAAGCAGGGAATTACCTACTTGCTCTAACCTCCATGTCTTAGAAGGTATATATCTACTGCGTGGCAGTGGATACTGATGCTCTCTGCTATTATGCTCTGCGAAGGAGTGGTATAATGCCCAAAATCATCCACGTAGACCGGATAAGCGCCGACCTAAAGCAGCTTTTTCTTGAACTTCTGCCCGAGGGTTACCAGCTGGTCACGCGGGACGACGAGCGCTGGGAGGAGGCTTTGCCCGCGGCCGATTACCTGATTGTCAACACGGCTCCTGTGGACGAAAAGCTTATCGAACGGGCTAAGTCGCTTAAATTGATTCATAAATTGGGAGCAGGCTACGATAACATCGACGTGGCGGCCGCTACAAAGCGTGGCATACCTGTAGCCAGGACTCCCGGTGCCAACATGACCTCGGTGGCGGAGCTGGTTTTTGCCCTGGCCCTGACTCTATATCGCAAACTGCACATTATTCTCGAGGAAACCCGCGCCGGAGAGTGGAACATGTGGCGGTACCGCCCCTTCTGTTATGAACTGGCCGGCAAACGCCTCGGCCTAGTTGGGTTTGGAAGTATAGGGCAAGCGGTGGCAAAGCGGGCCCTGGCCTTCGATATGGAAGTGGTCTATTATAAACGGCACCCCCTTCCCGCTGAAGCGACGCCGGGTGTTCAGGCCGTGAGTTTAACCGAGCTTCTCGAGACCAGTGACATTGTAAGCTTACACATTCCGCTCACGGCCCAGACCCGAGGCCTTATCGGTGAAGCAGAGCTCAGAAGTATGAAACCAAGTGCCATCCTCATCAACACGGCCCGCGGTTCGATTGTGGACGAACGCGCCCTCCTCACTGCTTTAGAAGAAGGATGGATTGCCGGGGCCGCCCTTGATGTCGTGGAGAACCCGCCCCTCCTTAAGGACAACCCGCTCTTGAAGCTGCCCAACTTCATCTGTACCCCCCACATTGGGGCGGCCACACGGGATGCCGATACCCGGGTTCTTAAGATGGCTTATGCCAATATCGAGCGCGTGGAGCGCGGCGAAGCTCCTCTCAACGTAGTGAACGGTACTCAACAAAACAAGGCCTAGACGCACCTCTGACGGTGCGGGCCGTTTATACAAATCGATCGTATATTGACGGACAAGAAGAACAACTGTACAATGTATCTTAGGCACAATTGGGGGGATGGATCTTTGCAGAGCAGGGTGTTCTTCCACTCCTTGCGCGAGCAGCTCTTCCAGGCCCTCAAGGAGGCAATCCTCACCAACAAATACCGGCCGGGTGAAGAGCTTCAGATCGACAAGCTGGCAACCGAATACGGTGTTAGCACGACACCGGTACGCGAGGCTTTGGTTCGCCTGGAAGGAATGGGATTGGTTCGCCTGATCCCCAACCGGGGTGCCCAGGTTACGCCGATTACACCGGCCGATGTGCGCCATATCTGGGAGGTCAGGCGGCTCCTTGAGCCATATGCGGCGCGGACGGCTGCTGAGCGCTGCTCGCGAGAGGAGTTGGACGCCCTGGAAGAGAAGCTGGAGCGTGTTCTGACACGGCCCGAAGAGTTTGCCCTGTATACAGAATCCGACCTGGAACTGCACGGGCTTTTAGTGAAGCATCTGACTAACAACGTGCTAATGGACATCCTCGACCGTGTCAAGATAAGCTCACTCAGAATGCGCTACTTTGCCGAAGAATACATCCCTACTTTAAGGCAGGAGGTGATCCAGGAGGCGACCCGCGAGCACCTTAGGATCGTTGCCGCCCTGCGGGCACGCGACCCAGACCAGGCGGAGAAGGAAGTCTACCGGCACCTATTGGGCGGAGAGCAGCGCACGCTCCTAGGCCTAAGAGCAAAAGAACAGCAACCGGATGACGGCCTGAAACGGTAAAGCCCGGGCGGCCAAAGCACCTGGGCCGCACGAGGAAGGAAACGGAGGGAGAAGCCGTGGGAAGGTCCTTTAATATTGAAATCAATACCAAGTGGTGCAAGAACTGCGGCATCTGTCTGGCTTTCTGCCCGCAGAAGGTTTTTACGTGGGATGAAAAACAACGCATTGTGATCAGTTATCCGGAAAAATGCACGGGCTGCCTTCTTTGTGAGTACCGCTGCCCCGACCTGGCCATTGAAGTGCGTAAGGTAGAGGAGGAGTCCCATGAGTAGGCGTGAGCTGATTCAGGGTAACGAAGCCTGTGCCCGTGGGGCGCTTAAAGCAGGAGTCCGGTTTGTTGCCGGTTATCCAATTACGCCTTCCACCGACGTCGTCGAATTTCTGGCCCAGGAGCTGCCTAAAGTTGGCGGGCGGTTCATCCAGATGGAGGACGAGATCGCCAGCATGGGTGCCATTCTTGGGGCGTCGGTAATGGGTGTTAAGGCGATGACGGTAACGAGTGGCCCGGGCTTCGATTTGATGCAGGAAAATATCGCCTTCGGAGCCATGGCCCAGCTACCCTGCGTTGTCGTTAATGTGCAGCGGA
Organism: Bacillota bacterium; assembly: GCA_030153805.1. Classification (GTDB taxonomy): domain Bacteria; phylum Bacillota; class DTU030; order DUMP01; family DUMP01; genus DUMP01. The sequence goes on along the minus strand of JASKLG010000100.1, from coordinate 2,145 downwards.
GTGGTCCCAGCACCGGCGGTGCTACGCTTCCCGGCCAGGGCGATCTCATCCAGGCCAAATACGGGACTTCCGGCGACAGCCCGCGCATCGTGCTTTACCCTAATTCCGTAGAGGAAATCTACCGCATTACCGTCAAAGCCTTTAACTATGCCGAACAGTACATGACCCCGGTAATCCTCCTGATGGATGAAATCATCGGCCATATGCGGGAAGACGTGGACCTTGAGGCCATCGACGTGGGCGAGATCGTGGAAAGAAGGCGGACCGACATTCCGCCCAGCGAGTACCGTCCATATGAGGCCGATGAGACCGGCATTCCCATACTGATGCCGTTTGGCAGCGGCTACCGGTACGTAGTTCAGGGTATGCACCACGACATCTACGGAATGCCAAACACCAGCCCCCAGAATGTTCAGGCTACAATTTACCAGATAAACAGCAAGATCGACCGCCATAAAGAAAAGATCTGGCTATGGGAAGAAAACCAAACCGAGGATGCCGACATTCTCCTGGTAGCTGTAGGCTGCGTGTCTCGTTCGGCGCTGGAAGTGGTAGGGCAGGCCAGGAAGAAAGGGATCAAGGTCGGATTGTTCAGACCTATTACCATCTGGCCGTTTCCAGAAGAGCCGCTGGCCCGGGCGCTGGCACGCGTGAAAACAGTCATCGTTCCCGAGATGAACTGGGGCCAGCTAATTCACATAGTGAAAGAGGTTAAACCCGATTCGGTAACGGCTGTTCCCATAAACAAGTATGATGGCACGCTCATCATGCCGGAGGAGATCCTTAAAGTGGTCGAGGAGGTTAAGTGATGAGCTGGAAAGACTACATCAAACAGCAGATGTTTCCCCTCTTTACCTGCTCCGGCTGTACCCACGGCACGGTAACAAACGCTTTCGCGCGTGTAGCAGACGAACTTAAGCTTGACAAAAACAAAACCGTAATCGTCTGTGCCATCGGCTGCGCCGGCCGTATCCCCACCTTTCTCGATTTTCCGGTTCTGCGCGTAACCCACGGAAGGGCTTTGGCTTTCGCCACCGGGATCAAGCTTTCGCGGCCGGACGTAAAGGTAATTGCCCTCATGGGCGACGGAGACGCACTGGCCATCGGCGGTAACCATTTTATTCATGCTGCCCGGCGCAACATTGATATGACGGCCATTGTCTCACGGAACGAGATTTACGGCATGACCGGGGGCCAGTATGCCCCTACCACTCCGGCCGGGGCTCGTGCCACCACCGCTCCTTACGGTATGCTGGAGCCGGCTTTTGACACCTGCAAGGTGGCCGAAGCTGCCGGAGCGACTTATGTGGCTCGAAGCGATGCCTACCATGTACAGCACCTGCAGCGCACCCTCAAGGCTGCCCTGCAGCACAAGGGGTTTGCCGTGGTGGAGGTGCTCACCAGCTGTCCGACGCAGTTCGGCCGGCGGAACAACCTGGCCGACCCGGCTAAAATGCTGGAACGGATTAAGGAGATGACTGTGACCAAAGCCCAGGCGGAGAAAATGACGCCGGAGGAGCTGGCAGGGAAGTTTGTGATAGGCGAATTTGTCAACACCTCGCGGCCGGAACTCACCGAGATCTATGCTCAGGCATTCGCGGGAATGGGGGTTTAGGCAATGCGCGATGTAGAAAAGTGCGAGATCCGTATAAGCGGCTCCGGCGGGCAGGGCGTGGTCCTGGCCAGCATCATTTTCGCCGAGGCTCTGGTGGCTGAAGGTTACCACGTGATCCAGACCCAAGTTTACGGCCCGGAGGCGAGGGGTGGTGCTTCTCGGGGCGAGGTCTTATATGGCAAGGAACGTCCCAACTACCTGAGCGTGCGTCAACCCGATATCCTGGTAGCCATGACGCAGCAGGCCTGCGACCGTTACCTGCCGAGCCTCAAGCCTGAGGGCACATTGATTCTTGATTCCTTCTTTGTGGAAAAGCTACCTGAACGGCAGACCGGACGCACCTACGCCGTTCCCCTGACCAAAATGGCCATTGACGAGTTTGGCAAACCGCTTTACGCGAATATCGTTATGCTCGGCTTCATGAACGGGGTCACCGAACAGGTTGCCCTTGAACACCTAGAAGAGGCAGTGGTGAAACGGGTGGCACCCGCTTTTGCCGAAGAAAACCGCCGGGCGCTTCGTCTTGGCTA
>JASKLG010000099.1 GCA_030153805.1 Bacillota bacterium | reverse complement strand
GCGGCGCCGATCACGGCCGCTTTTCTTTGTTCTGAGTGCGGCGTCTGTGACCTCTATGCCTGCCCCATGGGCCTCTCGCCGCGGCGGGTTAGCCAGGCGCTCAAAGAAGAGCTCGCGCGCCACGGCATTAAAAACCCGCACAAGGGCGCCCCGGCGGGACCGCATCCTTGGCGGCCTTATCGCCGCGTGCCGGTGACGCGCCTTATGCCGCGGCTGGGACTCAGACCGTATGAGCGACCGGCGCCCGTGCGCGAAGCGGGCTTTACGCCGGACAAGGTGGTCCTACCGCTTCGGCAGCACGTGGGCGCGCCGGCGGAGCCGGTGGTAGAGGTGGGAGACAAGGTGGAAGTCGGGCAACTCATTGCCGAGATTCCCGACGGGAAGCTGGGTAGCCGCCTTTTTGCCAGCATTTCCGGTTACGTGAGCGAGCGAACGCCGTCCGCCGTGGCTATAACGCGTGAGCCGCAGGGAAGGGGAGGGCAAAGGTGAAACAGGCTTTAGGCTTTATCGAATATAAAAGTATCGCCCGCGGGCTGGCGGCCGCCGATGCCATGCTCAAAGGCGGGCATGTGGAACTCGTTCAAGCCACCGTCATTTGCCCGGGCAAGTTCATCGCCCTGGTGGCCGGCGATGTGGGGGCGGTACAGGCGGCGGTAGAGCGTGGGTTTAATTTCGACCCGGCCTTTGCCATCGCGAGGTTTGTTCTCCCCAACGTCCACCCGGCGGTTTTCCCGGCCCTTACCGCGACGACCCCGGCCGAGCCGAAGGGGGCTTTTGGCATTGTTGAGACTATTGATGCCGCCTCGGCTGTGGTGGCCGGCGATACGGCAGCCAAGGCCGGCAACGTGGAGCTTCTGGAAATCCGGCTGGCGAGGGGTATGGGCGGCAAAGCTTTTGTCTTCCTCTCTGGGGAGCTGGCGGCGGTAGAGGCAGCCGTCCGGAGCGCCGAGAACAAACTGGCTGAGGAAGGGGTACTGGTCGCCACGGCGGTGATCGCTTCGCCGCACCCTGACCTCACCTTTTAGGAGCAAAGGGGGGGAGTGGATAGATGCTCATCACCCGCATGATCCGGGCTCCACGCCCCGGCACCATGGCGATGCTGCTTAGGCGCATGGTACCGGCGGCGCGTAAAGAGGTAGAAGGCCGGTGCTTCGATGCGGTGGGCCTGGTGCAGACCGACCTGCCCAGCCTCTTCTATTTAGCCGATGTCGGACAAAAGGCCGGTAACGTGCTCGCCGTGGAGATCACGGGCAACTGTCCCCAGCACGTGAGCACCGTAGCTTTCTTCGGCGACACGGCGGCTGTAGGCGCCGCACTGGCTGCAGTGGAGGCGGCCAGCGCCAGGGTTGAGAGAAAGTGAAACAGGTATAAGCGGCTTCCCTCAAACTTAATGCACCTGTTTCCAACCTCCACGTTATCGGCCGGGGTTCCCAGATAAGGGCGGGAGAAAGCCTGGGCTAGAATGCCTAAGGTGATGCTGCTGGAATAACTTGCCTACCGCCGATGAACACATAGCGCACCTGGGCCAGATCGTCCCTGGCCAGAACGGTGAGGTCGGCCACATAACCCGGGGCAATGCACCCGCGCCCGGGGGCGAGACCGGGGATGGCCGCGGCCGGGGCGGAGGTTACCAGGCGCACGGCGGCCGGAAGGGAGAGGATGCCGGTGCCGACGATGGCCTTAATGGCTGCCGGTAAAGGGTCAAAAAAACCGCCGCCGTAATCGGTGGTAAGAAGGTCGACCAGACCGGCCTTGAGGAGGGCGAGAAGGTTGGCCGGGCTTTCTGTGGTGCGGCGCGCTTCAAAGCTGTCGAACGTGGCGCCGTCGAGGAGAGCTCCCGCCTCTTTCAGCGAGCGGGCGGCCTCGAACAAGGCTTCTTCGGAAAAACTGTCGTGATTGGCATGGGCGGCGATGGTTAGGGTACCTTCCCGGGCGGCGGCAAGCACTGCCGCCAGTGAAGGCGGAGCGGTATGGGCGATAAGGGGAAGGCCAAAGCGCCGGGCTAACGAAGCGGCTTCGGCAATGCTCCGGCGCGCCGGCCCCAGGGCCGGCAGCACGCACTCCTCGATAATAACCTGCGCGCGCGCCGGCGCGATGCGGCCGGCTAGGCCGGCGGCAACCAGGGCCCTATGCAGTGCGGCTTCATCTTTTGCCGCCGGGTCCAGCTCTTTTCCGAGGGCGGCCTCTTTAAGGGCGCGCGCCGCCGCCGGGGTGATCTCCACCCCGGTTTCTTCTTTGATGCGTTGCGGGATGTACATATACTCGCTCCCGCCGCCTCCTAAGGTGTGACCGCTTCCTGCTTCCCCGATGGCCACCGCTCCCGCCCGGATCTGCTCTTCAAGGGCTGTGGCCAGGTGCTGCTCCGTAAGGCCTGCCCCGTCCACGGCCCGGGCCGCGGCCAGGGCGGCCGGCGTAAGGCAGGCGCTGGTTTTAATATTGAGCGGGGTGAGACGCCGCGCTTCCGCTACTTCTTCCGGCAGGGCGAAGCCGTCCACATTCAGGACGGTGGTAGTTCCCGCTTTAAGGTGCCTTTCCTGATTGGCGCGCACGGCCTCATGATCGAGGGGCGGTGCGCCGCTGGCGAAGAGAGGGCCGAAGGTTACGCCGTGGACGTGGCTGTTGATGAACCCGGGAACTAGATAGTCCCCATCAAGATCAAGTACCTCTGTTCGGGCGGGAAGGCTCTTTTCCGTGCGCAAGTCGGCGATTCGTCCGGCGGCGACGAGGACGGTTGCCCCTTCTAGAATTGTTTTTCCGTCGCCGGTAATGACGGCCGAGTTGGTGAGGGCCAGCACGGACTTTCATCCTCCCCGGAAGCCGGTTCTTACGTATTGCCGAAGTTCGCTGGGGGAAAGGTTGGCCAGGCCTAACCTTTCCATGGTCCGGGCGCCGTGGCGCAGGTCCCGGCCGGTCAAAAGGGAGGCATACTCGACGGTTGCGCTGATGCGCGGGGTGGGAACACCCAGCCGGCGCCCCAGGTCTTCGATGGGCGCCAGACCGTAGGGAGTATCTTCGGTGAGGTAGCGGTGTTCAAACTCGGTCGGGGCCAGGCTCCACTGATAAATGGGGTTGTGGACGTGGGTTTCGTAGATGTTCTGGCCGTGTGTCCCTTGATGGCTGTACCATTCCAGGTCCTGCTCGTAAACCGACCGAAGCGGCACGCCCAGGGCTTTACCTACGGCCAGGCGTTCGGCGTCCAAGGCTTCGATGACGCGCCCTACCGCCGGGGTGACGCCTTCCCAGTAAAAGAGAAAGTCTCCCGGCGCTTCGATGCGGGCGGCGTTGAGGATCATGATGGGGATATGGATTATGGGGTTCGGATTGCTGAGCCCGGTCTCCAATACCGAGTCCGCCTCGGCTAGGTCTGGGTAGGCCTGCCTTAAGAGAGAGAGCACCCGGGCCGTCTCCCGGGCGGGGAAGGCGGCGAGACGGAGGCCCTTCTTGTAACCGCGGATCCACATGTGAGTGGGGCCCTTTTTCCGCCCGGCGTAGATTAAACTCTCGGTTTCTGCCAGGGTTACCGGCGGCGCTCCGTGCGCGGCCAGCACTTGGGCAAACTCTAAGGCTCCGCCAAAGCCCCCGGGGTGGAGAACGATGATTTGCCCGGGCCTAAGGTGCCTTGCCAGCTTTTCGGCATAGCCACGCTGTGAGGGAGCCGGCGTCACTACCATGATGATGTCTGCCCCCTCCACGGCGGCGGCGAGGTCGGTGGTGGCCAGCTCCAAGCGGGCGAAGCCGCCCGCGAGGCCAGTCGACGGCAACACCTCCAACTCCAGCCCGCCGCGGGCCTGGAGTGGGGCAATGGTTTCCTCATAACTCGAATAAAGGCGCACTGCAAAGCCCTTAATGGCCAGATCTGCAGCCGTAGCGAACCCGCCGTGACCGCCGCCCAGCACGGCAAAGATGGGTTTGGGCATAAGAGTCACCCCCAAGGTGTTTTCTCTAGCATGGCCTGAGTTTAAGGCTGTATATACCTTTTAGGTGTGAGCGGCACCGGGAAATCCACGGGGCGCATTACCTTGCCGGGCAGGACATTAACGGCCCGGCACCGAAGTGAAGTGTGGCTCAGGCAGGGCCTTGAGAGAGGAGTAAGTAGCCGGGCCTTTTGCTGGGAGCAACCTTCTTCCCAGAGCGAGGCGGCGCCCTCGCCCCGCCGGCCTGTGTTCTCCTCTTTTGGCCTCCGGCTACCACGGCAAGAACGAGCGGGAAGGGAGAGAATAAGGTTGGCTGAAGACAAGGCGTTTGCGGTGATTGACGGACACTCAGATGTTCTTTACCAGATGGCGCAGAGCGGAGGCCGGTTGCGCGAGCGGCCTGAAGGTCAAGTGGACCTCGCCCGCCTTAAGGCGGGAGGGGTGGTGGCCCAATTTTTTGCGCTCTACACTGGTGCCCCCCAACGTGCCCTTCGCGCACTACCCGATGTGCTGGGGCAAATTAAGATCTTTTACCGGGAGCTTGAGGAAGAAAACGACCTGCTCTTGGCCACCACCGCTCAGGACATTCGCCGGGCGGAAGAGGAAGGAAAAGTGGCCGCCATCCTAAGCCTGGAAGGCGGAGAGCCCTTGGGAGACGATCCGGGCCTGCTCGAGGTCTTTTACCGCCTCGGGGTACGGGCCATCGGCCTTACCTGGAACGAGCGCAACTTCCTGGCCGGCGGGGTCGCGGACGACTCAGGCGGCGGCCTTACGGCTTTGGGCCGGGAGGCGGTTAAGATAGCCGGCAGACTGGGCATGCTGGTGGACGTCTCGCATCTTAACGCGCGGTCGTTCTGGGATGTGCTGGAGGCGGCCGAGGGTCCGGTCTTTGCTTCGCATTCCTGCGCCCACGCCTTGTGCCCGCATCCGCGCAACCTTACGGATACCCAAGCTAAAGCTCTGGCCGAAAGAGGGGGCGTTATCGGCGTGAACTTTCACGCAGCCTTCCTGCGTTCCGAAGGACCGGCCAGCCTGGAGGATGTGGTGCGCCATATCGATTACCTCGTAGAACTAGTCGGACCAGAGCATGTTGGCTTGGGCTCGGACTTCGACGGCATCCCGGCGCCGCCAAAGGGTCTTGAAGGGCCCCACCGTTTCCCCGCCTTGGCCGCCGCTCTCAAGGAACGCGGCTACGCCGATGAGGCGATTGCCCAGATTATGGGCAAGAACTTGTTTCGCCTCTTATCTGGGCAAGCTGACAAGTAGCCGGCGCTTTGCTCCACGGCAGTAACACGGCCCCCTTCGGCTTATTCTAGCGCTGTCGGCAGGAGACGCTACACAGCGACCCGCCGGC
>JASKLG010000098.1 GCA_030153805.1 Bacillota bacterium | reverse complement strand
GCCGCCAGGTTAATCTCCTCTGGTGTTGGCAGCCGGTACTCCTTGCCGTGCAGCCCGTCCACCACCACAGCGGTCATGATGGCCCCCAGGCGCCCGGCCTGCCCTTCCAGGCGGATGTCCTCCGTGGTCATGATGGCGCCGCAGCAGGGACAGGTGGCCCCGGAGCGAGACATGGTGCCGGCGCCTATTTTCTTGTCGTAGGCCCGCCTTTGCGCCGCGTTGCCGCCCACCTGGGGCACATCCGTCTGGATGCCGAAGGATACTCCTGTCCGCTCGGCGTTCGGCTCCATGGTAAGCAGCACCCGCTTTTGCTCCTTTTTACACAACCAGCGGGTTTTAAGAAGCGGCACCTCGGCCCGGCAGTTCTTGCACCTGACCGTTCGGGCCCAGAGGTAGGCCACGGTGGGCTTTGCCACCCAGCGCGGTTTACGGCCGTCCGCCAGGTACTCGGGGCTGAATTCGGCATTCAGTGCCTCGACGTCGGGCGTACCGTCTTTCTTAAGGGGGACCAATTTCAGCTCGCGCTGTTCGTGAGGATAGCCGGGTTTTAACGGTTCATAGGTAGCATAGACCGGGTAGTAGCGCGCCAGGTCCCGGCGCGCTCGTGCCAGCACCCACCTGCCCCACGCGCGCACGTGCCAGGCCAGGTCTGCCTTCGGCGGCCCCTGCTCCGCATCCTCCGGGGCAAAGGGCACCTTCAGCTGCCCCTCACCCGTCCGGCCCGGGCCTCCCGCCTCTGGATTGGCTTTGCGGAAGGCCGCCATAAACTCCTCGTCCGCCAGCACGAACTCGGGCAGTGGGCGCATCTTTCCGGCCAGCTTCTGCGGGTATTCAAGGGTGCACTTTAAGATGAACCAGGCCACCGGGTTTATGTCCACGGCGGTTACCTCACAGCCGAGGCGCATCGCTTCCAGGGGAATGGCCCCGCCGCCGGCAAAGGGATCGAGGACGCGCGGCGCCCGCCCGCCGTACGCCTTTCTGATTTCGGCGCGGAACCAGGCCAGGTCGGGGCTATCCTCGCGCCCCCAGTGCAGGATACCGCCGTGGGTCTCCTCTTTGATCCTCTCCTCCATCCGGCCGTCGCGCCGCTTTTTCTTCTCCACTTTTTGCACCACTCCTCCGCCCAGCCGTTCCAGCAGGCGGCGCCGTTCCTCGGCCGAACCCGGGTCCGGCAGGAGCGTGGCGATTAAGGCAGCGCGGCAGGCCGCCAGAGGACGCCGCGCCGGCCAGATGTGCAGCGTGGAGATGTGGCCGTGCCGCACGTTCTTTTCGTGTACCGAATCCAGCGAGGCCTGCTTGAGGCAAAAGGCCCGCTCAATAAGACGCTCGCCATCTGTAGTCATAACCAATCCCTTCTTCCGTCCCGAGCTTAGCCATCCGCTTCCGCAGCTGCAAAGATGGCACTCTCCTCGATAACCACCCCGCCTTTGTTTTTGGCGAGGAGTTTGCCAAAGGGGTCCTGAATGCGCAAAAGGCGCGGGTGAGAGGTGGCGCAGTCGAAAACAACGTAGAGCCAGTAACGCTCGCGCAGGTTGCAAGCCTTTACCCACTCGTTGGCCGTAAGCTCCACGGTGCCAATGCGTGCGCGCCCCTTAACCTCTATGGCCCGCTCTTCTCCGGACGCGTTCCGAGACAGCAGGTCAAAACCGGGCCGCGCCTCAAGGCCGGCAGCCATCGCCAGTTCCGCGCTGGAAACATCCTGCACGGTAAAGCCGCGGCTTTCCTCGTAGCCCCAGGCCACCCGCACGGCTATCTTCTCTACCTCACGGTCCTGGCGCTTCCTGTCCGCAGGGTCGTCGCTCGGCACCACCAGCGCATGGGCGAGGAACACGGGCTCGTCGGGGACAATGAGCTCCGGTTCGCGCCTGAGGACGGCGAGGCTACGTTCCCGGCGCACGGCCAGCTCCCGCTGGCGAGCTTTAACCCTGGTAAGTTCACCGGCGGCTCTGGCATCTCCTTCTCTCAGACGCCCGGCCAGCCTGGAGCGCTGGATGGCCAGTTCCGCATCCTGGTAGGCGTAGCCCCGGGCAATAAACTCCTCTCTTTCCGCCAGGGTCGAGGCCAGCCCCCGCACCCGTTCTTGCGCCAGGGAGCGGGCAATCTCTCGGGCAAAAGCCCTCGCCCGTTCGCAGGCGGCAGAGGCCGTCCCGGCAAAACCAGCATAGAGCGCCGGCACGCTCGAAGCACCGCGCAAAAGAAGGAAGTGCTCCACCGGGCACTCGGTCAGCTCACCGCTTTCTTCCTGCCGTAGCCCCACCAGGCGAACGTCCAGAAGGGCGTCTCGGCCGAACGCCTCCCGAAGTTCCGGATCGGCCTGCCGCCGGACGCGCACGAGGGCGAGGTGGAAAAAGTACGGGCGCTCAGCGTACGGGTCTACGAAAACCCCGCCCCTCAGGGCTTCTTTCCCAAACCGGCCTAGCACAAGCGCGCGCAGGCGGTCGAAGAGCGGCTCACCCGGGTGGAGGAAGATGGCCTGCTCTCCCTCGGCCGGTTTGTATATCGTAAAGCGGGCCTGGCGCTCAGGTTCATAGCTCTCCAGCACCGGCCAAAGCGGGTCCATCGCGCCGGGCCTGAGGGGCCGCAGGGTGAAGAAGCCTTCCAGGTCACCCTCGATACCGAGGTCCAGGAGCGGCGCAGCCGCCTCAATGAAGAGGCGGACATACCCGGGCAGCAAACGGCGCAGCTCCAGGCGGGTGAGCTCGGCCCGCTGCCTGGGAAGTTGACGGGCTACGTCGCCGCCTGCCGAGAGCTTGGCTCTTTCGGCCAGCTGCGCCCGGACCTGCTCCAGCGTCAGCCGCGCCTCAATCTGGCGGACGGCCTCGGCCGCCTCGTCCTCACCCGCCACGGCCTCCAGGATTAGGTCCTTAAGCGAAATGCCTTCGAACTGGCGTCCAATCATGTCGAACACCTTGTCCGAACCCAGTTCTTTGCGGATGTGTTCCAATTTGTCCAGCAGGGTCTTCAAGACACGTCCTTCCCGCGTCTTCCCGGCCACCAGGTTTATAAGCAGCACCGGATCGTGCTGCTGCTTGTAACGGTGAATGCGGCCCATGCGTTGCTCCAGCCGGGCCGGGTTCCAGGGAATGTCGTAGTTCACCATCAGCCAGCAAAACTGAAGGTTAATCCCCTCTCCGGCAGCGTCCGTAGCCACCAAGTACCGTGCCCCTCCTGCATCCGCCGGCCGCTTGAAAAACTCCACCTGCGCCATCCGCTCCTGGTAGGGCATGCCGCCGTGGATCTGCGCCACCTGGCCGGCAAGACCAAGGCCTTCCAGACGCTGCACCAGGAACTCCAGGGTGTCTCTGTGCTCGGTAAAGATGAGGATCTTCTCCTCCCCAAAGCGCGGGTCGCGCATAAGTTCCCGCAGCTTGGTGAACTTAGCTTCCTCGCCTGCAGCCACCACCTGGCGCGCCAGCTCGGCCAGCCTCTCCACCTCCCGGCGTTCAACCAGGAGTTCCGCTAAAGAAGTGGCCACCACTCCACCCAGGGCCTGCTCCTCAACACGCTCGTTTTGCTCCCGCCCAGCTTCCGCCTCTTCTTCATCGCCGGTCAGCGTATCCAGTACATCGGGCGTGGCATCCAGGCGCCGCTGGGCGGCCACAAGCTGCTCCTCGGTGAGCCGTCCGGAACGAATGTCTTCGATAAGGCCGGTCAGCTTCTCCAAGCGGCGCAGAAAGGACTGGTACAAGGCATAGGTGGAGCTGGCCAGCCGGCGCTGGAAGATGCTCATGGCCAGGCGGGCAGCGGACCGGTTGAGGATGCGCGCGCGGTTGTAATAGGCCCGTATGTAGCTGGTGGTCTCATCGTAAAGGAGCTGCTCCGCCGGCGAAAGGTCGTAGCTTATGGTGTTAGATTCACGGGAGGGGTAAATCGGGGTGCCATCAAAGCGCACCATCTCTTCCTTGGTGCGCCGGATAAAGTGGCGTGCCCGCGCCTCGGGCGGGTAGGCGTGCCAGGCGTCCAAGGTGGTAAGAATCTCCGGCTCCAAAAGCCGCCAGAGGGAGTAGTACGGAAACTCTTTACCCATGTGCGGGGTGGCGGTGAGAAGAAGCAGGTGGTGGCAGTGCCACGGCAGTTCCCAGCCCGGGTCGGTAGGGGCGCCGGCCAGGGCCTCGGCCAGGCGGTAGCGATCCGTTTTCCTCACCGTAAGGTCCGGGTTACGGTCGGCGGCCAGTTTGTGGGCTTCATCAAAGATGACCAGATCATAGGGATCGGTCCCGGTCTCGCGCAGGCGGTTGAAGGTGCGCTCTGTACACGCGGTATCTACGCTTACGATCACAAGGTTGCCGTCCGGGCCGGCAAATGGGTTGCCCGCACGGGCCTCCGCACCGGTGATTACCCGGAAGGACAGGCCAAACAGCGTCCACATTTCGTGCTGCCAGTTGCCCACCAGACCGGCGGGCGGGATGATAAGGACGCGGCGGATCAGCCTCCGGGTGAGCATCTCGCGGACGTACAGGCCGGCCATAATGGTCTTTCCGGCACCGGCGTCATCGGCCAGGAGGAAGCGTAGTCGCGGCTGGGGCAGCATGTGCTCGTAGACGGCGATGAGCTGGTGAGGCAAAGGGTCGATTAGAGAAGTCTCCGTACCGAAGGCCGGATTGGCCAGGTGCCCGTAACCCAGCCGCTCGGCATGGACAACCAGGCGCACGACTTCCGCCGGAGCGCTGAAATCAAGGCTGGGTTCGGCCTCAGGACAGGTCTCGTAGTCCGGCGCCGCTTCGGCAAGCCAATCCACGGCTGCTGACTGTTTAGCACGCGCGCTGGAGTACAAGGCCCCTCCGAAGGCGTTCAGTCCTTCGCGCTCTGCCCGCTGGATTTGACGCCAGGCCAGGCGGTTGGGGCGGGACTGGGCGTTCTCCCAACGGTTTACCGAAGCAAAAGACACGCCAAGAAGCTCGGCCAGACGCGCCTGCGTTAAGCCGAGATCTTGGCGTAATCGCTTTATACGCTCCGGGTAGTCCGGGGGGATATGCACTGCCATACCACGCCTACCCTTTCGTATTCTGACTACTCTTACATCTTAACCCAGGAGCAGGATCTTGTCAAGGCACTATAGCACCTGTTATAACGCCGCTCTTCAGTAGCAAGTAGCAGCGCACGACGGAGTAAACTCTTGGTGGGCAGACAGGAGATCTCTGGGAAGAGGTAGAAAGTTTCAAGGAAGGATGACTCTTGACAGAGCCCGGCCACAGGTGGTATATTGGCGCTAAACATTATGCCAGCGCGATGATCGGGAAGAGTAGGCCTTGGGCATGGAGTTTAGAGAGCCGGTGGGCGGTGCAAACCGGACTTC
>JASKLG010000029.1 GCA_030153805.1 Bacillota bacterium | reverse complement strand
GTTGAAAGCCGCTCAAAACCGTGGCCGTGGCTGTCCGGAATAAGAGTGTCTGAGACGACGTAAAACATCGCTCCGGCGGCGAAGGCAAGGAAGAATCCCAGAGTGTCGTGGAGCACCTCCACCAGGAGCATCCCCGCGAGGGCTGCCAACGGCTCGACCATACCGGTAGCCAGGGCGAGCCCTACGGCCTTGAGACCCGGCGTGCCTCGCTCTCTAAGCGGGAGGGCGGCCAGGAGCCCTTCCGGAGCGTTTTGCACGCCGATGGCCAGGGTGAGGATGAGACCTACCCTGTCTTCCCCCGAGGCAAAACCGACACCCATAGTCAGCCCCTCAGGCAGATTGTGTAAGATAATCGCCGCGAGGACCAAGAGAGCGTGCCGCCATCCCTGGGCGGCGCTTTTTCTTGCCGCTCCCAGGTGGAGGTGGGGCAGAAGCACGTCCAGGAGGGCCAGTAGGGCGCCTCCGGCGAAAAGGCCGGGCAAGACCTGGACTAGCCCGCCCTTGCTTAAAGCTGGCGGAACTAGAGAAAGGGAAGCGGCCCCGATCATCATGCCGGCCGCAAAGCCCTGGAGGCCGTCCTGGATCCAGGTCGGCACGTGCACCACTACTAAGAGAGGCAGCGCCCCGAGCCCCGCTGCAGCGCCGGCTGCTAAAGCTGCCAGGAAGCCGTGCCAGAGGATCATGGCGGGGAAGTTTTAACGGATGGAAAAGGCGTCGACGAGTACGCAGCGGCGCTTACGGGTAAAAGTGCGTGCCGAGGTGAGTCCTTCGCCCGTGGGGCCGGCGATGGTGAAGGTGGTGAAACCTTCTCCGCCAACGCCGATGCCGGCATAGGAAGGGCCGTTCTTTACAAAGATCGTCGTCTTGATGGCCTTGGCCAGGTAGGTCAGGTGGTCGATGTTTTTGGAGTGCATAACCGCGGTGTGGCGGTTCGCATGTTCCACCTCGACGGCCAGGTCCATGGCCTCTTTGATCTTGTCGATGCGCACGATGGGAAGGAGCGGCATCATGAGCTCTTCCTGCACGAAGGGGTGATCGGGTTCCACTTCCATGATTAGGCAGGGCACGTCGCGGTCCGGCGGTTCGATCCCTACGTCGCGCAGGAAGACTTTTGCGTCCCGGCCTACATATTTCCGGTTAAGCTTTCCGTCAGGGGTAAAGGCCAGTTTCACCAGCCGGTCGATGACCCTCGGGTCCTTCACCCGGTAGGCGCCTGCTTTTTCCATATTGAAGATAAGGTAGTCGGCCACGTTGCTGAGGACGATGACTTCTTTTTCGGCAATGCAGGGCAGGTTGTTGTCGAAGCTGGCCCCGGCGACGATATGGCGCGCGGCCGCTTCTATATCTGCGGTGTCGTCTACCACGGCCGGCGGGTTGCCGGCGCCGGCGGCGATGGCCTTCTTGCCCGAGGAAAGGGCGGCTTTCACCACGCCGGGTCCGCCCGTAGCACAGACCAAACTTACATCTTTATGGCGCATCAGCTCGTTCGTCGCTTCCAGGGTCGGTTCGGCGAGGGCGCAGACGGCATAGCGGGGACCGCCGGCTTCCCGTACGGCCCGGTTCATGAGGGCCGCTGCCAAAAGCGAAGTGCGCTTGGCGGCCGGGTGCGGGCTGAAGACGACGGCGTTGCCGGCGGCAATCATCCCTATGCTGTTACAGACCACCGTTTCCGTCGGGTTGGTGGAGGGGGTGATGGCGGCGATTACGCCAAATGGCGACATCTCGAGAAGCGTCAGTCCGTCGTCTCCAGACCAAGCCTCTGTAGCCAGGTCCTCTACTCCCGGCGTTTTGTCCACCACCAAGCGGTTCTTAATGATCTTATCCTCCACCCGCCCCATGCCGGTTTCTTCTACGGCCAGGCGGGCGAATTCCTTAATATGTGCTTCGGCCGTCCGGCGCATGGCCGCTACCATGGCCGCCCGGTCGGCCATGCTGTGCTTCAGCATTTCTTTGGCCGCTTCGCGGGCGGCGGCCACGGCATCTTCGACGCGGGTGAAGATGCCGTTTTCACCGTCGGCGGACGGTGCCGCCATCTCTTGCGCCCTGAGGCGTGTCAGCACCCGGCGCACAATCTCTTCTATCGGAAAAGAAGGATCGAGCATTAAACTTCCTCCTCTCTAGCGGGCGGCCTCGGCGGGAGCCTGACGCTGTGCCTGGGCGTAGGAAAGCACCAGACCGGTAGCTACGGCATTGCGCGGACCTTCGGTGCCGCGAATGTTGCCCTGCCCGGCTACGATGCCGTATTCGGCCAGCCGGTCGGTAATAAAACGCGAGATCTCATAATCCAGCGAGGAACCGCCGACCAGCACTACGAAATCGATGTCGCGTATGTTACCGGTGGGAGATATTTGAGCCAGGGCGCGCACGGCGTTTTCCACAAACACCTTGCGCTTGGCCTCACGGCGCACGTTCTTAACCTTCTCCAGCGTCAAGTCTTTAGGAAGCGGCACCATCTCGCCTTCCTTGAGCACCACCACGCGCGCATAAAGGCGGGGATCCAGGGGGGCGGAGAAAAACTCGACGCTTTGGTCTTCATGGCGGATGTGGAACAGGCTTTCTACTTTGGCCAAAGGGTACTTTTTGATGTCCTCGGCGAGGTCCGTATCCTCAAGGCCGAGTTCCGAACCGATCAGCATAGTCACCATGTGGCCGGCGCCGGCCAGGTGGGTGGAGACCGTCCTGCCTTCCCGGCTGATGAGGGCGGCGTCGGTGGAACCGGCACCCAGATCAAGGATGGCTAAAGGCTTGTCTGTGCCCGGCGTGGTAAGCGCGCCAAGCACTGCCATGTTCGCTTCAACGCCGCCCACCTCTACTTTAATTCCCGTTTCCTTTTGAAGCTGGGCGGCAATGCGCTCCATCTGCAGGCGGTTGGCTTTGACCATGGCGGCCAGGCCTACGGCATTCTCCAAGGAAAACTCCCCGGCCAGGCCACCGCGGACCGCTTGGGGAACGAAAGTATCTACGGCAAGAAGGTCCTGAATACGAATGTTCTCGACTTCCTGCCCGGTAAGGCTGGCCATAATGTGGCGTACGCGCTCCAGCATGCCGCCGGCGTTCGTCCCGGCTTCCCCGCGCACGTCCTCAAGGGGGGCCGTCTCCCGCACGGCCGCCATAATCTTTTCGGCGCCGGCGTCCACGTCAACGGCAGTACGGCGCCTTTTGCCTACCAGGATGAGTTTGCCGGCCGGGATGCGGCGTTCCTTGACTTCGCCGGCCGGGGTGCGGATGACTACGGCCGAGCGGTTGCCGATGAGGGCCCGGGCTACGGGGATGACGGCTTTGGTCTCCTCGGGGGAAAGGCCGAAGACGGTGGCGATGCCGTAAGGATTAGAAAGCGTCTGGATAACACCGCCCGGCGGGGCGACTTCGATGGCCGCCGGCATGCCGAGCGGTACCTTGTCGATGAGCTTGACCTCGTCTACCACCGGGAGGGGGCGGGGGAGACGCCGTGCGATGAGCACGCCGTCGTCTCCCTGGACGATGGCTCCCGTAACCTCCACCCCGCGTTCCAGGGCTGCCGTAAGCGCCCGAGCCGCCGCCTCGAAATCCCACGTGGCCGGGATGATGGGGAGGAGCTTCTCACCCGGCCGGGCTTTTTCCAGGTCTTCAATGCGGCAGGTGACGCCGACACCCAGGCCAATCCCCCCGGGCGTGCTCGGATTGTGCCCGATCATGGTGGATTCGGTGATGATCGTTTCGGTGATGGTTTCCATGGCCACATCGCCGATTACCGGCGCCGCTTCATTGAGGCGGATGAGATGAAGGTCGCCAAGTTCCAACCCGGCTTTGCCCAGCGCCTGGTGGAGGGAAGCCATGATTCCGCTGATGTTTTCCTTGGTGCCCTTAATCCCGGTGGTTTTGGTAATGCCGCTGGCGAGAAAGTCGGCCCGGCCGTCGGCGACGCGCGCCAGCGCCGTTTCGGTGGTGGCGTTCCCTACGTCTACTCCGGCGACAACCTGCACGCTACCACCCCGCTTCTCGGCTTGCCGCTGCCGGCCCGCCCGTCAGGCACTCCGCAGCCGGCCGCGCCGCTCATACACATCGGCCGCCTCCCGCACCAACTCTGCGTTCATCTTGGCTCCGTATTTTTGTTCCAGCTCATCGGCAATGGCCAGGAGCTCGGCTTTGGTGGAGCGGTAGGGACGGAGGGCGCTGTAAATCTCCAAAATGCGTTCGTCGGGAACCTTAGTCAGTTCGGCCGCGCGCCTGAGATTGCGGGCAAATTGCGGCCGGCCTACTTTTTCGGCAATTTGGGCCTGCATGTAAAGAGTCTCAGCGGTGATGCGCAGGTCTTGCGGAGTGATTTCGCCCCTCTTCACCTTCTCCAAGGTGATGTCGGCCAAACTCTTGCCGGTGGGGGTTTTGACCAATTCCGGGCGGCGGGTGGCCAAGGGGTAATCGGTTTGAGGATCGAGACCGCGCGTGGGCGCCGGCCCGGCTCCTGCCGGGGCGGGGCTTACCTGAGCCCTCGGGCCGAGGGAGCGCAGAACTTCGCGCACGACCTGCTCAATAGTGCGTTCGTCCAAGAAAAGCACCTCCTTTAGCTGAAGCTCACGGCGAGCTCCACCGGCTTGGCGCCGGGGGTTACGTGCTGGGTCTCCTTGATGTGGAGCACGGCGGCCTTGGCCTGGTACTTGGGCCGGGCCATCTGGTCGTTCTTCGTGGGCACCGGATCGGGCGACAACCCCTTGGCGTAGCGGGCGGCGTTACGCCCGATGGCCCGGTAGGTGGCGGCATCGAGGAGTGGAGCCTGCGGGAAGAGCTCCAGGTTGCTCAAGGGCTCCAGATCCTTCTGGTGAATCACCGTGGTCCCGCGCGACTGAATGCCGATACCGATGCCGGAGCCGGAGAGTTTGGCTGCCGTATGGGCGATGAAGGCCACGTCAGAGGTGTGGCGCACGCGAATTACTCGGGCGGTGAGGCCTTCTTCTTCGATACCGGCAATGATCTCTCTAAGCACCGTGGCGTGCGGTATGTCCACAATGGTCCGGTTTTGGGTGGCACCGAACGCCGGGCCAATGCCGATTACCACTTCATCGGCCTTGGTGCCTTTGACCGCTTCGCCTTTTTCCGTGAGGGTCATGCCGGGCACCGCCGTGCTCGGGCCGGGGGACGCCGGTGGTGCTTCGCGCCCCAGGCCGGCGAGGACTTCTTCTACTACTTGCCGTACCAACTGCTCAGAAAGTTGCATGCTCACCTACCCCTTCCTAGAAATCCGCAGGCCTTAGGGCCGTAGGAATGTCCGAGATTTCCTCCCAGCGCTCGGGCGAGAGGCGATAGCCGGTGCCGGGGCCCCGGTAGTCGTTGGGGTCGTTGATGGCGCTCCTTACGGTGAAAGTCGCGTCGATAATGGAAGAGGTGTGTAAGTAATCGCCGGAGACTCTCTGGCGCAGCATGCCGAGAACGTTTTGCGCCACATCCTCGAAACCGCCGGCCGCCAGGGCTTTAACGATGTCGAGGCCAGTAATGCCGCGCTTCATCATCTCTTCGGCAGCCTTCAGGTCTTCCACTACGTTGCGCTTAGGCATATCGGCGCTGCCGTGGGCATAGGTGGCCGCCTCCACCTCTTCGTCGGTGATCGGCGGGAGGTCGAGCCCCCGAAAGACGGCCTGCAGGGCCCGGGCGGCCTTATTGCGCACCTTGACGACGTCTTCTTCTCGTACCGGCCTGAGCCCCCCATCCACCATGAGGTCGCGTTGCAGCACGAGGTAGTCGTCGTAATCCTCGGCGTCGAAGTTGGACCCGGCGAACATGTTGTCGTAGTTGGGCACCGCGCTATAGCCCGAGAAAATGAAGTCGGTACCCGGCAGGAACTGCATCATCGTTCGGGCCGTGCGCCGGATGTCGGAGTGGCTAAAGGTCTGGTCGTTGCCGGAAGCCACCTCCAGGTCCAGCATGGTGGTGATGAGGTTTTCCGCCAGCACCGCGCGGATGCCGCCCGGTACGGCTCCCGGAATACCGATACAGCTGATGGATCCGTTCTGCAGCCCCTGTACTCCGGCCCCTTTGGTGATGTAAATGCAACGTGCCTCAAGGTAGAGCATGGACTTACCTTCTGCGTAACCCATCTGTACCTCGGAACCGGTACCGGAGGTAAAACGCATCTTCAGTCCGCGGGAGGCATAGGCGGAGGCCAGAAAGGCCTTGGACCAGGGAGTGTCGTCTCCGTCGATGAAGACGTTCTCGGTGCCGTAGACGGAGATGGTTTCGGCGTAAGAGGTGAATCCCCGCATGCCCAGCCTGAGTTCCGTGGCCTCTTCTAGGGCGCACTGCGTCAGCACACCGCCCCGCCCGGTTTGGGAGCCGACGAGGAGGGCCAAAGCGTTAAAGGGCGCATAGCGCACGACGCCCACGGTGGTCTCCATCTCGTCAAAGCCGCGGATGGCAGCTTCGGCGGCTTCCGCCGCAATCTGCACCGGATTGTCGGTAAGGCTGGTTACGTGGCACTGGATGTCGGGGGTCTTACGGGCCCGCATCTTTTGCAGGGCCATCATCATCTCGACCACATTCATGTACCCTACAACTTCGCAGATTTTTGCCGGAGTCATGGCTGTGGTGAGCTTTACTATTTCCGAACGGGGAACGTTTACATCTACGATTAATTTGGCCAGCTCGCGGGAATCGCGCTGCATCACCTCTGCGGCGAGTTCGAGGTTGATGGCGTGGTCGGCTATGAACTGGTCGATCATATCAAATTGCGCCCGCGGTTTGCCGTCCAGTTCTACCACGCGGCCCCCTTCGATCTTGATGCTGGGTTTGGGGTCGTTGGGGCCGTTCATGGCGATAAGGCCGACTTCCGGCCATTCTTGTACAAAACCGTCCTGGTTTACCGGTCGCTTGGCTAAGATTTCAAAGCGTTTGGACCGCTTCATTGGCGCTCCTCCTTCTACGGGTTGGGGGGCTACGCGGCTTGGATTAGATGTACGGCCTGCCGGTCACGGAAGTCGGGGCCGCGCCTAAGGTGGAGAGAAGCTTTAAGCCTACCGTGCGGGCGGCGATCAGGGCCTGGCGGACGGCACCCGAATCACCGCTCATAAAGAGGATGACCTCGTTGGTTAAGCTGGTGCCTTTGCCCGGGCTGGCCACCCCCAGTACCTCCACGGTAGCCGCTTTGACGGCCGTATCGGCCATAACAACACCGATTACGGCCGGAGCGCCCACGGTAAGCCCGAAGGCCTTACCCATTGGCGCCTTAAAGGCTTTATTGGCCGCTATGGAAGCGCGGGCGGTGTACTGGAACTCCAGGTGACCGGCATCGTTGGCGTAGACGTCGCCGAAGGTGCGTTCCAGCTCTCGGAGGGCCACTTCTACGGCACGCCGCGCATCGCTGACTTCTTCTGCTCCGAAGATGATGAGGCTGCCGTGTCCAGCCCCGCCTTTGGTATCCCGGGGAAGTTCAATGGCCACAATGTCGGTATTGGTGGCCTTTACGGCCTCGTCGGCGGCCATAATTTGCGGACCGGCGCCGGTTCGGCCGCCGAAAATACCGATGGAGCGGTACTTAGGATCCAGCCCCATTTTTTCGTGAATGGCTTGGTCCACGTTGGCGATGACGAGGCCAATGGTATCGCCGATGCCGGTACCTACAAATTCGGTAAGTCCTCGCCCGCCGCCGGTTATAGCCGCCGCCGTGCTGGCGGCCGCAGCAGAGCCATCTCCGCCGGTCCGGCGCATGACCTCGGCGACGATTTTGTCAATGAGCTCCTTTTCCATACACTGCACCTCCATTCAGCGTGGGATTAGGCTTTGGGGAGGATTTTTTCCGTGTCCTGGTGCGGGCGCGGGATGACGTGGACGGAGACCAGCTCGCCCACCTTTTGGGCCGCCGCCGCACCGGCATCGGTCGCCGCCTTCACCGCGCCCACATCGCCGCGTACCATTACGGTAACCAGGCCGGCACCGATTTTTTCGTAGCCGACGAGCGTAACGTTGGCTGCTTTAACCATGGCGTCGGCGGCCTCAATGGCCGCCACAAGGCCTTTGGTTTCGATCAGACCCAACGCTTCCATTGCCATCTGTTTTCCTCCTTTATTTTTTCTAAATCAGGAAAGGAAAATCGCAGCCAGGGTATTACAGGCGGCGATGGCTACGGCCGGCGGGTCGATGTGGCTTTTGCCCCAGTTATAAAAGAGCCTGGCGGCAAGTTCCCCAATGAGTGCCCCCAGGACGCCCCAGAGTGCCCCAATGAGAACGTTGTTCGTCATGCTGGCCGCTACCGCTGCCGATAGGGCGATGTGGTGCCCTACTGGAGCACCGCCCGGCGTGATAAGGAAAACTAACCAGGTGGCGGCAATGCCGAAACCGATCACTGCGCTTCCCGTAAAGAGGGTGGCCCAAGCGGATGCGGCCCCAAGGCCGAAGCCGAGAAGAACGAGTTGCACCAGGTCTTTCTGGTAGGGCAACCATACGGCTGTATCTGTTACCACGAACCGTCCCCAGAGGTTACCCGGCGAGGCCTCTTTGGCGTGATCGGGCGGAAGGGTGCCGAAGGGCCCTTCGGCGAGAAATGCCCAGCGGGCCAGAATCCCGGAGAGGGCGACGGTTAGGGCTACGGTGTCGGTCTTGAGACCGGCGGCGGCAAACCAGGTTTGAAAAAGATATCCCAGAACCCCAAATAGGCCGCCAACTGCCAGCACTCCCGGGTCATTTAGCTTGGCCAGCGGTGTTACGATATCTTTCCCCGTGGGAAGCAACCCTTTGCGCGCGGCATAAGCTGCGGCCGCCACGCCACCGCCGAAGGCTACATGTGGACCGAGAAAGGGGCCAAAGGCCACCTGGCCGAGCACGGCCTGGGCAGTGCTGAGGTCTTTGAAAAACCCGGCCGCCACTCCGGTTAGCACCACAAGGCCGGTAAGAATAAAGGCCGGAAGACCTCCAACGGCCGCCCCAAATACACCGCCACCGAAGGAAGCTAGAACTCCTGCGAGGGTATACACCGAATCCCCCCTCTAAGGCAATTTGGATGGCGTTGAAACCGGCTTTTTCATTTATTCCCCCTTCCGTGCTTTCTAGGTTCAGACTGTCGCGCCTAGTTTTTCCCTGGGAGGGCAAGCTTATAAGCAATCTGGGAGGTTTTCTACTCGACACGCGGAAAGGCCGCATACTATAATTGAGACAAAGAAAGATGGGGGCGTTTAAGCATGCGCTGTCCCTTTTGCGGCGAACCGGATAGCAAGGTCTTGGATTCCCGCCCGGCGGAGGGCGGTTCGGCCATCCGGCGCCGCCGGGAATGCGGGCGTTGCGGCCGGCGTTTTACCACCTACGAACGCGTAGAGGAACAGCCGCTTTTTGTCGTGAAGCGGGACGGTCGGCGCGAACGTTTCGACCGGCAGAAGATTTTGAGCGGCCTAGTAAAGGCCTGTGAGAAGCGTCCTATATCGCTCGCCACTTTAGAAAATTTGGCCGAAGAGGTTGAAAGGGAGATACGCAATACCCTGCTCGAAGAGGTGCCTTCCACAAAAATAGGAGATCTGGTTATCGAGAAGCTGCGCGCGCTGGACGAAGTGGCCTATGTGCGTTTTGCCTCGGTGTACCGGCGCTTTCGCGACCTGGGAAGCTTCCGGGAAGAACTGGAATCGCTCCTCAGTGAGCAAAAAAAAGACAGCCCGTAGAGAGCACATAGGGCTGTCTGCATGCCTTGCCCCTGCATGCTGTGGGGGGAGGGGAAGGTCCCGGTTTTAGCTTGCTTTGACTTTAGAGGGCGGCGCGGTAAATCGCCATCACTTCTTCTTTTGTACCCTGACGTGGGTTGGTAGGAGCACACCGGTCGTGCAGGGCTTCCTCGGCCAAAGAAGCGAGATCTTCTTCTCTAACACCTACTTCCGACAGCCGCTGCGGCAGCTTAAGGTCGTGCCTTAGTTGGGCTATGGCCGCCACAGCTTCGCGGGCGGCTGCTTCTGTTGAGAGCCCGCGGGTGGTGCATCCCAAGGCGGCGGCGATCTCTCGGTAGCGCTCGGGGACGACGGAAAGGTTGAACGCGCAAACCGCGGGAAGGAGCAGGGAACAACACACGCCGTGGTGCACGTGGTAACGGGCGCCCAGCGGATGGGCCATGGCGTGGGTATAACCGAGCCCGGCGTTGTTAAAGGCCATCCCCGCCAAGAGTTGCGCTTCCATCATACCGGTTCGAGCGCTTATATCATCGCCCTTGGCAAAAGCTTGCCGCAGGTGGCGTCCGATAAGGGTAATGGCTTTCAAAGCCAGGGCGTCGGATAGAGGGCTGGCATTAGGTGAAACAAAGGCCTCTACGGCGTGGGTAAAAGCGTCCATCCCGGTGGCCGCGGTCATCTTGGGTGGCATAGTTACGGTGAGTTCCGGGTCGTCCAGGGCCAGGCGGGGCATAAGATTGCGTCGAACGACTACCATTTTTTCTTGCGCCACCGGGTCGGTGATCACGACGAACTGGGTTGCCTCGCTCCCCGTGCCTGCCGTAGTGGGGATGGCTATAAAGGGAAGACTGCACGTTGCCTGCGGCACGGTTTTGACGGCCTTTAGGGGATCGTCGGGGATGGCCGCACCTATGTAGGCAATGGTCTTGCCGCAATCGAGGGCGCTACCGCCGCCGACGCTCACGACACCGTCGCAGCCGCCTTCTTTGAGAACCTTGATTCCTGAAGCCACGTTGCCGGTAGTAGGGTCCGGGTTGACTTCTGAGAAGACGAGGCTTTCGACGCCCGCGGCCTTGAGATGTTCTTGGATGCGGGCGACCAGGCCCATTTCCACCAAGAACTTATCGCTCACTACCAATACCTTACGGCAACCGAGGGCGGCCACCTCTTTACCTACGGTGCTGCTCGCGCCGGGTCCTAGAAGGACCACGGGCGGCAAAACGAACTCTGGCATTACTTTCCCTCCAACTAACACCTTAAGTTGTCCTTACTATATTTCGTGGCTTCTGCCGGTCGGCCTTGTTATCAATTTGTCATAGACCGATGTATTTTTGTCGAGAAGAGCGGCCATTCTTATGTAGGGGCGCCGGAGGCACCCCGTTTAACCGCTAGAATTGTCGCTTGGGCTGGGCTTTAGCCTGAGGAGACATTTTGTACGCGGGTTCTTGTGCTTCGACATAATTGGTCCGCTGCTTCAAACCCTGAACGATCTGGTCGATCTGGCGGGCGTAGAGGTCGAACTGTTGCTTGGCGTTTTGGTCCTGAGTGTCCAGTGCGAAGCTCTTCAAGTTCCCAACAGCGCTTTCCAAGGTCGCTACAGTCTGGTGGAGTTTTTGACCGACGGTCATAGAGCACCCTCCCTAAAAGTTTTTTCGGGCCGGGTTTATTTTGCCCGTCTTAGGAGTGAGATATAGGCGCGAATTTTACCTTACGCGTATGAGGCTGGCAGGAGCGGGTATGCTAAGGGCGAGGTGGGGATTAATGCAAGCAGACAGAAAACGAGTTTTAAAAAGCGACGATGAGGAAGATGTCCGGACCGAGGGAATTTTTGAAGAAGAATTAGAAGATAGAAAATTACAAGCGAAAGCGTGCCGCCGTGGTTCGGAGCCTTTGCCGCCGGGGGAGAAAAAGCGCCGGACAAAGAAAACCGGCTAACGGGTATGTCCCCGTTAGCCGCTCTATCTTTTCTTATACCGACTGGACTTCTTTAACCTCCGGGACTTCTTCTTTCAAAGTTTGTTCAATACCTTGCTTTAAGGTCATGAGAGCGAACGGGCAGCCCCCACAGGTTCCGGTGAGCTTTACTTTAACTACGCCGGTGGCCTCATCAACAGAAACGAGCTCTACGTCACCGCCGTCGGCCTGAAGGGCCGGGCGGATCTTGGCTAGGGCCTGCTCGACCTTTTCCTTCAATTCTTCCACCTCTTCTCTTTTTCTAGGAGGGTGCGATTACACCCTGTATTCATTATACCACCCATAGAGCTAAGAATACAACGCAACTAATCGGCCCTTGTTCTTTCTTTCATCAGCCGGAGCACACTCCTACCCGGACAACAGATGTGGCGAGTTTGGCGCATGTCGCCGGCCCTTGCTTTCCCGTTGACCAATGGTATAATAGGCTTGGTGGTTACCCGGTAAGGGTAGCTGCTTTCGGGAAAGAATTTAGGCCCAGCTGCGAGGGAGGCAGGGGTATTATGGGACAGCAGGAACACGCCGTCCATTATAAACGGGATAAAGAAGGTATCCTGGAGCGGCTGCGCAAGGTGGAGGGGCAGGTCAGGGGCCTTCAGAGGATGATTGAGGAAGATCGTTACTGCGTCGATATTCTGACCCAGGTGGCGGCAGTGCGCGCGGCGCTAGACAAAGTGGGACTCATGCTCCTTGAGGGCCACACCAGAGGCTGTGTGGCACGGGCCATCCGCGAGAACCACGGCGACGAAGCCATCCAGGAACTCATGGATGTGGTGCAGAAATTTCTCAAGTAGTGAGCCGGCAGCATAGGGGCTGCCGTTTTTTGTACCGCCCAAAAGGCCTTACTAGAGAATCACCAACAAAGGCAAATTAATATTGACAGCACCGGCAGGCCGGCGTAAAATAGAGCCAGAATACCCCACCCTGGTAGGGTGTGGTGATGGTGAGGAGTGAAAGGATGGGTATGGTGCGCCTTCGCCTTAGCGGGATGAACTGTGCGGCGTGCGCTCAGCGCATCGAAAAGGGTTTAAAGCAGGTGGATGGAGTTAAAGATGCCCGCGTAAACTTCGCCACCGGACAGGCCACCGTGGAGCTGGAGCCTAAGGATGCAGGGCTGGAGAAAGTGATAAAGAAGGTTCGCGATTTAGGGTACGACGTGGTGCTAGACCATGTGGAACTCGGCCTGGGCGGGATGAGCTGTGCCGCCTGCGCCCAGCGCATTGAAAAGAAGCTGGCTTCGCTGCCTGGGGTGGTACGTGCGGCGGTAAACTTTGCTGCTTCTAAAGCCAGTATTGATTACGACGGAACGAGCCTTACGGCTCAGGACATGATCCGGGCGGTAGCCGACCTTGGTTACCGTGCTTTCCTGGCTGGTGACGAAGCGGCCGGCGACCGGGAGCAGGCAGAGCGGGAAGCAGAGATTCGGCGCCAAAAGAAGCTTTTTATCTTTGCTGCGGTTCTTTCCCTGCCGCTTGTCCTCTACATGTTCGGTGAGATGTTACACTGGATGTGGCTTCCCAAGATCATTTTTAACCACTACTTCCAATTTGGTCTGGCGACGGCGGTACAGTTTGTTGCCGGAGGGCAGTTCTACCGCGACGCCTACCGCACGCTGAAAAGTGGTGGGGCCAACATGTCGGTGCTCGTCGCCCTCGGAACTACAGCAGCATATGCCTACAGCACGGCGGTTACCTTTTTCGGGAAGACCCTCGGGCGTTCGGACGTCTACTTTGAAACAGGGGCCATCGTCATTACCTTGATAATTCTAGGCCGGCTCTTGGAAGCTATTGCCAAGGGGCGTACCTTTGAAGCCATCAAAAAGCTAATGGGGCTGGCGCCGAAGACGGCCCGCGTGATACGAGACGGACGGGAAGTCGACATCCCGGTGGCCGAAGTCCAGGTGGGCGACATCGTTGTCGTGCGCCCGGGCGAGAAGATCCCTGTAGACGGTATCATCATTGAAGGCGCTTCCGCCGTGGACGAGTCCATGCTTACCGGAGAAAGTCTCCCGGTGGACAAAGGCGTCGGCGATACGGTAGTCGGTGCTACTCTCAACAAGCACGGCGCCTTCAAATTCCGCGCCGAAAAAGTGGGGCGGGATACGGTCCTTTCGCAGATTATCCGGGTGGTGGAAGAGGCCCAGGGCTCTAAAGCCCCCATTCAGCGTCTCGCCGACGTCATCTCCGGTTATTTTGTACCGGCGGTGGTTGCCGTTGCCGTCCTCACCTTCTTTCTCTGGTATTTCTTCCTTGATCCAGGTAATTTCACCCGCGCCCTGATCAACTTTACCGCCGTTTTGGTCATCGCCTGCCCCTGCGCCTTGGGCCTGGCTACTCCCACCTCGATCATGGTCGGCACGGGTAAAGGGGCCGAAAACGGGATCCTCTTTAAAGGCGGCGAGTACCTAGAGAAGGCGCACAAGCTGCAGGCGATAGTCCTGGACAAGACCGGGACCATCACCCGCGGGGAGCCCCGGCTTACCGACGTGTTGCCCTTGAATGGCTTCACCCGCGAGGAAGTGCTTTTCCTAGCCGCCAGTGCCGAGCGCGGTTCAGAACACCCGCTGGGGACGGCCGTTGTTGCCGGGGCAGAGGAAGAGGGCTTGGCCCTGGCGACACCTAGTGACTTCAAGGCTATCCCCGGGCAGGGGGTCAGCGCCCGAGTTAACGGCCGGGACGTGCGAATCGGCAACCGTCGCCTGCTGAATGAGAGCGGGGTCGACTTTGCCCAGTTTGAGGAGGAGCTCACTCGGCTGGAAAACGAGGGCAAAACGGCCATGCTGCTCGCGGTGGATGGGAGGCTCGCTGGTATGGTGGCGGTAGCCGATACGGTGAAAGAACATGCAGTAGAGGGTATCGCCGAGATCAAACGTTTGGGTCTTAAGGTCTACATGCTTACCGGCGACAACCGGCGCACGGCGGATGCCATTGCGCGCCAGGTGGGAATTGAGGAGGTCTTGGCTGAGGTCCTCCCCGAGGAAAAGGCCCGTAAAGTTGAAGAACTTAAGCGGCAGGGTCTTACGGTTGGTATGGTGGGCGACGGCATCAATGACGCCCCGGCGCTGGCCGTGGCCGACGTGGGCTTTGCCATCGGCACCGGTACCGACGTGGCCATAGAGGCGGCCGATATTACCCTGATGCGCGGTGACCTGCGCGGCATTGCGGCCGCCATCCAGCTCAGCCGTGCCACCATGCGCAACATCAAAGAAAACCTGTTCTGGGCCCTGGCGTACAACACTCTCGGTATCCCGGTGGCGGCGGCCGGACTCCTCTCACCGGTTATCGCCGGAGCGGCCATGGCCTTCAGCTCCGTATCTGTAGTGACGAACGCCCTTCGCTTGAGGCGCTGGCGCTACAGGCCGCTCGCCGGCAAGACGGCCTAGAACCGTGAAGGAAACACAGTGAGAAAAAAGAACCTGCTACTGACGATGGTCGGTTTCGAACGAAGTAATGCACTGAAGGGAGATATGAGCCATGATGATGTGGCCTTACTGGTATGGCGGCTGGGGTGTGTGGGGCTGGATACTGATGCTCCTTTATGCGATCTTCTGGGGTGGGATTATGGCTTTGGCCGTATATCTCGTAACCCGGGCTTTGGGCCGTGCCGGCCTATGGACCGGCACCGGGCGGGCCGAGACGCCGCTTGAAATCCTGAAGCGCCGCTACGCTGCCGGCGAGATATCCAGTGAGGATTACCAGCGGATGAAAGAGGAGCTAAAGCGGGACTGAAACGACCGGGACCAAAAGGTCCCGGTTTTCTCGCTTGAGGCGGCCGGTTGAGGAGAGTAAAATGAAGAAAAAAGGAGGTTTGCAACAGCTTCAAGAAACTATCCTGTAAGTGACTGTACTTAACTATTGTGTTACCATAAAAGTATGGAACTTTTGTCCACTGGAGAAGCAGCAAAAAGATTGGGCGTACACCCGAACAGACTTCGGGCATGGGAAAAACAGGGGCTGATCAGGCCCGTGCGGTTGCCCAGCGGCCAACGGAGATACCCGGTGGAGGAAATCAACCGCATTTTAGGAAGGGAAGGGATAAAGGCAGAGCCGGACGCGGTTGTCCTTTACGCCCGTGTGTCTACAAAGAAGCAGGCTGATGCCGGAAATCTGGAACGCCAGATGGAGAGGCTACGGGCATACGCACGGGAAAAGGGCTACCGTGTAGTAGCGGAGTATTCGGATGTGGCTTCGGGTTTAAACCAGAACCGCCGGGGCCTGGAACGGGTACTTAAGAGCGCCGAACGGGGTGAGTTTAAGAAACTGCTTATCGAATACCCTGACAGGCTGGCGAGATTCGGGTATGCCTATTTAGAGCGCCATTTAAAGTACTGCGGTGTAGAGATAGAAGTTACTTCGCAGAAAGAGCTTGAGGACGCACATACGGAGCTGGTTCAGGATTTGTTAGCCATAGTGACTTCTTTTTCGGCCCGGCTATATGGTGCGAGGGGTGGGAGGAAAATCCGGCAGGGCTTCCGGGAGCTGATTGAGGATGCAGAGAAAGCGCAAAAGGGAGAAGTTTAACGTGACGGTGTGCGGGGAGTTTTTCCCCGAAACATACCCTGCCTTCCAGTCGGCAAAGTGGAGCCGTAGTGAAGAGGACCCGCTGATGACGGAGATGCGGTTATTTTGCGCCTGCCAGCGGTGGGCCTTTAACCGGTTGCTGGAGGGTGTCTCCCGAGATGAAATCAAGAAACGCGGCCAGGAGCTTTTCGGGCTGAACTCCCGGTACGTGGACGATGCGTGGTTAAAAGCGCAGGCCCTGCTGGACTCCCAGAGGGAGCTGCTGGAAATCGAAACTGAGGAGACGGAAGCTAAGCTCGGCCGGGCCAGGAAGAGGCTCGGGCAGGCCATGAAGAAGCTAGCCAAGACGAAGGAAAAGGGCGCTGCCTCTGAAGCTCTGGAAGAGCTCCGCCTGGCAGTAAAAGGCCGAAACGCCCGGGTTGCCTCCCTGGGAAAAAAGCTGGCCGAGCTCAGGGCCCATCAGGAAAACGGGACCATTCCCAAGGTAGTCTTCGGCGGTCGGAAGCTCTGGAGGAAGGTCTGCAAGGGCCGGGCCACACGTGAGGAGTGGCGGGCAGCCCGCAAAAACCGGCTTTATGCCCGTGGGGACGAAACCAAAGGCGGCAACCCGAACATGAAGGTGTTCTTCTGGGACGGGGAGTTCCGTCTGGCAGTGACCATCTCACACCTCTCGGAGCAGGTAGGCATGGATGCCCTTGGCCGCCCAAAGATGACGCAAGCTCCGAGAGTAGAGGGCAGGTTGTGGTTGCCGGAGAAATACCGGGACCTGGTGCGGGTATGGCTGGCTATGAAGCTACCCTACACAGTAGAGCTGGTCCGCACCCTGGAGGGCCGCTATATAGTGCATCTGACATTCGACCTTGGCGGGGTGCGGGAGCCCGACACAGCTTCCGGTTGTTTAGCCCTGGACACGAACCCTGACGGAGTGGCCTTATGCAACGTAAACGCTTCAGGCCAGCCGGAGTCTTGGCCGGAAGGCTTCAGTGTCCCTCATCCCAGCAACCTGGGCAAGTACGAAGGAGAGTTTCAGGTTATCACTTACCCGAACGGCTTTCTCTACATCAGGGTACCCGACTTAGCCTATGCTTCCGGCTTCCGGCGGGACTACTTGATAGGCGTCTTAGCCAAAGTAGTGGTAGACATAGCCTTTTTCTTGGGCAAGCCCATTGCCCTGGAGGATCTGGATTTCGGCAAAGACCGCCTGGACACCAATAAGGAGTTCAACCGCATGGCTTCCAACTTTCCCTTTGCGAAAATGGTGGAAACGGTGTGCCGGAGGGCTGTGAAAGAAGGAGTTCCCTTTGCCCGGCACACGTCCACCATTGGCTATTGGAAGTACATGAAGCGCTATGCAGTTCCGGTACATTGCGTAGCGGCACTTGTTGTAGGCCGCCGGGCGATGGGCTCCAAAGAACGGATAACGAAAGAGCTTAAAGAACTAGTAGCCCAAATCAAGCAAAACCTGACCTGGAAGGTCAATCCTGATACACCGGGGGAAGGAGAAGGGATGACCCGTGGGGTCAGGGCCTGCTTGAAGCGGCTGGAGGAGAAGCTTCCTGTGCATAACGGGTTAGCTCCGTGGCAGCAGGAGGCATACTACTCCGCCTGGCGCGACTTAAAGCTTTTGGCCCTGTCCTTACGGTGACCCCGTTTAGCCGGTATCGGACAAACCGGTAGGCGTCCTAACAGGACGCGGGAGGCGGGGAAAGATCCCACCGGGAGGCCAACACAATTTCGGTGGAAGCTTAAGCTTCCCCGTGCAAGCGGTCCGTACCGGTTGTGCCCTTCGGGTGCCGCACTCCCGTCCGGGTGGGACTCCCGGGCCGAGGTCCCCTGTCGCCCTGCCCCTCGGAGGGCAAATCAAGTATCCGGAAGGAGGCGAAATCCTGGTCTGGGGGCCGGCTTGGCTGGAGATAAAAACAGTCAAGTTTTTTAAACCAGGGATAGGGCGCGGGATGGGTAGAAGACGCATGCTTTGTATAAGCAGGAACAAGTACCCCAAATTCATACCCGACCCCGAAGTGGTGAAGGAGCTGTGCCTTAGGGCAGTAAGCAGGCTGCCGGCGGATGTGCGCCGGGCACTGGAGGCGGCGCGGGAACGTGAGGAAGACCCGGTGGCCAAAAGGACGCTTGGGCTTATCCTGGAGAACGCGCGCCTGGCCGCGGAACGCGGCCGACCCCTATGCCAGGACACGGGCGTGGCGGTAGTTTTTGTGGAGCTGGGGCAGGAAGTACGCCTGGTGGGCGATCTGGAGGCGGCCGTAAACGAAGGGGTCCGCCGCGCTTACGTGGGCGGATACCTTCGCCGCTCGGTGGTGGCCGATCCTTTGCTGCGCGAGAACACTAGGGACAATACTCCGGCGGTCTTGCATGTGGAGCTAAGACCCGGAGATGAGGTAAAGATTACCGTAATGCCCAAAGGGATCGGCAGCGAGAACATGAGCCGTCTGGCCATGCTGAAGCCGGCCGACGGGCGGAAGGGCGTCATCAACTTTGTGCTGGAGACCGTGGCCAGGGCCGGCCCCAACGCCTGCCCGCCGCTGGTGGTCGGCGTGGGAGTCGGCGGCACCATGGAGCGCGCCGCCTATCTGGCCAAGAAGGCCCTCCTGCGGCGGCTGGACGAACCCAATCCTAGACCACACCTGCGCGAGCTGGAGGAGGAACTTTTCGAGCGCGTGAATGAACTAGGCATCGGTCCGGAGGGGTTGGGCGGGCGGACTACTGCCCTGGCCGTTTTGGTGGAGGCCTTCCCGACGCACATTGGGGGCCTGCCGGTGGCCGTAAATCTTGGATGCCACGCCGCACGGCATGCCACGGCCGTCTGGCGGCCGGGCCGGGGCTGGGAGGTGCAGGCATGAAGGTCCTCAGAGCTCCCCTTACCGACGAAGACATACGGGCGGTGGCCGAGGGGGAGGAGGTGCTTATTTCCGGCGTCATGTACACCGCCCGTGACGCGGCCCACCGGCGCCTGGCCGAAGCCGCGGCCCGGGGTGAGGACTGGCCGGTGGACCTTAAAGGCCAGATTCTGTACTATACGGGGCCCTGCCCGGCTGCTCCCGGCGAGGTGATCGGTCCGGCGGGGCCGACCACCAGCGGGCGCATGGATCCCTACACGCCGCTTCTTCTTTCGCGGGGGCTTAAGGCGATGGTGGGGAAGGGCCGACGGAGTAAAGAAGTGCTGGCGGCCATGGAAAAATACGGCGCTCTCTACCTGGTTACCTACGGCGGTCTCGGGGTGCTCCTGGCCGATCGCATCAAGCGGGCCGAAGTGGTGGCCTATCCGGACCTGGGACCGGAGGCCATCTTCCGGCTGGAAGTGGAAAACTTTCCCGCCATCCGGCCGACCGCTTCCTACTTGCAACGATGACCCCCGCTCCCTCGTCTTTAGAACGGGCCAATTAAAGGAGGGGTGGAAGAAGGAGGCGCTCCTTAGTCGTAGAATAATAAGGGCAGAGTGCGAAACTCGGCCGTATCCGCGGCCGAAAAGCGAAGGAGGGTTTTGGCCGTGCCGATCGTTCAGATTGACCTTCTTGAAGGACGGACCGTTGAGCAGAAGCGGCAGCTGGTGGCCAAGGTGACGGAGGCCATCACCGAAAGCCTGGGTGTCCCGGCCGAT
>JASKLG010000028.1 GCA_030153805.1 Bacillota bacterium | reverse complement strand
GTTTTAGTATCCCTTTAAGGCGGTCCTGCGAGGCCGGGAAGGGTACACGCGTACTTACACTCCCTGGTCGCACAGGCGGCCGGGGAGTTTTTTCACACCGCAAGAGGATTGGCAGAAAATATGTATGAGGAGGTAAGGGCATGTCTTCATCTTTTGCCCAGAGGCTGAAGGAAGCCATCGTTGCCAAGAAGAGTCCCCTCATTATCGGCCTCGACCCGGACCTGGCCAAATTTCCGCCCGTCTTACGCGCCAACTCGGAGGGAGATGCGGAAAAAGCGGCGCGCGCCATCCTGGCCTTTAACTGCGCGCTAATCGATGCCACGTGTGACCTGGCGGCGGCGGTTAAGCCCCAGGCTGCCTTTTATGAAGTCTACGGTTCGCATGGAGTGCGGGTTCTTGAAGAAACGGCAGCCTACGCTCGAAAGAAAGGCCTCTTGGTCATTCTGGATGCCAAACGGGGTGATGTGCCTAATACGGCCCAGGCTTACGCCCGCGCCTATCTAGCTCCCGAGAATGAAACCACTTGCCCGGCCGATGCCCTTACCGTGAACCCGTATCTGGGCCGCGATAGCGTGGAGCCGTTCGTCCGGGCAGCGCAGGAAAACGGCAAGGGCATCTTCGTCCTGGTGCGCACCTCGAATCCTGGCGCCAGCGACCTGCAAGACCTCACGTCACGCGAAACAGGACACCCTCTCTGGCAAGAAGTAGCTTCCTGGGTCGCTGCCTGGGCCGAGGCCACCCGCGGCAACGAAACTTATTCCCCGGTAGGCATCGTGGCCGGCCTCACCTATCCGGAAGAGGCCGCCCTCCTCCGCAGCCTGCTCCCTCACTCTTATCTCCTTCTCCCCGGCGTAGGTGCACAGGGGGGACAGATAAAAGACGCCCTACCCTGCTTCGATAAAGAAGGCCTGGGTGCCCTGGTAGTAGCTGCCCGGAGCGTGATCTACGCCTACAGCCGCCCACCATACAAAGACCGTTTCACCCCAGATGAATTCGCCGCCGCAGCCCGGGAGGCCGCAGCCGACCTCCTCGCCGAGCTCTATGCTGCCGGATATAAAGTAGGGAGGTAGAAAACATGAGCTGTGTTTTGGCGGAAAGGTCAACTTCGTTTGCGCTTCTCTCTCCGGTGAAGAAGGAACTGCGCCGGGGAAGCCGTACGGTAGGTGCCGTCTGGATCGATAACCCGGCAGGCACACCGGCTTCCGAAGCCGCTCGAAAAATAGCCGAGATCCGCTGCCGGCTGCACCGGCCGCTTGTTGCTGCACTGGAAGTAGAACTGCCCGGAAAAGAAGCAGAACTTACCCGCCTGGCGCGCGCCGTAGCCGCAGCCGGAGCCGATGCCCTGGTCTTCAGGGCGCCCGATGCTGAGAGAGCCGCCCGGGCCGTAGCTTTAGTCTACCCGGTGGTTACGCTCCCCCTCATCGTGCGCTGCCCGGAACTTTCCGCTGCCGAGGCAGCAGCCTTAGTTGACGCCGGCGCCGACGCGGTAATCATGGAAGAAGCTGAGTTGGGCGAAAAAGCTACTACCTAAACGTTGGCCGGAAACCCAGTTCACTACCTTGCATGAAAGGAGCACGAGAAAACATGAACAGAGAGCAGATTGAAGCAACTTTGCGCCAAACGGGAGCTTATTTGAGCGGCCATTTCCGCTTGAGCTCCGGCCGCCACAGCGATACCTACTTGGAGAAGTTCGCCGTCCTGCAGTATCCGGAGCACACCGCCGCCCTCCTGGCCGAACTGGCGGACAGGGTGCGTCACCTTAAGCCCGGGGTGGTTGTCGGACCGGCCACGGGCGGAATCATCCTTGCCTATGAACTCGGACGCCAACTCGGCACCCGCGCCATCTTTACCGAACGGGAAAACGGCGTCATGAAGCTGAGGCGGGGCTTTACCCTGGAGCCGGGTGAACGGGTCCTGGTGGTAGAGGACATCGTAACCACCGGCGGGTCTGTGCGGGAAGTTTTGAGCGCCCTCGCGACACACCAGGCTCAGGTAGTGGGAATTGCCTGCCTGGTGGATAGAAGCGGTGGCAAAGTAGATTTCGGCTTTCCTCTTTTCCCGCTCCTCACCCTGGACATCCCGAGCTGGGAACCCTCCGCCTGCCCCCTCTGCGCTCAGGGAGTGCCTATTGAAGAGCCGGGAAGCCGTTATCTCAAGAAGAGCTAGTCGTCGTCCTGCCTTTGCACAATTCGAAAATAGTGCCATTCAAAGCCCCAGGGCGGATGTTCTGCGCCCGGGGTTTCTTTTTTCCTCTTGGCTTGAACTTATGCAAAACCTGATATATATTTTATGTAGAACGTTTGAGCAATCGTTTTAATGAGGTGAGCAAATGGATAGGCGATTCGGCCCGGGTGAAGAAACCGGGAGCAGAGCTGAGCGCCAAGACGACAGCCTGTGTCAGGTTTTTGCCGTAAACCCGGAAAAAGTAGCCCGCTGGGAAGGAAAACTACCCTCGCTTGCCCCTGTGGCCGAGCTCTTCAAAGCATTGGCCGACGAAACAAGAGCGAAGATCCTCTACCTTCTAGCCCGCGAGGAATTTTGTGTTTGTGATCTGGCGATAATTCTCGGTACCACCGTCTCGAACGTCTCGCACCACCTGCGGCTCCTCAGGGCTCAGCGCCTGGTAAAGTACCGGCGCGAAGGAAAGATGGCCTTTTACAGCCTGGACGACGACCACGTACTGCATCTCATCAATGAGGCTTTTGATCACATCCAGCACCAGAATCAGTAAACAGGGCTATTCCCTCCCGGCGTTTAAGGCACAACCGTTGAGTATCGCCGAAGTTAGAATTTTGCTTAACAGGAACCACACATTTAAAGCGTTGAGAAAGGAGCCGCGTCATGCGTTACATCCTCAAGGGCCTTGACTGCGCAAACTGCGCGGCCAAGATTGAAAACGAACTCCGTAGGATCAAGGGGCTGGAAGCCGTTACGGTCAATTTCGCCACCCGCACTGTAGAATTACCGCACGAGCTGGCAGCCGAGGCACAAGCGGCGGTGGCCCGAATCGAGCCGGCCGTAACCCTAATTCCCGCTCAAGAATTGGAAGAAGCCGGGCCGGAACGGCAGAGCGCCAAAGAAAGCGAGAAACAAGAAGCGCGGCGGGCCGTCTTCTTCATCGGGACGGCGGCGCTCTTCTTCGCCTTCGGCACCCTTTACAACCGCCGCCTGCAGGCCACTCCCTATGCCTGGGCCGAATACGCCGTACTGCTCACGGCCTATCTCCTCGTCGGTTGGCCGGTCCTCGCCCGTGCCGTGTTCAATTTAGCTCGGCGCCAGTTTTTTGATGAAAGTTTCCTCATGACTGTGGCCACCCTGGGCGCCGTGGCCCTCCACGAACTCCCCGAAGCAGTGGCCGTCATGCTCTTTTATGCCGTGGGCGAGTACCTTCAGGACCGCGCCGTGAACCGCTCTCGCCGCTCTATCGCCGCCCTTCTGGATATCCGGCCCGATCACGCTAACTTAAAGCTGAACGGCGAAGTGCGGAAGGTCCGCCCGGAGGAAGTCCCGGTGGGCGCGCACATCATCATCAAGCCCGGCGAGCGCGTCCCGCTCGACGGCGAGGTCGTGGAGGGAACGTCCTTTCTCGATACTTCAGCCCTCACCGGCGAGGCGGTGCCGCGCAAGGTGGAGCCAGGTGAGAGTGTTCTCGCCGGCATGGTAAACGGCCAGGGACTCCTCACGGTGAAGGTCACGAAAAACTTCGGCGAATCGGCCGTCTCCCGCATTCTGCAGCTGGTTGAAGAGGCGGGGGCGCGTAAAGCCCCCACGGAGCAGTTCATCACCGCCTTTGCCCGTTACTACACCCCGCTGGTGGTTGCCGCCGCTCTGGCCGTAGCCCTGCTACCGCCTCTCTTTCTTCCCGGCGCCACCTTTTCCGAGTGGATCTACCGGGCCCTGGTGCTCCTCGTGATTTCCTGTCCCTGCGCCCTGGTGGTCTCCATCCCCCTCGGGTACTTCGGCGGCATTGGGGGTGCCTCGCGCCAGGGCATCCTGGTAAAGGGAGCGAGCTTCCTCGATGCCCTCACAGCGCTCCACACCGTGGCCTTCGACAAAACCGGCACGCTGACGCAGGGCACCTTCCGCGTGACCAAGGTGGTACCCTATAACGGTTTTACCGAAAATGACCTCTTGGCGGCTGCAGCCGCCGCCGAGATCTACTCCACCCACCCCATCGCCCAGTCCATTCGCCGCTCTTACGGGCGCCCTGTTTCTGAAGATGAGGTGCAGAGCTACCGGGAGATTCCCGGCCACGGCGTCGCCGCAGAGGTACGGGGTAAGATGGTTCTGGTCGGCAACGACCGGCTCCTCCACCGAGAAGGCATTCTCCATGAACCCGAAGTCTGCCATATAGAGGGGACCAGCGTGTATGTAGCCGTCGACGGTACCTTCGCCGGCTACCTCATCATCGCCGACGAGCTGAAGAAGGATGCCGCTCCGGCCGCCCGGCGCCTCAAGGAGCTGGGGATAAAAAGGGTGGTAGTCCTCACCGGAGATGAGGAGAGCGCGGCCCGCCGGGTAGCAGAAGCCATAGGGGCCGATGCCTACTTCGCCGAGCTCCTTCCCGCAGACAAAGTGCGCAAGGTGGAAGAGCTCATGGCCGCCTTTCCGGAGCGGCGTCGGCAAAAGCTGGCCTTTGTGGGCGACGGGATCAACGACGCGCCGGTCATCGCCCGGGCCGACATCGGTGTGGCCATGGGGGCCCTGGGTTCCGACGCCGCCATCGAGGCCGCGGACGTGGTGCTCATGGACGATTCGCCGGCACGGCTGGGTGCCGCCGTCGAGATAGCGCGGCGCACGCGCCGCATCGTGACCGAAAACATCGTCCTCGCTCTCGGCATAAAGGCCTTCTTCTTCGCTTTGGGTATCCTCGGTCTTGCCGGCATCTGGGAGGCCGTCTTCGCCGACGTCGGGGTAACCGTCCTCGCCGTCCTCAACGCCACCCGCAGCCTGCGCTACCGGCCCCGTTCGCTGTCCTAAAGTTGGCTTTCACGTAAAAGTGTGCTACACTTATTTACGTGGAGGTGGTGCACATGGAAACCCGCAACGTAACTCTATCCTTACCCAAAGAAATACTGCAAAAAGCCAGGCGCATTGCTCTAGACAGGCAGCTATCCCTCTCCGGTTTACTGACAAAGCTATTGGAAGACCTGGTTAATGAAGAGGATAATTACCAGCTCGCCCTCAAGCGGCAAATAGCCCTCATGAAGACGGGGTTTGATTTGGGCACTCAGGGTCAAACAACTTGGTCGAGGGACGAACTGCATGAGCGCTACCAATAGGCACTTTTTTGTCGATACTAACGTGCTGGTCTACGCCTACGATCTTTCGGCTGGCCCCAAACACACAAAGGCTGCAGACCTTCTTACCGGTCTTTGGAAGGAGCGGACTGGTTGCTTGAGTATCCAGGTTTTACAGGAGTTCTTTGTAACCATAACTCGCAAAGCGGCACACCCCTTACCAGTGGATAAGGCCGCCCAAATCATCAGCGACTTAGCCACTTGGCGCGTACACCAGCCGGGTATCCCCGACGTTCTCATGGCCATCGAGATAAGTCGGCGTAATCTTATTTCCTTCTGGGATGCGCTTATAATCGAGAGTGCGGTGAAACTAAAATGTGACGTAGTTTTTTCGGAAGACCTTAACCCCGGACAAACCTATGAAGGGGTTAAAATCGTCAATCCCTTCGCCACGTAGAAAGGGTGACCAGAACCGGTCACCCCTTTTTCTATGCTTAAGCGCCGGCCAGGTTGGCCAGGGCACCCCAGCGCGGGTGGGCGGCAATGGCTTCCGGCGGGCCTTCGGCCTGAACTGCACCGTCAAAGAGCACCGCCACGCGCGTGGCCAGCGCGCTTACCTCGCGAAAGTCGTGGGTCACGAGGACGGCCGTGGTTCCCGTGCTGGAAAGAACGCTTTTGAATTCCTGGATGAGACCTGCGCGGGCAATGACGTCCACCGAAGCAAAGGGCTCATCAAGCAAGAGTACCTCCGGTTCTAGGGCAAAGGCCCTGGCCAAGCTCACCCGCTGGGCCTCGCCGCCCGAAAGGGTCAGGGCCTGCTGCGCTGCCAGGTGGCCGACGCCGAACCGCGCAAGCCACGCTCTGGCTTTCGCCTCTGCCTCCCGGCGCCGCCCGCGCAGCTTAAGGCCTATGGCCGCGTTCTCGAGCACGGTGGTATCGAGAAGAAGCGGCTCCTGAAACACCACGGCCAATCTGCGGCGCACGCTGAGGGCGTTGGCGCGCGTAACTCGCCGGCCGTGGAAGAAGACGGCGCCGCTTGTCGGCAGATCCAGGCAGGCCAGGACCGTGAGCAGGGTGCTCTTGCCCGCGCCGTTAGGGCCGATGATGGCCAAGACCTCGCCCGGCTCCACTGCCAGGTGGGCGATGCTTAAGATGCGCCGCCCACCCTTTCTTATCACAATGTCGCGCGCCTCAAGTACGGCCGTCACCAGCGCCGCCTCCTCTGCTGCACGATGGTAAGAATATAGGTAATGCTGTAGGTGAGAACCATGAGGACGAACCCTAAGGCCAGGGCGATATCGAAGTTCCCTTTGCTTACTTCGAGTACAATGGCCGTAGTGAGTACGCGGGTGTACCCGCGCACGTTGCCGCCTACGGCCATGGAAGCTCCCACTTCAGAGATGACGCTCCCAAGGCCGGCCATCACCGCCGCCAGGATCCCAAAGCGCACCTCGCGGATGATAATCCACCAGAACTGGAGTGGCGAAGCACCCAGGGCCAGAACCTGCAGGCGCAATTTGGGGCTTAGCTGCTGCACCGCGGCCATGGTGAGGCCCGTCACCACCGGCACTGCGATTACCGCCTGAGCGATGACGATGGCCGTCGGCGTGTACATGAGCCCCAGCATTCCCAAAGGCCCACTCCGCCAGAGGAGAATGCTCACCCAAAGCCCCACCACCGTAGGCGGCAGGCCCATGCCGGTGTTCACCGCGCCCACCACCAGTTCGCGGCCGCGAAAGCGCGCCACGGCCAAATACAGCCCCAGGGGCACGCCTAGGCAGAGGCTGATAAGGGTAGCCAAGCCGGAGACCCGGAGGGTGAGGAGCGTAATCTCAAGCACTTCCGGGTCGCCGCTTAGGAGAAGGCGGAAGGCCTTGACTAGGCCTTGGACGACTAGGTCCATACTCTCACCTTAGTAGATGTCCGGTTTCCCAGCGTCCGGGAAGAAGAGGGGCTCCCCAAACTTGTCCTTGCCGAAGCTCTCGATGACCTTCTGCGTCTCCGGATCGACCATGAAGTCGACAAAGGCCTTGCCGCCGGCAGCATTTACCCTGGGGAACTTTTCCGGGTTCACCTGCATCACATGGTACACGTTAAGGAGCGACTTATCGCCTTCGAGAAGAATAACCAGGGACAGGTTTTTCTTAAGGGCAAGGTAGGTGGCACGGTCGGTCAGAGTATAACCGCCCTTTTCTGAGGCAATGTTCAGCGTCTGGCCCATACCAGTGCCAGATTCCTGGTACCAGGAACCCTTGGGCTCAATCTGGGCCGCTTTCCAGAGCTCGAGCTCCTTTTTGTTGGTTCCGGAGTCGTCTCCGCGCGAGACAAAGAGCGCTCTTGCCTGGGCAATCTTCTGGAAAGCCTCTACCGTAGAACGAGAACCCTTAATCTTGGCCGGGTCTTCCTTGGGGCCAACGATGATAAAGTCGTTGTGCATGACGAGCCGGCGGTTTATGGCTGCCCCGCTCTCTACAACTTTTTTCTCGGCTTCCGGCGCGTGCACGAGGAGCACGTCCGCCTCGCCCCGCTCGCCCATAGCCAGGGCCTGGCCGGTGCCGACGGCCACCGTTTTCACCCGGTAGCCCGTTTTCTGCTCAAAAAGGGGAATGAGGACATCTAAAAGGCCGCTGTCTTGGGTGCTGGTGGTGGTGGCGAGGATAACGTCTTTGTTCCCGGCCGGGGCGCTGACTGGAGGAACCGGCTCCTTACTTGAACTCTCCTGCCCGGTAGGTGACTTGGACTGGGGCTGGGCCTTGGGTGCGCAGCCGAAAAGGGCAAAGGCCACCAAGGCACAGAGGGCGATGACCAGACACTTTTTCACCTGTGTTCTCTCCTTTACGACAGTTTACCCCCGCGCGTACACCTCCTTTGCCGCCGGGTACCGGCCCGGGGGCGGCCGGCCCTGCATCTTCTTTCCAAATGCGGGAGGCCAGGCTGTTTCCGGCCTGACCCTAACGCCCTACCGCCGTGGCGGTAGCTGTAGGCCGGTAGGGTCGAAGATGCTGAGCCCGCCGAAGGCAGGCTCAACGGCTATACCCTCTATAAGGAGCTACAGCCGTTCCGCACTCCGGAGATCGGCCACGCCTCTTTCAGGAGGCTTCCGCAGCAGGCGAGCGCCCCGGACGCGGCTGAGCATAACTTAAGGCCGGGCCGGCTGCCCGCATTCGCCGGCGCGGCCGGTGAGGATGGCCAGGCCGTGGGGCAGGGCCGGGAGGATGGCCGTAAGGTTCTCTTCCACGCCACGCGGGCTCCCGGGAAGGTTCACGATTAGGGTTCTGCCGCGAATACCGGCTACGGCACGGGAAAGGAGGGCATGCGGCGTTTTGGCCGCTCCCGCCGCCCGCATCCCCTCGGCGAGGCCGGGCACCAACCGGTCCACCACATCCAAGGTGGCCTCCGGAGTTACGTCCCGTGGGCCCAGGCCGGTACCGCCGGTGGTAAGAATAAGATCGATGGCCCGTTCATCGGCCAGGCGTCTCAGCTCTGCCGCAAGCTCCTCCCTTTCATCGGGGAGTACCTTGTACTCTACCACCTCGCCCAGCTCGGCCGTAAGCCGGCGAATTACCTCAGCACTGGCATCCTCGCGCTCACCGCGCGCGCCCTTGTCGCTAGCGGTGACGATGGCCAAACGATAGCCCTCCTGCTCCTCGATGACATCGCCTTTCTTCGCCCGTCCGCCGAGAAGCACGCGGGCGAAGATCCCCTCCCGAGGCATAATGCAGTCGCCGGCCTGGTAATAGATGGCACAGCGGGTGTGGCACTTTTTGCCGATCTGGGTAACCTCGAGAAGCACTTCCTCGCCCACCTTAAGGCGCGTGCCGACGGGAAGGTGCACTAGATCTAGACCTTCTGTGGTGATGTTTTCGCCGAAGTCGCCCGGCCCGAGTTTGAGCCCTTTCTCTTCCATTTTTTTAATGCTCTCGCTGGCCATAAGGCTCACCTGGCGGTGCCAGGG
Source organism: Bacillota bacterium (assembly GCA_030153805.1). GTDB lineage: Bacteria > Bacillota > DTU030 > DUMP01 > DUMP01 > DUMP01. Next base: position 10,577 of record JASKLG010000028.1, on the reverse strand, counting down.
ACCGGCGTGGGCATCCCCTTCTAGGCCGTGTCCGGGCAAAAACACGCCCTCACCCTGATCCTCCTTGCGCGTGCCCTTTTCCCGGCTGCTACAGATCGCCACTACTCTTCCTCTGGCGCCCATTGCTTTTCCCCCTCCCGTAAATAGGTGCCGCTCCTCCCGCCGGACTTGGTCACCAGCCGGATATGCTCGATGCTCATGCCCTTATCCACTCCCTTGCACATGTCGTAAATGGTAAGGGCGGCCACGCTCACCGCCGTGAGCGCCTCCATCTCGGCGCCGGTCTGGCCGGCCAGAGTTACCTCTGCCTCGATCTCCACGCAGCCGGCCTCCCTGTTCAACTTCAGCCGCACCTCTACCCCGCCAAGATTTAGCGGATGACAAAGGGGAATTAGGTGCGGCGTTTCTTTGGCCGCCATAATGCCGGCCAGGCGTGCCGCCGCCAGCACGTCGCCTTTGGGAACACTCCCGGCCGCGATAAGCTCCAAGGTGGCCGGGGCCATCTTAACAGCCCCTCGCGCCACCGCGCGGCGTTGCGTCACCGGCTTTTGCCCCACATCCACCATATGCGCCTCGCCGGCGGCGTTAAGATGGGTAAGTTCCATGCTCTAACCTCCTATCTGGCACATGACGCGGGCGTGCTTAGCGTAATTCTCCAGATGGTGCCGTGCCGGCTTAAGTTCCAGGGCCCGCCGCAAAGCTTCTTTCAATTCATCGGCCGAAGCACCGCGCCTGAGGAGCCTTTTCACGTCTACTTCCACGTCGGAGGCGAGGCACGGCTTTAGTTTGCCGTCGGCCGTAAGGCGCAGGCGGTTACAGCGTTTGCAGAAAGATTCGGTAAGGGCACCGATGAAGCCCACCGTTCCCGGCGCACCCGGGAAACGCCAGGCCCGAGCCGGCCCACCCCCGGTCACCCAAGCAGGCTCCAGGCGCCCCACCTTCTCCACCGCAGCGCGCGCAGTGGCCATGGGAAGTACGCGGGCCTCCGACCGGCCCAGGTCCGCCCCAAGCGGCATCACCTCGATGAACCGCACATGCAGGGGAAACCGGCGCGTAAGCTCGGCCAGGTCGGCCAGTTCGTCGTCATTTACTCCAGCCATGGCTACCGTGTTAATCTTGACCGGATGAAGACCTGCAGCCAGGGCAGCCTCAATCCCCGCCCAGGCGTCGGAGAACGTGCCGCAGCGGGTAATGGCCCGGAAACGCTCCGGCCGAAGCGTATCCAAGCTGATATTTACCCTCTTTAACCCCGCCCGCTTAAGTTCCTCCGCCAGGGGGGCAAGAAGAGTCCCGTTTGTAGTGAGGGAAAGATCGCTGAGCCCCGGAATGGCCGCAAGTTCCGCCACCAGCTGCGTGAGCCCTGCCCGCACCAGAGGCTCACCGCCGGTCAAGCGCACCCGCCGGATGCCCAACCCCGCCGCCACCTTTACCAGATGCACGATCTCCTCGTAGCGCAGGATTTCTTCGTGATCCTTGGGCCTCACACCCTCAGGCGGCAGGCAGTACAGGCAGCGCAGGTTACAGCGGTCGGTCACCGAAACCCGAAGGTAGTCAATTTCCCGTCCCAGCCGGTCGCGCATCCTCCTCCCCCTTCCGCGGCCACTGAATTTTGCCGGTATCCCGCACGTCATACCCCCCGAGGGCCGTAACCTGTTCTTTAAACTCCCGGCTGTCTATAATGTCAAGGATGGCCCGGACCCCCGGGTGATCCAGATACGCGGCGGGAATGGCCAAATCGTAGCGTTCCGCCCGCCAGGGAATGAAATCGAGTCCCAGGGCGCGCGCCGCCGAAAGGACCCCCAAGCCGACGTCGGCCGCTCCGCTTTTTACAGCTGCCGCCACCGCCGTATGGGTATACTCCTCGCGCTCGTAGCCCTGGATCTGGCGCGGCTCGATGCCTTCTTCTTTTAACGCCCAGTCGAGGAGCACCCGGGTACCGGCGCCCTTCTGGCGGTTGATGAAGGTAACATCCGGCCGGGTAAGATCGGCCAGGGTTTTGATGCCCTTCGGGTTACCCGGCGGCACCAGGAGGCCCTGCTCGCGGTAGACCAGGGTGATAAGGTAAACCTCCTCGCTGGGGAGATAGCGCTTTAGATAAGGGATGTTATATTCACCCGTCGCCTCATCCAGAAGGTGCGTCCCCGCCAGGTGGGCCTCACCGCGGCGCAGGGCAAGAAGTCCTCCGAGGCTTCCCACGTGAGCCGAGGACAGGGTAAACTTAGGATATTTCTCCTTGAGGAGGTTGGCGATGATGTCGAGAGTCAGATCGTGGCTGCCGATGGCCACCACCGTACCCCGGATTTCCGCCTCGCTCTTTAAAAGGTAAACCTCCACCTCTGACCCCGCGCTGATCCCTTCGCTGCCGCGCGGCACTTTAAGTACCCCATCGGCCCGCACCAAAGAAGTGGTAAGGGCCGCACCGCGCGCGAGAGGCGTGGCCACCAGCTTTGGACCTACCGCTCCCAATTTGACGCGCACGAACTCGTCTACTCCAAGAGGCGAAGTAAGGTTCCTCGCCAGGCGGGCCTTAACTTTGGGCGGCTCCTCGGCCGGCAGGCCAAGGAGGCTGCTAAGTAGTGGTTTCAGGTATAAGTCCAGAACCAAAACTGCCGAAACCGGGTACCCCGGCACCCCAATGCATGGTTTGCCCTGCACCATCCCCAGAATCACCGGTTTTCCCGGCCGCGTAGCTGCTCCGTGTACCAGAACACTTCCCAGTTCACCGATAATCCGGGCGCTGAAATCCTCGGAACCGGCAGAAGACCCGGCGCCGACGAGAATGACGTCCGCCTCGGCTGCCGCCTGCTCCACCCTCGCCTTTATCAGGGCATAGTCGTCCGGGGTAATGGGGTATACTACCGGCTCTCCTCCCCACTCCCGCACCTGGGCGGCAAAGATGGTGGAGTTAAACTCGATGATCTCCCCGGGGGCCGGCTCCTTTCCCGCCGGTATGAGTTCGGTACCGGTAGGGAGAATGGCTACGCGCGGGCGGCGGCGGACGGCAATTTCCGTAACTCCTCCGGCCAGGATAGCCCCCAGGTCAACAGGTCGCAGGCGATGGTTGGCCGGGAGAATAAGCTCCGTCTGAACCATGTCCTCGCCCAAAAGGCGCACGTTTTCCCAGGGGCTTACCGCCTTGATGATCTCCAGTTCGCCGCTCGGAAGTTCGTGCAGATCCTCCACCATGATCACCGCATTGGTACCCGGCGGAAGCGGATCGCCCGTATCCACCCAAAAAGCATCTTCCCCTACCGTGAGCCGCACCGGAGAAGTCTCGCTCGCCCCAAAAGTGACTTTGGCCGCAACCGCCACCCCGTCCATGGCCGCGGCATGGTAGTGGGGTGAAGAGATGCGGGCGAAAATGGGAGCCGCGGTCACCCGCCCGGCGCACTCCGTAACAGGCAGGGTTTCGGGCGGCATCACCCGCCCGGCAAAAGGCTTGAGGAAGGCCTGCCGCGCCTCTTCGTAAGGCACGTCCTCCAAGTATACCTGTCGCTCCATGCTATCGCTCCTAACTTCTTAGTCGCTCCGCCCGGAATTTCGACCTTTAAAAAAGGTAAACCTCAACTTCCTCTCCGGCTTTGAGTCCCTCACGGGCCGGAGGGATTACTATGCTGCCGTCGGCACGTACCAGGGTAGACAGGAGGCCGGATTTGCCGAGAACAGGCTCGGCCACCAGACCCTCCGCCGTCTCCACCAGGCGGACGCGCACGTGATCCTCGCGGCCGGTGGCGGAAGCCAGGTTGCGCGTAAGACGTGCCCGCACACTGGGCTGCGGCCGTTCTCTTAAGCCGAGCAGGCGATGGATGGCCGGCCGGACGAACAGATCAAACGTCACCAAGGCAGAAACTGGGTGGCCCGGAAGGCCGAAGACGGGTTTCCCTTGGCAAAGGGCGATGAGTACAGGTTTTCCCGGGCGTAGCGCCACGCCGTGTACCAGCACCCCCGGCGGGCCGAGGTCGGTAAGCACCTTGGCCGCCACATCCCGCACCCCCACCGAGCTCCCGCCGGAGAGCACCACCACATCCGCCTCTCCAAGACCGCGCCGTACGCCTTCCAGTACCGCCCGGTACTCATCCCGCGCGAGCCCGAGGTAAATCGCCTCTCCCCCCGCTTCTTGAACCGCCGCGCCCAGTGAGTAGCTGTTGCTGTCGCGAATTTGGCCCAAGGCCGGCTTTTCCGCCGGCGGTACAATTTCGTCCCCTGTAGAGAGCACCGCCACGCGCGGCCGCCGCCATACCGGTACCTCCGTAATCCCCAGCGCCGCCAGGGCCCCTATGTCGGCCGGGCGCAAACGGGAGTTGGCCGGCAGGAGCTCTTCCCCTGCCGCCACGTCTTCTCCGGCCCGGATCACGTTTTCCCCCGGCGCCACCGGGCGCAGGACCGCAAATGAGGTCGCATCGAGCTCCTCCGTATACTCGACCATCACCACCGCATCTGCCCCGGGCGGGAGCATCCCCCCCGTGGCGATGCGGCTCGCCTGCCCGGGTGCCAGCCGCTTCTGGGGCACGGCCCCCATGTGTATGTCCTCAACCAGGTCAAAGAGCGCCGGAAGGGCTTCCGTTGCACCGAACGTATCCTCGGCGCGCACCGCGTACCCGTCCACCGTGGACCTGGCGTACGGCGGGACGTCTTCCAAAGCCCAAACAGGCCCGGCCAGTACCCGGCCGACCGCCGCCGTAAGGGGAATTTCTTCTACGGCCAGGGGCTTCGGCCGCCAGTGGGAAAAAAGTTCTTCGCGCGCCGCCGGAACGGTGCGTACGTTAAAGAAGGTGTCCAACTTAAAGCCTCCTCTAGAAGCAACCTAGGCGGCAGGCGGTGATCTTGATTTTGAGCTCGTTCGCCGCTCTCCCCACCAGATGCGGTTCCATTCCCAGCCGCTCGGCCAGGGCAATGGCCTGGGCGCAACTGACTTTACCGTCGCTCGCCAGTTTAAGCAGCTCTTCTTTTAAGATCGCCGTCTCGTCCTTCTTAGATTCAACCCTCTGCGCAGCACCTTCCGCCATATTCCCACCCCCGTCGTGAATAATCAAAAAGGGAGCTCCCTCATGGAAGCTCCCCTGCTGCTCCTTTCCATGAGGGAGGCGGGCCGGTTTCCCAACCCACCCTAACGGTCCTGGGCCATAGCTTCGCCGTAGGCCCGAGGACTCGGAGCCGGCCTGTTTTTTTGTTATATTCTTCATTTCCGCGCTTATTCCTGCCTGTACCGGACCGCATCGAGGAGAAAATCGCAGAGCTCCTTAGTCTCCGTCCAGCCGAATATAGGAAGATTGCCGGGCAATCCCTTTGAGCGCGCCTCCGCCGCATCCCCAACTAAGGCTATAACGTCGCTGGGAAGCTCGCCCGGAAACTCGGGGCCTTCCTGGCGGAATACGGCTATCTTGGGAAAGGGTCCTCTCTTCCACCCTTCCACCAGCACCACATCCGCCTCGGCAAACCACGCGGCCAGGCGCGAGGCCACAACTTCTTCTGGTAGAGAGGCAAATAAAGCCGCCTGAGAAGGTGTTAGGAAGGCTGCAACCTCTGCCCCGGCCTGGCGAAAACGCCAGGTATCTTTTCCCGGCGTATCCAGCTCTTTCTCTTCCTGCGTATGCTTGACCGCTGCCGGCCTTAAGCCCCGGCGGACAAGTTCGGCAATGACCTTAACGATAAGCGTCGTCTTGCCGCTCCCGGAGCCACCTACAAAGCTGATAGCTTTGGGCCAGCTATTTTGAGGCGAGACCCCCTTTTTGTTCTCAGGCTCGTTTTTACCCTCGGGCTCGCCTAGCTTCAGGGCATACACCTCACCCCTCGCCGAATCGATGTAAAGCAGCCGGCGGCGTAGAGGCTGGCCTACTCCGGTAAGGATTTTTACCACTTCCTGAACTTCAAGGGAGGCGATCAGGGCCGGGGTGGCGGCCGGGTTTCCCGTCTCCACTTCCACACCCCTTTCCCGGGTACCGGGAGGACCGTAAATCTCAACCAGTCCCGGGTCGCCGGGGAAAACGGTAAGCACCTGCCCCAAGAAACCGGCTATAGCCCCGTGCACCAGGGGAATGTGAAGAGCCCGCGCCGCCTCTTCCACAGCAAAACGGCCCGACAAATTATCCAGGGCATCTACCACCACGTCGGCACCTTGAAGCAGGGAAGGGGCGTTTTCTTTGGCCAGCCGCGCCTGATGGCCATATGCTTCCACAGCTCCGTTTACAGCCCGGGCACGCTCGCAGGCCGCCACCACCTTCGGCTTACCTAAATCTGCCTCCGTGCAAAGAAGTTGCCGGTTTAAGTTGTTTTCTTCGAAAACGTCGCTGTCGATAAGTACCAGCCTGCCGACCCCCATGCGGGCCAAAAGTTCTACCACCAATCCTCCCAAGCCACCACAGCCGACCACCGCCACCGTGGAATTTAAGAGGCGTAGCTGCCCCGCTGCTCCCACCGTTCCCATATTGCGCAGGTAGCGTCCGGGAACGATTCCGCTTTCAAGGGCGGCAATTTGAATCTCCCGCCGCGGCATATTAAGCTCCTTAGCCAGTTCTATCTCCGCAGCCTGCGGTAAAATGTTATACTCTTGACTTCCCGCCTGAACCTTAACAGCCCGAGCCCTCAGCCGGCCGGCCAAGTCCGCCATAAACGACCTCCTCCTTTTAGCCTCTCCCTGTTTAAATTCCATTTCGCTTCTTGCCGAATAAACCCTTCCTGCGAAAGCCCTAAATAAGGAATACATTTGTTTGGTTTATGAACTTTAGTTACAAAAGGTTCCTAATTTATTATTTCCGGAAGGTATTATTTTTCCTTTGTCGAATTGTCTAATGCAAATAATATAGAACTGTGTTTTATTCTACAAGACACAGACAGCCAAAACTTTTAAGAGGGTGAGAGAAGAATGCAGGTAAACAAAGAACTCTGTGTCGGTTGTGGGCGCTGCATCCTTTACTGCCCCGTGCAGGCCATCAGTATGAGCGCCGACGGCGAATATGCGGTTATCGATCAGGACGAGTGCGTTGAGTGCGGTGCCTGTCGCCGCAGCCCGGCCTGCAAAACCGGTGCCCTCTACCAACCCGAGCTAACTTATCCCCGCGTCGTGCGCAGCATCTTGAGCGATCCTTTGACCATTGCCCCCGAAAGCGGCATCACCGGCCGCGGAACCGAGGAAATGAAAACCAACGACGTTACCGGGCGCTTTAAGCGCGGCTATGCGGGCGTAGCCATAGAGGTAGGGCGCCCGCTCCTGGGTGCACGCCTTAGGGATGTAGAAAAGATTGCCATGGCCGTAGCCCGTTTCGGCGTAGAGTTTGAGAAGATCAACCCCACTACAAGCCTCATGGCCGACCCCAAGACCGGTAAGTTTAAAGAAGAACTGCTCAACGAAAAAGTTCTCTCGGCCATCATCGAGTTCGCCGTGCCGCTGAGCAAGCTTGAGGCCGTGCTTTACACTTTGGAACGGGTATCCCATGAAGTCGAGTCGGTATTCAGCGTGGATGTTTGCTCGCGCTGCAATCCAGACGGCTCTATTCCCCACGAGGAGATCCTGGCCAAGGGCAACTGGTGGTACTCCATCAATGCCAAAACCAACGTCGGACTCGGCCGGCCGCTGGCTAAAGAATAAGCCCTGCCGGCCTGCAGGTAAGGCCCTAAGGCACTACCGCACCCATCATCGAAGAAACAGGGAGGGGAACCGAAGTGACACATACCCTGCATCGGATCGGAAGCTGGAACGACCTGGCGGGGGATTACGTCTTCCTTATGATGCCGTCTAAGGGAATCAACGTTGAGGGTTCCGGGGAAAAGCTCCGCACATTTCTTAAGATCGCCTTGGCGCACAACCCGGTGAGCATCGGCGATGCCCGCAAAGGCAACGTCTATTACCAAGGCAGTGTTGAAAACGTGCTGGCCAATGTGGAGGACCAGGCCGTCGTTCACGCGGTTTTCGACAACAAAGAAACTGTGGTCGAAATGCTCAAGGAACTCGTCAAGGCAGACCTGGGAATGTCTGTCGTGGTTTCAGGCATTACGTCGGAAGTACATGAAGCCTGCCATGCCGCCGGCATAGAGCGGCACACGGTGGAGCACTCTCTCGGCCGTTGGGGGCGCACGGATAGGCTGCCGCCGCGCGAGATTCTCGAAATAACAAACATGTGCGGGCACTCCATGATTCCGGCACAGCTAGTCTACAAGATGATCGAGGATATTAGAGCCGGCCGCCGGACCCCCGAAGCAGCTGCAGAAGAACTGGCGAAACCCTGCATGTGCGGTATCTTCAACCCCAAACGCGCCGCCCGCCTTCTCGCCGCCCTGGCAACGAATCTGTAGTGCCGAACCTTTCTCTTATCCTTGCATTAGGATAAGCTACCCATTCTAGCCAAGTCTAACCAAGGAGGGATGCCTGTTAATTAACTTTTAAACTTTGGGTTTACTGATGTAGAGAAACAGACATGTGCAGAAGGGGGTTTTAACGATGACCAAGCGGTTCTTAGGTTTTGTGGCCGTGCTTACGGCTCTCCTAGTCGTCGCCGGCTGCGCCGAGGGCGGCAACCAGCAGGAAACACCTGAATCCAAGTATCCGGAGAAACCCATTACCTACGTCGTTCCCTGGAGTGCCGGAGGTGGCAGCGACGTGATGGCCCGTATGGTGGTGGACATTATCCAGCAGAACAACTTCCTGCCCCAGCCCGTGGTAGTAGTGAACAAGCCGGGCGGCAGCGGGGCCATCGGTATGAACGAAGTAGCCCAAAAGAAAGGCGACCCTTACACTATTATCGGTATTGTTTCCGGACAAATCAGCACGCCGATCACTACCAACGCACCGGTTAGGGCTTCTACCTTTAAGCCCATCGCCGCACTGGCTCTGGACGAATTCTTCCTCCTGGCCAAGCCGGATTCAGAGTTCAATTCCGTAAAAGACGTAGTGGAGTACGCCAAGGCCAACCCCGGCAAGCTTACTGTGGGCGGAACAGGCACCGGTTCGGAAGACCATATGTGCACGGGTCTTCTACAAAAGGCCGCCGACATCAAAGTGGAGTACATTCCCTTTGACGGCGGCGGAGAAACCATCAGCGCTCTACTCGGCGGCCACGTACAGCTGGCCTGGGCCAATCCCTCCGAGTGCGCTTCCCAGCTAAAAGGCGGTTTGGTTAAAGTGCTCGGGGTCATGGCGCCCGAGCGCCTCAAAACCTACCCGGATATCCCCACCTTTAAGGAACAGGGCTACGATGCCGTTTTCCGCCAGATCCGCGCCATCTCCGGTGCACCGGATATGCCGGATTACGCGGTGAAGAGGATTGCCGAGGCCCTTAAGAAGGTGACCGAGACCGAGCGGTGGCAGAAGGATTATATTGAGAAGAACGCCCTCACCTCCCAATACCTCGGACCAGAGGAGTATGCCCAAGCCATTGCCGACGCCGAAAAACAGTACACAGAGATTCTTACGGAACTCGGACTTGTTAAGAACTAGGATGGTTTAGCTCGGTTACGATACGGGGAGGGCTTTCGGGATCGCGGCCTGCCGGGACCCAGAAACCCTCCCCTCCGCGTAAGAGGAGCAAGAAAACGTGGAGGCGGATTGTTATGTCGGGCGATCGCTTAGCTGCCATAATCAGCTTCGGTGTCGGTCTATATTGGTTTCTTCAAGGCCTGGCGTACGGTTACTGGGTAGACATGGGACCTGGGCCCGGGTTTATTCCGGTGCTTTTCGGCAGCCTGACGGTCATCCTGAGTACCGCCCTTTTTCTTCAAACTCTAAGAAAAAAAGGAGAAGCTCTGGCCGCCGAAGAGGTGCGTAAAGTAGGCTTGATTGTCGCCGCAGTGGGCATAACCATCTGGTTCATGAACATCCTGGGCACTTTTTTAAGTCTCGGCCTTTTCCTCGTGGGTTGGCTCTGCCTCTTGGAACGTTATCGCTTGTTGGCTGCCTTAAAGATTGCCGTGCCGACCATTCTTGTAGCCTACCTTGTTTTCATCGTGTGGCTTCAGGTACCGTTTCCTAAAGGCTTTTTCGGGTTCTGAGGAAAGGCAGGAAGAGCTATGGAAATCTGGAATTATCTTTTACTAGGGTTTGGTCAGGCTCTCCAACCGGTAAACATCCTCTTTGCCTTTTTGGGAGGGCTGATGGGTGTTATTGTCGGCGCCCTGCCCGGATTAGGGTCCGTTGCCGGTATAGCTTTGCTACTGCCCCTAACCTTTAAAATGAATCCGGCCACGGCCATTATTATGCTCGCAGCCCTTTATTACGGCAACATGTTCGGCGGCTCCATCAGCGCCATTTTAATTAATATTCCCGGCGACTCCCCGGCAGTGATGACCGCTCTTGACGGGAACCAGCTAGCAAAACAAGGCCGTGCCGGGCAGGCACTCTTTATGGCCTTCGCCGCTTCTTTTTGCGGCGGCCTGATCGGTATTATCATCCTAAGCCTGATGGGACCGCTCCTGGCCTTTTTCGGGCTCCAGTTTGGGCCGCCGGAATTTGCCGCCCTCATTGTGCTGGCCTTGACCAGTATCGGCTGGCTCCTCGGCGATAATCCGGTCAAAGGGGTAATTGCCGGAGCGATAGGGCTTCTTTTGGCTACCATCGGTGTGGATATGATTCAGGGGCAACCGCGCTT
>JASKLG010000097.1 GCA_030153805.1 Bacillota bacterium | reverse complement strand
CAGATTGACCTTCTTGAAGGACGGACCGTTGAGCAGAAGCGGCAGCTGGTGGCCAAGGTGACGGAGGCCATCACCGAAAGCCTGGGTGTCCCGGCCGATGCGGTGCGCATCATCCTGCGCGACATGGAGCGGCACAATTTCGCCCACGGCGGCAAACTTTACTGCGATAAGTAAGATGGACCTACCAAGAGGTTTAACTACGCTCGACAAATTCTTCCTTCTACCCATCGGCCTTATCCTCATGGGAACGGCCGCTTGGAACTGGGCGCACGGATTGCACGACGCTTTTACCCTTGTCTGGTTCTTGATTGGTTTCAACAACCTGCTCCTTCTTGGCCAGAAAGCCTGGCCGCGCTACCACCGCCTCTTTACGGTGGTCGTGCCGGTGAGCGGTTTTGCCCTCATCCTGGCCTCGGCCTATTTGCTGCTCACTTCGCTCCCGAGATAACAGGCAGCCGTCACAAAGTTACTTTTTCCCGGCCTCTCATATTCCGGAGCATCCGGCCATATAATTTAGGGACAAAGCTCCGGGGAGGGGAAGGCCGTGGGATTTGGCTACCGCTGGCACATCCTTGGGCGGCGGGTGGCAGCGCGATTAGGGGACTCGGTTTTCGTCCGCCAGCTTGTGGTGGCCGCCGCTTTCTACTTTGCCGTATGGGGATTGGTGCAGGTCGACCTGCCCTTTACCAACGGCTTTGTGCGCCTGATTCACTGGTCGGTGGCCGAATACCAGCCCAAGATCGACTGGGAGAAGCTGAGCGGCGCGTTGAGCAGCGGGAATTGGCGGCTGCCGGCCCTCCCGGCCCTTAAAGGCGGGACCGCTCCGCCTCCGACCGAGTCCCTGAGCGGCTTTGTTTTTCCTGTGGATGGCGGCAAGGTTGTCTCGCGTTACGGCTGGCGCATTCACCCCGTGTACGGGGATAAGCGCTTTCATCAAGGTATTGACATCGCCGCACCCCAAGGTACGCCGGTTAAAGCCGTCTACGGCGGGTACGTCAGCCGGGTTGGAAATGACGATCTTCTCGGCCACGTGGTAGAAATAAACCACGGCAACGGCTTCAGCAGCCTTTACGGCCACCTGGGGGAAGTACTGGTGAAAGAGCGGCAGGTGGTACGTACCGGAGAGGTGATCGCCGAGGTGGGGACTACCGGTATTACCAACGGGCCGCACCTACACCTGGAGATCAAGGAACGAGGAGTGAACGTGGACCCGGCCATCCGCTTAGGCGTCGTGGAAGAACCGGCTGCTCCAGTTCTCGGCCCCGCCAAAGATGAGCCTGCACCCGGGCCGGCCGATAAGGCAGCGCCCGGCCCCACGGTGAGAAACCTGAAGGGCGCTAAGGGGGCAGGAGGTTGAGGATTGGGCGGTTTGCCGGCGTCCGGGTAACCTTAAACAATTATTTCCTTTTGGTACTTCTGGCGTATGCCTGGTGGGGGCTCTTCCCGGAGGCGCTGGCGGTGTTCGGCGCCGCGCTGCTACATGAAGTTGCGCACATGGTGGCGGCCCGCGCCTACGGCCTTACCGTGCGGGAGCTTGAGCTTCTCCCTTTCGGCGGCGTGGCGCGGATTGAAGACCTGGACCTGGTGAGCCTTGAGCCGGAGGTTGAAACGGCGGTCGCCCTGGCCGGGCCGCTTCAGAACGTGGTTTTGGCCGGGGCGGCCCGGCTGCTGGCCGGCTACGAAATTTGGGATGCCTCCCAGGCTGCTATTTTCTGGCGGGCCAATTTGGGGCTGGCCCTCTTCAACTTGCTCCCGGGCCTGCCTTTAGACGGGGGGCGTGTGCTGCGCGCTTACCTTAGCTGCCGCCTGCCTTGGCGTCAGGCCACGGAGGTCAGCGCAGGAGTCGGCCAAGCCGTAGGGGGGGCCCTTGTTTTTTTGGGCGCCGTTCTATATCGCCAGGGACTTCCTGCTTTAACTACAGCCCTCTTAGGCGCCTTCCTGTTGGCTGCCGCCACCGGAGAGCGGCGCTGGGCCGGGCTTACACTCCTGCGCTACCTGGCCCATAAACAGACCGAGCTTGGGCGGGGAGAAGTGCTCACCGGCCGGCTTCTGGTAGCCGGCGCCGACACGCGCCTTAAAGACGTGATGCGCGAATTCGGCACCCGGCGCTACCACCTCATCTGGGTGGTGAACGGGGAGCGCAACCTGGCCGGTGTTCTCGGCGAAGACGAATTCATTACCGCGCTCTTTGCCCTCGGCCCCGGTGCTACGTTGGGCGAGGCACTGGCGCGGCGCAAACCGTAAAGAGGATTTTATGCGGTGCGTGGAGAAGTTTACCGGGCGGGAACGCCGAGTATGTTTCCCGCCCGGGTTTTATCATACTAAGCGCAGGCTCCGGCCCATTTTTCCGGCCGGACAAGGAGATGAAGCTATGGCCGACTTACAGGAGACCCTGGAGCGCATCCTCCCTCGGGTGGAGAAACCTGCCCGGTATTGGGGCGGCGAGTGGAACGAAGTAAAGAAGGACTGGAACGAGATCCCCGTACGGATGGTCCTCGCCTTCCCGGACATCTACGAGGTTGGGATGTCGCACCTCGGTTCCAAAATACTCTACCACGTGGTCAACGCGCGCCCCGATGCCCTTTTGGAACGCGTCTACGCCCCTTGGGTGGATATGGAAAGAGAACTGAGGGCGGCTGGGCTGCCGCTTTTTAGCCTCGAGACAAAGACGCCTCTCGCCCGATTCGACCTGGTGGGCTTTACCCTGCAGTACGAGCTGACCTACACCAATATCCTCAACATGCTGGACTTGGGCGGCATTCCGCTCAAGGCGGCCGATCGGCAGGAAGGAGATCCTTTCGTGCTGGCGGGCGGCCCTTGCGCCTTCAACCCGGAGCCCCTGGCGCCCTTCTTGGATTTCGTGGTGTTAGGGGAGGGCGAGGAAGTGCTGGGCGAGATCCTGGACCTCTTCCGCGATTGGAAGGAACAGGGAGGGACCCGCCGTGAGTTCCTGGAAGCCGTGGCCGCCGTGCCGGGGGTATACGTTCCTGCCTTCTACGACGTTAAGTACCACCCGGACGGCTCCGTAGCCGTGGTCGAGCCGAACCGCCCGGGGGTTGCGGAGCGGGTGAAGAAAAGGGTGGTGCACGACCTTAACCGGGCGAGCTTTCCCGAAAGCCCCGTGGTTCCCTTTCTCGACGTGGTTCACGACCGGGCAATGCTGGAACTCTTCCGCGGCTGCGCCCGCGGCTGCCGCTTCTGCCAGGCGGGCATGATCTACCGCCCGGTGAGGGAAAAAGATCAGGAGACGCTGCTCAGGCAGGCGGAAAAGCTCCTTAAAAGCACCGGCTATGGGGAGATTTCCCTCGCCTCCCTTTCCAGCCTGGACTACTCCCACATCGCGGAGCTCATCGACGCCTTGGTCGACCGGTATGGTTCACAGGGGATACGTGTCTCCCTCCCTTCGCTAAGGGCGGATAGCTTTGCCGTGGAGCAGGCCCGCAAAATCCACGAAGTGCGCCGTTCCAGCATTACCTTTGCCCCCGAAGCCGGTACCCAGCGCCTCCGAGATGTCATCAACAAGAACGTCACCGAGCCCGACCTGCTGGCGGCCGTGCAGGCGGCGGCCGAGGCAGGCTGGAACGCCTTCAAGTTGTATTTTATGATCGGCCTTCCTACAGAGACGGACGAGGACGTGCTGGGCATTGCCGAGTTGGCCAGGAAGGTGGCGAACCTGAAGCCGAAAGAGGGGCGCATTACGCGGGTTACAGTTTCCACCTCCAACTTTGTTCCCAAGCCGCACACGCCTTTCCAGTGGGAAGGTCAGGTGAAACGGGAGGAGCTTCGGCGCCGGCAACTCCTCCTGCACGACCGGCTTAAGGGCAGGCGACTGGAGCACCGCTGGCACGAACCGGAGCAGAGCTTTCTCGAGGCCGTTTTTTCCAAGGGCGACAGGCGGGTGGCGGACGCCCTCGAGCGGGCCTGGCGTCTGGGCTGCCGGTTGGACGGCTGGAGCGAGGAATTTCGCTTCGATGTCTGGGAGCGGGCCTTCCGGGAGACCGGCATCAATCCGGCCTTCTACGCCAACCGGGAAATTCCGGAAGATGAAGTTCTCCCTTGGGATCACCTCGATCCGGGCGTTTCCAAAGAATTCCTCCGGGCGGAGCGGGCGCGGGCGCGGCGGGGCGAGAGGACGCCGGACTGCAGCCGCGAACGCTGCAGCGCCTGCGGTGTGTGCCCAGCCCTCGACATTCCCATCCGGCGGCGGGGTGAGGCCAGGTGAAGATCCGAGCCAAACTGGCCAAGGACGCAACCATTCGCTTTATATCTCACCTGGATATGGCCGGGGCTCTCGAAAAGGCGGTGCGCCGTGCCGGCCTCCCGATTGCCTACTCGGAAGGCTTCACGCCTCGGCCTAAGATCAACTTTGCTTCCGCGCTGGCCTTGGGTGTAACCAGTGAGGCCGAGTACGTGGACTTCGAACTTAAAGAGCGCATCAGCGTGGCCGAATTTGTCCGCCGGCTCAAAGAGCAGCTTCCCCGGGGAATGCGCCTTCTCGCCGCCCGTGAGGTGGCGGCCGGGGCACCGGCGCTCATGTCCGAGGTAAACGCGGCGAGTTATTTGGTAGAGGCGCGCCTTCCCGGGCGGAGCAGCCGGGAGATCGCCGCCGCCTGGGAGGACTTTCTGGCGCGCGAAACTATTTACATCTTCAAGGAAACGAAGCACAAGCGGCGCGATCTCAATATACGGCCCCTGATACTCAAGGCCCGCCTCACCCCGCGTGCCGAAGGAGGCACGTGGGAGCTGCTCCTCCGGGCCGGGAGCGGCGGCAACCTGCGCCCGGAAGAAGTGCTCGCGGCCTTTTTTGCGGAGACGGGTTGGGAAGGGACGGTGGAAAGAATCCATCGGACCGGGCTCTACATCGAGCGCTGGGGCAAATTACTCACCCCTTTGGTCGAACCGCGCGCCCTGGAAGAAGCGGGGGAGAACGAGTGACGAGGGAAATAATCGTGCACGCGGCCGCCGAGGAGACGTGGGTGGCCCTCCTGGAGGACCGGGTGCTGGTGGAGCTTTATGTGGAGCAGGAAACCTGCCAGCGCCTGGTGGGGAACATCTACAAAGGCCGTGTGGAGAATGTGCTGCCCGGTATGCAGGCGGCTTTCGTCAACATCGGCCTTGAGCGAAACGCCTTTTTATTTGTCGCCGACGCCGTACCTCGGCGCCAGCCGGTGCCCGAAGAGGAAGACCCGGTGCCGGTTGCCGGCTTGAATATACGGGACGTGCTGCAGGAGGGCCAGGAGGTGGTGGTGCAGGTGGCCAAGGAGCCCATCGGGGGTAAAGGGGCACGGGTGACCACGCACCTCACCCTTCCCGGCCGCAACCTGGTGCTTATGCCCCAGGTGGATTACGTAGGCGTCTCCCGGCGCATCGAAGATGAAAAAGAAAGGGAACGCCTGCGGGCTGCGGCCCGTAAACTCAAACCGGAAGGTATGGGCCTCATTGT
>JASKLG010000096.1 GCA_030153805.1 Bacillota bacterium | reverse complement strand
CCCTGGCGCATGGCCCATGGGCCAATGAACAGAGCCCTGGGCATCGCCTACTGGGAAGCCCAGGGCCTCATGAGTTTAACCGCACGTTACCAAAGCCTTCGTCAAGCTTGGTGAACCGCCGTATACCGAACGGTACGTACGGTGGTGTGAGAGGACGGGGGCTAGCCGCCCCCTCCTACTCGATATGAACGTGTTCAGCGCGTTTCGGCCTTGGGCTTCGCCGCTACCGGTGCCCCTCCCCGGCCGTAAACCCGGTAGAGGAAAACCAGAAGTGCCGCACAAGCGGCGGCCAGCCCTAAGGGGTACGAGATACCGGTCGGAAGCTGCAGGCCTTCCGGCGCCTGCAGGATGTAGGTAATGCTTACTGCGGTCATGAAAGCCGCCGGGAGGGTGGCCACCCAGTGCAGGGCCCGCTGCCGGGCCAGGTACACGGCCGCAGCCCAGAGGGCAATCATGGCCAGGGTCTGGTTAGACCAGGCAAAGTAGCGCCAGACAACAGTAAAGTCGATCTGGCTGAGGAAGAAGCCTACGGCAAAGATGGGTACTGCGATCTTGTAACGATTTAAAACCGGCCCTTGGGGTATATTCAGGTACTCGGCGATGGTAAGGCGCGCCGCGCGGAAGGCAGTGTCGCCCGAAGTAACGGGAAGTACCACCACCCCCAAGATGGCCAGCACGCCACCTACACTTCCGAGGAGGGTAAAGGAGGCCTTGTTCACGACCCCGGCCGGGCCGCCTAAGGTTTTGAGGCCGTCCGCCAGGCCAGGGGTTCCATGAAAGAAGGCAATGGCCGCAGCAGCCCAGATAAGGGCAATGACGGATTCAGCGATCATGGCGCCGTAAAACACCCGGCGCCCGTAGCGTTCATTTTCCAAGCAGCGGGCGATAAGCGGCGACTGGGTGGCGTGGAAGCCGCTGATAGCTCCGCAGGCGATGGTGATAAAAAGCAGAGGCCAAAGAGGAGCTCCTGCCGGGTGGAGGTTGGCCAGGGTAAGCTCGGGAATGGGATAACCCTCGACCATAATCCCGCCCATAATGCCGACGGCCATGATGATGAGAATGGCGCCGAAGATAGGATAAATGCGGCCGATGATTTTATCAATGGGTAAGACGGTAGCCAGGAAATAGTACACCAGGATGACCCCGAGCCAGAAACTGTAGTTCAAGCTGTCCGGCGTCAGTTTAGCCAAAAGCTGTGCCGGGCCGGTCATAAACACGGTGCCGACGAGGATGAGGACGACGACGGTGAAAAGATTGACGAAGTGCTTCATTTTAGGGCCCAGGTACTCTCCGACGATGGCGGGAAGATTGGCCCCGTCGTGCCGCAGAGAAAGCATACCGATGAGGTAGTCATGCACCGCCCCGGCAAGGATGCCTCCCAGGACGATCCAGACGAA
Organism: Bacillota bacterium; assembly: GCA_030153805.1. Classification (GTDB taxonomy): domain Bacteria; phylum Bacillota; class DTU030; order DUMP01; family DUMP01; genus DUMP01. The sequence continues at coordinate 4,083 of JASKLG010000096.1, read as the reverse complement.
GGCCACCGGCCCCCAAAGCGCTCCCTGAATGGCACCAAAAATAGGCCCCAGGCCGGCGATATTGAGGAGCTGGATGAGAAAATCCCGTTTCCAGTCCATGGGCACATAGTCTACACCATCGTTCAGCCGTACCGCCGGCGTAGGCCGCTCCGTCTCAGGGCGAAAAACCTTCTCCACAAAGGTGCCGTAGACAAAATACCCGACCAGGAGCAGGAGGATGGACGACCAGAACGTTACCACTCACTTGTACCCCCTTCAGCATATTTCCAAAGAAAATTGTAGGGTGAAGGGGGCCGAGCTGCCAGGAAAGGCGCTCAAGTGGCGCCAGCGCTACCTGAACGCCGCTATCTTAACCTAAAAGCCGAGGACGGCCCGAACGTCCTTTAGGTAAGTACGACCCACCGGAATCTCCACATGGTTTTCCGCATCCCAAACTAGCAGGTGGTAAGTGCCGTGAAAGTACGGGACCACTTCCCGCACCCGGTCGAGGTTCACAATGTAACTGCGATGCACGCGCAGAAAACGCCGGTCCAGTTTTGCTTCTAATTCCTGCAAGGTGCCCGGGAAGCGCAAGGTTCCCTGCTGCGTCCGAAGAAAAACCTGATGGCCCTGCACCTCCGCATAATTGATTTCCCCGGGGTCGACCACCAGCAGCCGTTCGTCCTTCCAGGCGGCTACCTTCTGCGCCGGTCGGCCCACGCTTAGCCGCTCCAAAAGGCCGGCCATCGGCGGCGGCTCGCGTTTAGCCAAGTGCTGTTTCACCCGCGCCAGAGTGGTAGCGACCCGCTCGGCAGTGAAGGGTTTAAGGAGGTAATCTACGGCGTTGAGTTCGAAGGCCTGAACGGCGTATTCGTCGTAAGCCGTAGCGAAGATAATGAGCGGCGGCCGGGGCTGTTTTAAGATGAGCCTCGCCACTTCTACCCCGTCCAGGTCCCAAAGGGCAATGTCTAAGAAAACCACATCGGGCGTGAACGACGCAACAAGCTCCACGGCCTCGGCGCCGCCAGCGGCTTCGGCGCACACCTGGAAATCCGCATCTTTTTCGATGTAGTAACGCAGCTCCTGCCGCGCCGGTTCCTCGTCATCGACAATAATGGACTTGATCAACTGGCCACCCCCTTTTCACAGGTTCCCCGCTCCGGCCGTGGGAGCGTGAATTCTACCCGCGTGCCGCCGCCCGGGTTGAGCCGGAAACGCAGTCCGTGCTCCGGCCCGTAAAGCAACCGCAACCGCTCATGCACGTTGGCCAGCCCGACCCTTTTGCCGTCCCCCGGTCCGGCTGCGAGGAGCTGCGCAACACGGGCCAAGTCTATGCCTACCCCGTTGTCGCTGACGGCAATCTGGGCCCCGCCTTCCACCGCCCGCGCGGTTAAGGTTATGCGCCCGCCCTCGCGGCGAGAAAGCAGGCCGTGTTTCACCGCGTTCTCCACGAGAGGCTGCAGGGTGAGCGGCGGGAGAAGGTAGGTCGCCACGTTGGGGTCCACGTCAATCTCCACCTCCAGCCGGGAACCGAAGCGGGCCTGCTCGATGGCCAGGTAGGAGCGCACGTGCTCCACCTCTGTGGCCAAAGTAACCGGACGCTCCAAGTGTTGTAGGTTGCGGCGGAAAAAGTCGCCCAGGTGGCCGAGGAGCTGCCTGGCCTTCTCCGGGTCTTGCCGGCATACAGTCATGATGGTGTTCAGCGCATTAAAGAGAAAATGGGGGTTAATCTGGGACTGCAGAGCACGAATCTCCGCCCGTGCCACCAGTTTTTCCTGCCGGTCGATTTCGGCGAGCTCAAGCTGCGTGGAAAAGAGGTGTCCCAATCCGGCAGCAAGTTCCAGATCTAAAGGGCCTACGGCATTGGCGCGGGTGTGGTAGAGCTTCAACGTACCCACCACGTTGCCGCGGGAACAAAGAGGCACCACCACCGCCGCTCTTAGCTGACAGCCAGGGTGATGGCAACCGATATCTTGTGCCGTCTGCGCAACCTGGATGTTTCCTGTGGCTAACGCCTGGCGCGTAGCGCTGGTCAGGATCTTCTGCCCCGGGCGGTGATGATCGCTGCCGGCACCCAGATGGGCCAGGATTTCTTCACGGCTCGTTATTGCCACTGCCTCCAGGCCGGACACCGCAAGGATGATCCGGGCCGCCTGGTGAGCAGTTTCCCTGGTTAAGCCGCGCCGCAGGTAAGGGAGGGTTTGGTTGGCAATCTCCAGGGCCTTTTGCGCCTGCAGCGCGCCCGAAAGCTCCTGCTCCCGGAGCACGCTCTGAATGATGACTACCGCTAAGGCAATACCGCTGGCGTTCACCAGCATCATAGGTAAGGCAATAATCCTCACCAAGCTCCAGGCAGCCGCAAAAGGCCGCGCCAGGGCCAGGATGATGAGCATCTGCAGGCCTTCGGCCGCGAAACCGGTGATAAAAGCCACGGGCCAGGTAAGCCGGCGATCCCGGTACGCCCGGCCCACCAGACCGCCGACAAGCCCTTCCACAGTGGTGGAAACTCCGCAGGCCAGGGCGGTAAAGCCGCCCAGAAAGAAGCGGTGGCCGCCGGCAATAAGCCCCGAAAGGAAACCGACCAGAGGCCCACCGAACAGGCCGCCCACCAACGGCGCAATGACCCGCGAGTTGGCCAGTGCGTCTTGCACGGGAATGCCGGCGTAGCTCCCGAAGATCCCGAGGAGGCCGAAAGCAAAGATGAGAAACAGCATCTGCCGCAGGCTGGCCTTTTCCTCGAGCAAGCGGCGGAAAGTGCGCGAGCGGGTGAGGATAAAAGCCAAGGTTATAACTACGCTCATGCGTTCCGCGAGCGCAACAAGAAGCGCCATGGACCGTAACCCCCTGAACGTAAGCGTCGGATAAATGCCCCGCGTGCTCTTTCTTATTGTAACTCATATCTTTGCAACCGGCCAACCCGTAATTGGTACCAGGAATTGGTACCAGGAGTCATTGCCCAATAAATTAAAGACCTGCCGAAGTGCCCGGCAGGTCTTTCGCTCCGCTGGTATCTGGCAACGCGGCCGCTCCACTTCGGTATCCGGCATATTTGCTTGGAACTGCAGCAGCGCCGCCGTCTACTTTTCAGTGAGATCGTTACCTAAGGCCACCTTACAGTGCATGGCGTTAACCAACCCTGGGCGAAGGGGGCTGCGTTCGGTCGTCAATGCCCGCCAGGATCGGCACCCGCCTGGCCAGCCATTATCAGCTTGCTTAACTGAGAAAAACTCTCAGGAGCTTCATTAGGATTGTTTTAGTTACATGCAATTTCCCCGCCAGCGTATTCCTCAAGCCCAAGGTCACGAAGTTTCTCTTTCGTAGGAATACCTTCCTCACTCCAGCCGCGCTCCGCGTAGTACTCAGCGAGCATGGCGTTGAAAGGCGGCAGGTTATCCGCTGCTCCGCCGCTGCCGCGCTTGTGGGTAAGAATTCGCGGTGGCAGGGTATCGTCCTTGCGACTTATCCCACAGCGTACGTTGTAAAGGCGCTTCAGGTTGAACAGGCGTTCGCCTGTGGTCATGAGCTCTTCGATGGTCACATCCCAGCCGGTTACGTAATTGAGCCATTGCACTATGTGTGTCAACTTTACGCCACCGTTTAACGAGAACTTACACATTTTTATCGCATCAAAAATGCACATAAGGTCCTGACACTTGGCCACCAAGCGCCCCTTGCCTTGGGTACCAAAGCGATCCTGAATTTCCGGATAACCAAGTTCAGGCATGGTGACGCTTTTTTCGAACATGTGCGTAAAGCCCTGAAGGTGACATGCACCGCGGTTGGATGTAGCATAGCCGAGAGCAACGCTGTTGTAGGCCCTGGGGTCATGGGCTGGAAATTCAAGCCCTTTGGCGTGAATTGCATACTCTTCAGCCAGGCCACCGATGGTCTGCGCGGCCTTCCGTGTCCCTTCGGCAAGCAGAGCACCTAGCCCTTGGCGCATGGCAATGCGATGTATGAGCTCGATCATGGCCTCGGCGTTGCCCCACTCAAGGCTTAGCCCGTCTGTGTCCTCGGCAGTGATCAGTCCGTGCTCCCAGCACTCCATGGCAAAAGCGATGGCTGAACCGGTAGAGATCGTGTCCAGACCGTAAGATCGGAAGA
>JASKLG010000095.1 GCA_030153805.1 Bacillota bacterium | reverse complement strand
TACCCCGTCCATAGGTGACGGGGTAAGTGTGCTAACATACGAAGCAGGTTGGCTGTTAAGCTGGGAAGGAGGTGGGCGTTGTGGCGAGAAGGCGGAGCGGTATTAGCACATTAAGAAGCGGGCTGTACGGCCTGGCGCGGCTCTTGGGTGATATACAGGCCGTGAGCAGGGGGCCAAAGGCTACAGCCAAGAGGGCGGCCCGAAGGATGGCGGGGAAGGCCGTAGGCAGGATGCTGGGTAAGCTCTTTAGGTAGCACAGTGGTGCCGGGCACCTTAGCGCCGCTTGTCTAAGAAGGCGCCGCCTGTTGGCATAAGGCCTGAAAAGTAGGCCCTGCTGACCTGGCGTGTGAGGTCAAGCCTTCGAAGTTCCTCCGCCAAGGAGAGGCGGAGGTTGCCCAGCTTTTGGTGAAGGAGCGCGTTCTGGTCGATGGCCGCCTGGAGTTTTTCGCATACCGTGCGGGCAAGGGCGGCCACCTCTTTTTCCGGGTGATTGAGGAGCTCTGTGACGTGCAGCCCGGGGGGAAGCGGGCAGGCCTTGAACGCCGCAAACGCTTTGTTTCGTTCCTCCAGAAGTCCGGCCAGAAGGGGCGGCTGCCCGGCGTCGGCCGCCGCAAGGATTTCGTCGCCGAGCCTAAGGAACTCGCCCAGAAGCTGAAGCTGCTGGGCGAGGGACTGCTTCAGGTTTTCTTCTTCTTGCGTATTCATGGCGCGTATCCCTGGCTTCTACCTGCTTCCTCCGCCCAGCATCGAGGCGAGGTAGGCAGACTGGCTGTTCATCTGGGCGATGGCCTGTTCCAGGGCGGTAAACTGGCGGTAGTATTGCTCGCGCTTTTCATCCAGCCGGCGCTCAAGGTCGGCGGCGCGGCTCGATAACTCGCGGATGCGCTGGCTGATGGAGCTGTTGTCGGCAATGTCGCTGCTCGTGCCGGCTATGCCGGTGATGATCTTGATGGCGTTATTCACTGTGTTGTAAAGCCTTACGGCCAGGCCGGAATTGGGGTCGCTGGTATCGGTAAGAGAACCAGTGGCGTTGGGGTTGGTAAAAAGCCGCATGACGGCTTCCGGGTCTGCCTCTATGGCCCGGCGAAGTTTGCTTTCGTCGACTTTTAATTGCCCCCGGTCCCACCAGTTCTCCGTATTGATGCCGATGGCGGAAAGGCTGTTCAGCGTAACCTCCTTGCCGTCGATGACGGAGGTCGGCAGGCCTTCGACAATGGAACTGGCGATGCTCCGCAGGGTGGAGATGACGTTATCCAGGGTGGGGTCATTGGAGAGCATCCCGCTCCGGGCGAGTTTCTCCCACTTTTCAATCTGATCCTGGGTCAGGGCTTTGCGCTGTTCATCCGTAAGCGGTGGATAGTCACGGTTGCGCTTTTGGTAGTAAAGATCGGTCATAGTTTTAAGGGCGCTGTTATAGGCATCGACCATACCCTTTACCGCGGAGACGATGGCGTCAACGTCGTACCCAACGGTGACGGTAGCATTCCCTACGCTGCTGAAATGGAAGGTAGTGCCGTTTATCGTGTAGGAGTTGGTGTGGCTGTTGGTGGAAAAGACATCGTTGATCGTAAGGGCGGCGTCTTGGCCGGTAAGAGTAGTAGTGGTAGGGAGTTTGAGTGTGTCTTTGAGAAAGGTACCTGACACGTCCTGAAGCGTGATCTTTGCATCAGATCCAGTAGCAGTCGTAGAAAGGAACAGTTTGCCACTCTGTGCATCGTACGCCATGGTGACACCGGCTGCCTTGTCGGCGTTGACCTGTGCAATTACCTGATTCAGAGAAATAGTGTCCGGATCCACGGTGAATGGCCGGCCATTAATTTCGAATTCGATACTTGTGTTCGCCAAGTTTGTCCAGTACGAAGCTAGCGGCTTATTTGGATCGAAATCGTCAACATTGGAAACTATTGGGTCTGAGCTGTAAGCAGTGGCGGGGCGGGCCAGCTGAGTCACCGTTATATAGTAGGTTCCCACGCTGGCCGTAGGCGTTGCCGTGGCCGTGACGACGGCCGTATTGGTGGAGGTTGTTTTCTTGACCAGATAGGTCGACTGAAGCTTGGCCGAGAAAAGCTTATTCCTGAGCTCGCTGAGGGCACTATTTACCGTTCGGTAATCTTCCTGTTTCCATTCCCAGATCTGCTTTTCCTGAAGCAGCCGGTCGAGGGGAATTCTCTCCGCCTGCATCAAGGCATTGACCATGCTTTCCGTATCGAGGCCTGTGGCCAAGCCGCTAATGCGGCTGTAATCCACGTAATTTCCGCTCTGGACGTTGCTTAAACTACCTATATATGCCACGTTGTCCGGCCCCCTTTATCTTCATACCTGCCGCTTGGTAGCTGACTTGCCTCGCCGGTGACTAATTTGCCTGTCTATCGTATTTATCGGCCGGCGCAAAGGAAAAACTTAGATCGTGCCCAAAAACCGCTTAGCAGCGTGGGCCGCACGGGGCCTGGCTAATTCAGGCAGAAGACAATACTTACGTTGGCCCAGACTTCCACTTGGCCGGGGCTTATGGGTACTTGGGGCAGGGAAGCATCGGCCGCCTTCGTTTCCGAGAGTCGTATAGGCTGCGGCGGTTCAGAGTTACCCAGTTGGACGCTAACAGTCTGGACGGATCCGAGCGTTGCTCCGAGTGCCTTAGCTACGGTTTCAGCCTGCCGGAGCGCGTTCACGCTGGCTTGTTCGAGGGCGTGGCTACGGGCGGCATCTTGGTTCAATTCCGCGGCAAACCGCAGGCCGTATATCATATTGGCTCCTTCAGTGCCGGTTGCTGCCAGGAGACGGCCGACCTTATCCAGTGGGCGCAGGCGCACTTCCATAAGATTCTCTACCTTGTAGGCGGTGATGGCCGGTGGCTTCTTTTCAAAATCGTACACTGGCTGTATGTTGTAAGCAACCGTTTTGATGTCTTCTTTCTTAACGCCCTGGGCGAGCAGAGTATTGTAAATGGCTTGGGCCTTACTCGAATTGGCGGCCTGGGCGGCGAGAACATCTTTCCCTTCGGTAACCACACCCAGAGTTACATAAGCGGTATCTGGAGGCAAGGAAACTCTGGCGGTTCCGGTTACGGAAATGGTTGGCCGTTCTGCCGTTTCGTCCTGCGCCAAAGCTACCCCTTCTGCCAGTACGAGGAGCAAGAGGAGAATTACCGCAAAACGCAGCCAGACCCAGGCACTCTTACGCATTTGTTTCCCCCCTAGTTCTGGATAAGTTGAATGCTTAAGGAAAGCACTAATAAATAGTTCGACCCAGAGCCACTCTTTGCCTCCCAAGGTTGGGGTTGGCTACGGGGATTAACGGAAATGGGCTTTATTCGAGTGCCCACTCCTGCCGATAAGGAAGAAAGGGTTTTGGCCTGCGAATTGCTGAAAGATTGGAAAGGGGTCATTCAGGTTGAAGCAGGGTTTGGAGAAGTTTTTGAAGAGAGTATATGTTAACCGTATGCGCCGGGTAATTAAGACGCTTTGCGTCGCCGCAGCTCTAATCGCCATCGCCGCTTACCAGTCGGGATTCGTGGAAGCTGCAACGAACATGCCCGATCCGGCGGTGACGGCAGGTTCGGTGCCCTTTCGGGTGGTGAAGGTCGAACAGACAGGGCCGGTTTATCTTGATAGCAATCCCGTCTGGATTCCAATCGACGTCTACTTCAGCAAACCTGTCGCCGATGCCGGTACACCGGCCGACTACACCGTTATTTTCGACCGCGACGGGGATTTCTCCACGGAGAGCGATCAAGTCCAGGTGATTCCGGACTCTGTTTCCATATATCAAAGCAACGTAGGGGAAACCGGAAAGAAGGTCCAAGTAGATCTCAGCTTTGTTCCGGATGAAGGCGGGCGTTTTCTGGTCCGCGTCGGCGGAAAGATTAAGGCGCAGGACGGCAGCCTGTTAGATCCGCGCTACAATTTTGGGACGACCTATCCCGTGCGTATATACCGGCCGGGATCCCTTAAGCTCGAGAAGGTGCGCTATCTGGGACCCGACCCGGGGCAGCCCGACAGCGTAATACTGCTGGCCGATTTTAACAAGCCGGTGTGGGGATCCGTTTGGAAGCTGCAGGTTACCTACGACCAGGACGGCGATCTTTCTACCACCGCCGACGTCAAACCGGTCAAGGTTACGGCCACCGGGGACTATTGGGGCCCCATGGAAAATGAACCCTGGCACTCTTTGGTAGGGGTAGATATAAACGATCTACGGCCGGGTGGCCGTTTCAAGATACACTGCCTACCTGGTCTTACGTCTGCCGATGGTGACCCTATCGATCCTGCTTATGCCGACTATGTTACCGAGGTTATAACCAACTGGGGAGTGCCGCGCTCGATTTGGCACGAAAAGTTCGTCGATGTCAAGGAAGAACCGCTGGATGCACAAGTGTATGCCTTGTTTCTAAGGGGGATCATTGCCGGCGTAGATGATCATCATTTTGCGCCGGAGGAGAAGCTAACCCGGGCCCAATTTGCGGTCTTAATGGATCGCGCGCTGAGCAAAGAGTACCCGGACTACGCCCAACGGGCGAACGAGGCCCAAGCAACCTTTGTCGATGTTCCCAGCACTGCTTGGTATAAAGAAGCAGTAGAGCGGTTGGCCGCTGCCGGCTTTATGCAGGGGACGCGGCCGGGTTATTTCAGCCCGGAGGAAAAAGTGACCCGTGAACAGCTTCTGGTGACCGTAAGCAGGATTATTGCGCTGGACCACGCCGCTTGGCTGTTTGATGTGGAGGACCAAGCAGACCTTCTAACGTACTATCCGGATTGGGAGAAAATTTCCCCGTGGGCCCGCCGAGGTGTTGCCCTTGCCCTGTGGGCAGACTGTAAGCTAGGGGGGCCGGGCGGCGAAAGCTTAAATCCACAATCTGCGGCTACCCGGGCCGATGCCGCCGGCATCTTACACCAGCTCCTTTTCCCGCCTGTCTTTCATGGGCATTTCCGGGAACTGGCCCGGGAGGTCGGCAGTTGGCAATAAGTTCTAGGCGCCGGGCGCTGCTTATTCCCCAAAGAGGAGCGATAGAAGTGGAGCCAATTCGCGTGCTGGTAGTTGACGACTCTGCCTTTATGCGGCTCGTGATAAAACAAATACTGGAAGAAGCGCCGGATATTCAAGTGGTGGACGTGGCCCGGAATGGCTACGAAGCCGTGGAAAAAGCCATTCGCCTCCGGCCTGATGTCGTCACCCTGGATGTGAATATGCCTCATATGGACGGGCTTACCGCTCTGGCGCACATTACGGCCCAGACTGACGCCAGGGTAGTGATGATTTCTTCTCTCACCCAGAAAGATGCTGCCGCCACACTCGAGGCGCTACACCTGGGCGCGGTCGATTTTGTGCCTAAGCCGGACGGTACCATCTCGCTCGGCCTTGGCCGGCTGGGCCGGGAGATAGTCGAAAAGGTTAGGGTAGCAGCCCGAGCAAGGGTTACTGGGCGGCGCCGACCGATAGTAATCCCCAAGGAGCAGCGCAGCCTGGGTGAGGGTACCTCGGTGGAGACGGCCGGCCGCGACCGGGTAGTGCACATCGGCGTTTCGACCGGCGG
>JASKLG010000094.1 GCA_030153805.1 Bacillota bacterium | reverse complement strand
CACCCTGCGGGACTCTTTGGCGCTCAAGAAGATTTCTCCTCTCATAGTGACATTTTCTCAGTCCCATTACAGGGTGACAATATCACAGTCCGGTGACACCGCGGGTTACGAAGGGTTGACAAGAGAAGCGGCGCTGTGCTAGAATTAATCACGTCAAGCGGTGTGGGCCACTAGCTCAGCTGGTAGAGCACCTGACTCTTAATCAGGGTGTCGTGGGTTCGAAGCCTACGTGGCCCACCAAAGAAACATATGAGCCGTGCAAGTGCACGGCTTTTTATTTTTACCAACGTAGGACAGAACAGATTCCATCTGAGGCACCAACCTTGCCCGGCAGGAAAAACTGGCGGAAGGGACGAAGTTCTGAATCAGCAGAAACGGATTACCGGCCTAAGCTGGCACGCAACTTGCATTTATCTTAGAATAGACTCTTCTGAAGGGGGCTTCTTCATGTTGAAGCGTTACCTCATTGAGTTTGGTACCGGTATCGACCAGCACGGGCAGGATCCCACCCGGGCCGCCCAGAAGGCGGTGAAAGACGCCATCTCACACAGTTACCTCACCGGCCTCAAGGAGATCCTCGAGCTAAAGGACTTAAACAAAATGGTGGTCAAGGTAAAAGTGGCGGTGCCCTACCCGGAACGGGTATGCCCGGAAGAGGTGCTGAAGGTTATTCCTTTTGGGGAGAAGTCGCTCGAAGTGGTTCACGGTGGCCTGCTGACGGAAGGGATGGCTTTGCCGGAGCTGGGCGATGTCAGTCCGGAGATCCTTATGGCCAATGCTGCGGTAACCGTTTGGGTGGAGGTTGACAAATGACGTCGGCGAAAGTTGGGATTATTGCTAACCCGGCTTCAGGGAAAGACATCCGCCGCCTGGTGGCGTTCGGTTCCGTCTTTGACAACGAGGAGAAGGTGAACATCGTCCGCCGCATCCTCCTCGGCCTGGAGGCGGCAGGAGTGGATGAGGTGCTCATTATGCCCGACACTTATGCAATCGGGCAGAGGGCGCTGGACGGGTTGGGCCACCACCATTTGCGTCCCCGCGTGCGTTTTCTTACCATGGAAATCGGCCACGGCGGGGCCGATTCCACTCTGGCCGCCCGCCTGCTTCGGGAAGAGGGGGTGGGGGCCATCGTAGTTCTGGGCGGTGACGGTACCTGCCGCGCGGTGGCCAAGAGTTCGGGCGATGTCCCCCTGGTCCCCGTTTCTACCGGCACCAACAACGTATTTCCGGTTATGGTGGAGGGGACGGTAGCCGGGTTGGCGGCGGGGGCAGTGGCCACAGGGAGGAGCAGCGCCGTCTGGCGGGCGAAAAAGCTGGATATTTTCGGTTCTGAAGGCTGGCGGGATCTGGCGCTGGTAGACGTTGTAGTTACGAACGATACCTTTGTTGCTGCGCGGGCACTCTGGGACATGGACCGGATACAGGCCATAATCTGTACCCGCTGTGAGCCCCATACCATCGGTCTTTCGGCCGTCGGCGGCTGCCTGGAACCGGTAAGTCCGGAAGAACCTGCCGGTCTTTATCTAGAGCTAAATGCCAAAGGGGCAAAGTACCCTGTTTTGGCACCGGTAGCCCCGGGGCTTTGTGCCCGTGTTCCGGTTGCCGGCTGGCGGCGGCTGGCGGTGGGCGAGGGAGTACGGGTGAATGACGGACCGCGCCTTTTGGCCCTCGACGGTGAACGCGAGGTGCTGGTGCGGGCCGGCGAGGAGGTGGAAGTCGTTCTTTCCGCGGCCGGCCCGAACGTTGTGGATATTCCACGAGCGCTACACGAAGCGCAGAAGAACGGTCTGCTTACCCTAAAGGAGATGCAGGCATGAATCTAGCAGAGCTTAGAGCACGTCCCCCCTGGCTTACCGTTAAGGCTCCCCAACCGGGCACCCTCGAGCGGTTGCAGGAAATGTTTAAAGCGCTGGCGCTGCATACCATTTGTGAGGGCGCGGCGTGTCCAAATGCCGGCGAATGCTTTTCTCGCAGTACGGCCACCTTTCTTATCCTCGGGGATACGTGTACACGGGGCTGCCGCTTCTGCAACGTGCCCGGCGGCTGTCCCTTGCCTCCCGATCCGGCGGAGCCGGAGAACCTGGCACGGGCGGTGGCGGCACTCGAGCTCAAACACGTGGTGATCACGTCTGTGACGCGCGACGACCTGCCGGACGGTGGGGCAGGGCATTTCGCCGCCTGTATTGCGGCTATCCACGGGCTTTGCCCGGAAACCGCTGTGGAAGTGCTGGTGCCGGACTTTAAGGGCGACCGGGAGGCCGTCCGGACGGTGCTGGCGGCAGGGGTGAGCGTGTTCGGGCATAATGTGGAGACGGTACCCTCTCTGTACCAAAAAGTGCGCCCCGGGGCCGATTACCGCCGGTCTTTGAGCGTTCTGGCCATGGCTAAGGAACTTGACCCTACGGTGATTACGAAATCCGGGCTCATGCTCGGCCTGGGTGAGACGGAAGCCGAGGTACGTCAGGTGTTGCTTGACCTCAGAGCTGCAGGTTGCGATATCTTAACCATCGGCCAGTACCTGCAGCCTTCAGCCGAGCACCTCCCCATTGTGCGTTACGTGCCGCCGGAGGAGTTCGCGCGCTGGGAAAAAGAAGGTTACGCCTTAGGTTTTCCCTTCGTGGCTTCAGGGCCCTTCGTCCGCAGCTCTTACCGGGCGGCGGAGGCCGCCAAGGCTGTCAGAAGCTTAAGAGCCGGGTGCAGAGCAAAGGAAGGCGACGGGCAAAATGCACTCTAAAGTGGTGTGGCTCGGCCGGCAGGAATACGGTGTCGTCCTGGCCCGGCAGAAAGAGTTAGTCCAAAAGGTACGGCGCGGAGCCGAACCGGATACCCTCCTCCTCGTTGAACACGAGCCGGTGATTACCCTGGGGCGCACGGCGAAGAAGGAGCACCTGCTTCTTTCCGAAGCGGCCCTAAAGGAGCGGGGCATTTCCCTATTTTCCGTGGAGCGCGGTGGCGACGTTACCTACCACGGTCCGGGACAGCTCGTAGGCTACCCGATTTTGGATCTTAACCGCTACGGGCGGGATTTACACCTGCTCCTCAGGAACTATGAGGAGGTGTTGATTCGCACCCTGGCCGATTTCGGCGTGGCGGCGCGCCGTTTTCCGCCTTACACCGGGGTCTGGGTCGGAGAGGAGAAGGTCGCAGCCATTGGCGTGGCGGTAGAGAGCTGGGTGTGCTTCCACGGGTTTGCCTTTAACGTCGACCCCAACCTCGATCATTTCCGTCTTATCGTTCCCTGCGGGATTAGCGAATACGGTGTAACGTCGCTCGCGCGCCTTCTTAGGCGGCCGGTAGGCCTAATGGAGGTTATTCCCCACGTTATCCGGCACTTTGCCGATGTTTTTGGCCTTACGTTTGGCCCGGTGGAAAAAGAACTTCTCGGAGAGTCAGAAAGATAAGGAAACAAAGGAAACCGTTACCTCCCTGTTGAATACTGTTTTGATAATAGGAGCAGGGAGATGACGGTCATGGAAAATGCAGGCGTAAAAGCTTTGGCCGAACTTCTGGCTAAGAACAAAGGCCGGGCGGTTGCGCTTACCGGGGCAGGCATTTCCACTGAAAGCGGCATCCCCGACTTTCGCAGCCCGGGGACCGGGCTTTGGAACCGGATTGACCCCATGGAGTACCTGTCGGCAGACGCGCTCTATGCCCGGCCGGAGACCTTCTGGAAGTACTTCGCCGAGGTTTTCGGACCGACCCTGGAGGCTAAGCCCAATGCCGGCCACCTTGCTTTGGCCGAGCTGGAGGAGGCGGGCTATATTACCGGCGTTATTACCCAGAATATCGACGGCCTTCACCAGAAAGCGGGCTCGCGCACGGTTTTCGAAGTACACGGGCACCTAAGAACGGTGCACTGTGAGAGCTGCCGACAGACCTATCCCATGACGGAAGCTTTGGCGTGGCTGAAAAAAGAGCCCATTCCGCACTGCCCGGAATGCGGTGGTCGGGTGCGGCCGGATGTGGTGCTCTTCGGCGATATGATGCCGCCAGCCTTCACCCAGGCGGTAGCCGCCGTAGAGCGGAGCAGCCTGGTGCTGGTAGTAGGCTCCAGCCTTACCGTGTCTCCTGCCAACTCGCTGGCTTTTCAAACGCACCATCTGGCCATCATCAACCGCGAACCTACTCCGGCCGATGGCCGGGCCGATGTGGTTATCCGGAGCGCGGCGGGCGCAACCTTGTCGGCCGTGCTTAAGGAACTGGGCCTGGCCTAACCGATCTTACTGCAGCGGGGTGGGCGCTCTTTAGGGAGGGGGGTATTTGGCTTTGCAGGCGACTTCATCGCCGCGACGGGAGATTGCTCTTGCCTGGCAGCGTTTCGTGGAGAGCGGCGTTCTTCTAGAAGACGTTGTGCGCGAGGTTATTGCTGCTTCCTGGCAGCGCTGCCGCCGGGCCGGAGTTAATCCTTACGGAGGGAAAGGGCCGCTTCTTCCGGCATCCCGCCTGGAGGCGCGCAGGAGGAGCAACGCCGAGCTCATCCGCTTAGCCAGACCTTTCATGGAGGACTTGCTCCGGGTGGTGGGGAGCGGCTTTATCGTCATCCTGGCCGATGCGGAAGGATACCTGCTGGAAGTGGCCGGGGATCCTCAGGTGGCCCAGAATACCCGCGAACTCAACTTCGTGCCTGGGGCTCATTGGGTGGAGGAGACGGTAGGCACGAACGCTATCGGCACCGCACTCAAGGTCAAGGCTCCTCTACAGGTATGGGCCGAGGAACATTACTGCCGGCTTCATCACCCCTGGACGTGTTCGGCGGCGCCCATTTTGGGGCCTGACGGAAGCGTTTCCGGCATTCTCAACATGACCGGGCCGTGCGGCTTGGTCCACGCCCACACCTTGGGGATGGTAGTCGCGGCGGCGCGGGCCATTGAAAACGGCCTGCGCTGGGAGAAAGCCAGTCGGGAGCTGGAAATAAGCCACAACCTTTTAACCTCAACCTTTAGCTCCATCTCTGAAGGGCTTTTGACCGTTGATACCGAGGGCCGTATTACGCAGGCAAACGGCGCGGCGGCCGAGCTCTTGGGACTTACGGTGGCCGAGCTGAAGGACAGGTTTTTGCCGAAGCTGATGGCCAATCCAGCCCGTCTCATCCGGGCCCTAGAGGGCGCTCCTGGCTACAGCGACCAGGAAAGCGTGCTCCTTACTCCGAAAGGCAGGCTCCACTGCACCTGTACGGCCTGTCCCATCACCGGCCCTGATGGCCGTACTGAAGGCCTGGTTATTACCCTAAGGGAAAGCCGCAGCGTGCACCGCTTGGCCGGACGCTTGGCCGGTTACCAGGCCAATTTTACCTTCGACCAAATTGTAGGATCTTCACGCTCCCTGAGGGCGGCTTTAGAGCTGGCGAAACACGCAGCCGACACTTCATTGGCCGTTTTGATTCAAGGGGAAACCGGAACCGGTAAAGAGATGGTGGCCCAGGCCATCCACAATGCCAGCGCGCGGTCCCGGGGGCCGTTTGTGGCCATCAATTGCGGTGCTCTCCCCAGGGAGCTCATCGAAAGTGAACTTTTCGGCTACGAAGGCGGCGACTTTACCGGGGCCAGGAAGGAGGGGCGGCCGGGGAAATTTGAGCTGGCCGACGGCG
>JASKLG010000093.1 GCA_030153805.1 Bacillota bacterium | reverse complement strand
GGCATGCCTCGTGGTGCGTACCGGGCCGGAACGGAGACCTTCGTTGCTATGTTAGGGAAAGAGGGGGGAGTGGACCTTTCCCAGTTAGATGTGGTTACGGACTACTTTCGTCAATTGTACCAAGCAGCAGAACTCGATGGGTTTGGTATCCAAGAACTCCGCCGCCAGCTAAACTACCCCGAGGTTGCAAGACGTTTTCGCTTGATAGCGGACGACACCGAGCAGATGATCGTGCGTTACGGCGACATCGAGACGGTAAACGGGTACATTCAGGCAATAAGGCATGGCGGCTTGAGCCGGCGCCTTCTGAGGCTTCTCCAGCCTTACATGGTGGCCGTTAACCGGCATCTCCTTCCACAACTTCAAAGCGAAGGCGAGGTTGCCCCGCTCGCGCCCGGGCTCTGGGAATGGTTGGGAGGTTATGACAGTTTGCGCGGCTTAACGGTGGCCCACCACGATCCAGCTGATTTGGTTATATAGGTCACGACAACGAAAGGGGGTGAACGGGATGTACGAAGATGCTCCGCTGGTCGTCAAGCTATGGGGGGAGTGGGCCTGCTTTACCCGGCCGGAAATGAAGGTAGAACGGGTGAGTTACCCAGTTATGACGCCTTCTGCCGCTCGCGGGGCCTTAGAAGCCATTTTCTGGAAGCCGGAATTCCGCTGGCGAATTAAGCGGATCAGCGTACTCAAACCCATCCGTTATTTTTCCTTGCTGCGCAATGAGGTCAATAGTAAAGTAGCGGTCTCTTCTGTCAAGGGCTGGGGCCCGCGCGATGGCTATTACGCCGATATGGATCGGGCGCAGCGTCACACCCTGGCGCTGAGGGACGTGGCGTACCTGGTCTGGGCAGACGTAGTTCTGGCACCTCATGTGAGTGGGATTGATCCTGCCAAGTATCGCGACCAGTTCCGGCGGCGTGTCGCTCACGGCCAGTGTCACCACCAGCCGTATTTCGGCTGCCGCGAGTTTGCTGCTTTCTTTGGGCCTCCGGACGGCACCGAGGAGCCTTTCCCGGTTACCGAGGATCTGGGGCTCATGCTCTTCGACATCGATTACGCGCCGGATGGATCCGGGCGCGGCAAGCCGCGCTTCTTCCCAGCGAAGCTGGTGGGTGGCGTCCTTGATGTTCCGCAAGAACTATACGAAGAAAAGGGGGTGTGACTACGTTGTTGCTACAAAAGCTGAAAGAATATGCCGAGCGGTCGCCAGCTGCCGACCTGCCAGCCATGTACCTGCAGACGCCCATCAAGTGGCTGATCCATCTTGACCTAGAGGGGAAGTTTCTAGGTTTTGTGTCTACCACGGGTGCGGCAAAAAGGAAAAACGACCGGGGGAAGGAGTATCCTGCCCCCTCCTTGGTTCGTTCCTCCGGTATCAAGCCCAAGCTGCTGGCCGACAGGGCAGATTACGTTCTTGGCTTTATCGAGGAAGATGCTAAACCTAAAGACAAGAAACGAGCACAGGAATGTCACAACGCGTTTGTTGCCCTGGTAAGGAACTGCGCACGGGCAACGCGCGCTCCTGAGGTCCTGGCAGTTGAGAGATTCTTGGACACCCTCGATTTGACTACCCTTCCCCTTCCCCCGGATATGGCATCCGGCGATAATGTTACCTTCGTAGTAAACGGGATGATGCCTATCGACCTGCCAGCGGTGCAGGAATTCTGGGCCCGAAAACAAGCGTCATCTGAGGAACTGGCGCAATGTTTGGTCTGCGGGAAACTAAAACCTCCCATGAAGCGCCAGCCCATTAAGATCAAAGGCATCCCGGGAGGGCAACCCTCGGGAATGGCCCTAGTTTCTGCAAACGCGAATGCCTTTGAGTCCTACGGCTTAGAGGCATCTCTCGTTGCTCCGATCTGCCAGGAGTGCGCAGAAGGATACGGCCGGGCGCTCGAGCAGCTGATCCGCCGTGAAGATACTCATCTTACAATCGGCCCGTGTGTCTATCTGTTCTGGACCCGCGAAGATGCTGACTTTTCGCCGGTCAGTATCCTAGCTTCACCAGAACCGAGTGATGTCAAAACGCTGCTCAACTCGGTGTACGGAAGGCGGGAACCCCTTCCGCTTAACCCTACTGATTTCTACGCTGTAGCCCTTTCCAGCAGCGGCGCCCGTGTGGCCGTGCGCGACTGGGTGGTGACCACCGTGGGTGAGGTACAAAAGAACCTGGCCCGTTATTTCCGGTTGCAGCGCCTTGCCGACCGTGACGGCCAGCCGGTTGGCCTTTTCCCCTTGGTAGCCAGTCTTGTTCCCGCCAGCAAAGACATCAGGGCCAACCTCCCGGAAGCCTTTATTAACCTGGCGATTAAAGGTACACCCCTGCCCAGGTGGATACTTTACGAGGCGGTCCGCCGGTCGGCAGTTGAACAACGAGTCACGCGACCACGTGCCTGCGTTATTAAAATGGCACTGCTTAGTCAAGAAAAGGAGATTAGGGAGGATGGTTATATGGAGCAGCTAGATCTTACTAATCGCGACCCGGCGTACTTAAGTGGAAGACTCCTCGCCGTCCTAGAATTCATTCAAGAAGCAGCTTCACCTGGCATCAAGGCCACTATTGTTGACCGGTATTACGGCACTGCGTCTTCCGCGCCGGCGTCTGTTTACGGTCGCCTACTTAGAACGACGCAGTCGCATCTGTCTAAACTGCGCAAGGAGAAAAGGGGCGCCTACACGGTTCTGCAGCGCCTGTTACAGGAAGTGTTGGCAGGTCTGAACGCGTTCCCTGCAACCTTAAACCTACAAGACCAGGCTTTGTTCGCCCTTGGCTATTACCACCAGCGTGCGGCCGGGTGGTCAGCAGGTGCGGCAACAGCGGAAAAAGACCTTCCCAAAGATGAAGAATGAGTTTTTAAGGTGGCTTCCATGCCGTTAATGGCGGCACTGTGAAAGAATAAGAATGAGCTTTTCGAAGGAGGAAAAAACAAATATGGCGGAAAAGGTTTATCTAGATATCAACCGGCGGCATGACTTTGTGCTGCTCTTTGACGTCAAAGACGGCAATCCAAACGGGGACCCTGATGCCGGTAACCTGCCCCGCGTTGACCCCGAAACCATGCAGGGCATTGTAACCGATGTCTGCTTGAAACGGAAAATCCGGGACTGGGTTGACCTTACACGCGGCAGAGAAGAACGCATGAAGATTTACGTGGAACGCCACGGCATCCTCAATCTGCAGCACGAGCGTGCCTACAAGGCCATCGGCAAGACACCTTCCGGCAGCAAGCAAGACCGGGCAACGGTTAGTCAGGCGCGGGCTTGGATGTGCGAAAACTTTTATGATGTTCGTACCTTTGGCGCCGTAATGACCACTGAAGTAAACTGCGGCCAAGTCTTAGGTCCTGTGCAGCTCACTTTTGCTCGCTCTGTTGATCCAATTGTACCTTTGGACCTGTCTATTACCAGAGTTGCTGTCACCCGCCCTGAAGATGCTGAAGTTGAAGTAAGTGAAGAAGGTAAAGAAGGCAAAGGGAAAATAACGGAGATGGGCCGCAAAGCTGTGGTGCCCTACGGGCTCTATGTTGGCTATGGCTTCTTCAGTCCCTTCTTTGCCCAGGATACGGGCATGACCAGCGAAGACCTGGAGGTTTTCTGGGAAGCGCTTGAACATATGTGGGAAGTAGATCGTTCTGCCAGTCGGGGACTTATGGCCTGTCGAGGACTGTACGTTTTCAGTCATGAAAAGCCAGTGGGCAACGCTCCGGCGCACGAGCTTTTTGAACGGGTCAAGGTTAAACGGGTTACTTCGGGACCTCCTAGGTCGTTCGCAGACTACAGTGTGACCGTGGATGAGGAAAACCTACCTGCAGGTGTGACTTTGACGCGCCTGGTGGGCTAACATGGAAGACGAGGAGTTCACCATCGAGGGCCTTGAGCCTGTTTTTCTCTCGGCTTTGGAGCATTTCAGCTACTGCCCGCGCCAATGTGCCCTCATTCACCTTGAACAAGTTTTCGATGAGAACGTTTATACACTGCGAGGCCGGGCGGTTCACCAACGTGTACATCAGGTTGATTCTTTTTCAGAGGAAGGTGTGCGAGTAGAACGCGGACTGCCCCTTTGGAATAACCGCCTGGGATTGGTAGGACAGGCGGACCTAGTGGAGTTTCAGGAGGGGATACCCTACCCGGTCGAATATAAGTATGGCAAGTACCGGGAAAAGGACATCGAACACGCTGCAGTACAACTTGCAGGACAAGCCATTTGCCTGGAGGAAATGACCGGGATCGCCGTACCAAAAGGGGCGGTTTACTGTCATAGCTCGCACCGGCGGTATGAGATTGCCATTACTCCGGAGTTGCGAAACAAAGTGGAGGCTACCACCGTTGCCGTGCGTGCTATGCTGTTAGAAGGAAAACTCCCGCCTCCTGTGAACGACAAGCGCTGCCGGAACTGTTCCTTGAACACGATTTGTATGCCGTCGGCCATAGGGGACGGGTCCAAAGCCCGTTCCCTTGTGGCTGGCCTTTTTCAGCTTCGGGACTAACGAAGAAGGGTTGAAAGAAAAACGTGGAGCAGTTGTTAAACACTCTTTATGTAATGACGCAGGGTGCCTACGTGCGCTTGGATCACGAGACTCTAAAGGTAGAGGTTGAAGGATCAACGCAAGTGCAGGTGCCCTTGCACCATTTAGCCGGGATTATCTGCCTGGGGAATGTTCTGGTCAGCCCGGGGGTTATACACACCTGTGCCGATGAGGGCCGTTTTATCGTTATGCTAGATCATGTCGGCCGCTTCAAAGCTAGAATTGTTGGTCCTACGACCGGCAACGTGTTGCTGCGGCGCGCTCAGCATAAGGCCCTAGACGATCAACACAAAGCCTTTGCTATAGCGCGTAATTTGGTGGCCGGGAAAATAAAAAACGCGCGAACTGTAGTACTGCGTGGTGCACGCGAGGCAGAAGACAAAGAAGACGAGGCAGCCTTGCGGGAAACCGCAAGCAGATTGGCTGCTTCTTTAGCGCATTTAGAACGGAGTACCACCATTGAAGAAGTACGAGGCATTGAAGGCGAAGCAGCGCGGACTTACTTTAGCTCTTTTGTTCATCTCATCCGTGCCGACCGGGATGCTTTTGCTCCTAAAGGGCGGACCCGGCGTCCCCCACGGGACCGCATCAATGCTTTACTTTCATTTTTATACACACTTGTGCTGACGGATTGTCTGGCCGCCGCCGAAGGAGTTGGCCTAGACCCCCAGGTGGGATACCTCCACACGCTGCGCCCAGGACGTCCTGCCTTAGCCCTGGACCTAATGGAAGAATTTCGTGCGGTTCTAGCAGATCGCGTGGCGCTGACCCTTGTGAACCGGCGACAAATTACCCCCGACCACTTCGAAGAGCGGCCAGGCGGATCAGTCTACTTAAACGACGTTGGGCGAAGGGAGGTCGCGATAGCTTACCAAAAGAGGAAGCAGGAAACGGTAACACACCCCTTGTTAGAGCGCGCAGAGCCGCTGGGCATGATGCCGCATATCCAAGCGCGCCTGCTGGCTCGCACCCTGCGTGGTGATTTGCCAGAGTATCCGCCATTTACTTATCGGTAGGTGGTGTGCCATGGAAATACTGGTTTCGTATGATGTTTCTACAGAATCAGAAGGTGGTGC
>JASKLG010000092.1 GCA_030153805.1 Bacillota bacterium | reverse complement strand
GAACTCGGCCCTTCGGGCCTCAAACACCGCCCGCGCTTTCCCTCGCTCGCCTGCGTTCTTCTAATGGCGGTACGTAACGCGCCTTGTGGGGGATGGCCCTCGGCCTCAGTACTTTCAAGGTAGGGATAATGTTACATGGGGAGGCCGTATTGGTGACGGGTGTGTCGCGACCTGTAGTCCTCATCGTGATGGACGGTTGGGGCGAGCGCGGGGAGCGGGAAGGTAACGCCGTAGCCCTGGCCCGGACCCCGAACATAGACGCCTACAGAAAAAAATACCCCTATACCCTCCTCGGTGCCGCTGGAGAGGACGTAGGCCTGCCGGCAGGGCAAATGGGCAACTCGGAGGTAGGGCATCTCAACCTCGGTGCCGGCCGGATTGTCTACCAGGAACTTACCCGCATCAGCCGGGCCATACGCGAAGGGAGCTTCTTTGCCAACCCGGTGCTGACGGAGGCCATGGCCAAGGCGCGCGGTCGGAGGCTACACCTTATGGGCCTCCTCTCCGACGGCGGCGTGCACAGCCACATTGAGCACCTCTTTGCCTTCCTCGAAATGGCCAAAAGGAATGGCGTCAGCGAAGTCTACGTTCACGCCTTCTTGGACGGGCGCGACGTGCCTCCGGCCTGCGCTCTGCGCTATTTAGAAGAACTCGAGGCCAAATGCGCCAAACTTGGTCTGGGAGAGATAGCCACGATAAGCGGCCGCTACTACGCCATGGACCGGGACCGCCGCTGGGAGCGCACGGCCCTGGCCTACCGCGCCTTGGTTGAGGGTCGGGGCGAGACGGCATCTTCGGCCAAAACTGCGCTTGAGGCCGCCTATGCGCGCGGCGAGACTGACGAATTCGTGCGGCCTACCGTAATTCTCAGGGAGGACGGGAAGCCGCGCGGGCAAATCGAAGACGGCGACGTAGTCATCTTCTTCAATTTTCGCCCGGACCGCGCCCGCCAGCTGACACGCGCCCTAATTGAGGCGGATTTTCCCGGTTTCGATCGCGGGCCTAAGGTACCCCGCGTCCACTTCGTTTGCCTCACCCAGTACGACGAAACTTTTGCGGCGCCTGTGGCTTTTCCACCTGATGAGCTGCATGATACCCTAGGCGAGTACCTGGCGGCCAAGGGATTAAAACAGCTCCGGATTGCCGAGACGGAGAAGTATGCCCACGTAACCTTCTTTTTCAGCGGCGGGGAAGAGAAGCCCTTCCCCGGCGAGGAACGCCGCCTCATCCCCTCGCCGAAGGTGGCCACCTACGACTTAAAGCCGGAGATGAGCGCTTACGAAGTGACGGATGCGCTTCTCGAAGAACTCAAGGAAAAAGAATACGACTTTGTGGTGTTAAATTACGCCAACGCGGATATGGTTGGCCACACGGGAAACCTGGAAGCGGCCGTCCGGGCAGTGGAGGCGGTGGATAACTGTGTGGGCCGGGTGGTCAGCGGGGTGCTGGAACGAGGCGGAGCGGCCATCATTACGGCGGATCACGGCAATGCGGAGGAGATGGTTGATCCGGCAACGGGCGAACCCCACACCGCCCACACCACCAATCCCGTACCCTTTATTTTGGTTACGCCCGAACCTTGCTGCTCGGGACTCAGGCAGGGACGGCTGGCCGACGTAGCCCCCACGATTCTGGAACTCCTCGGTCTGCCGCAGCCAGAAGCTATGACGGGAAAATCGCTTTTGGTAAAAGCCAACAGCAAAGATTAAGGAGGGAACTGAGTGAGCTATTTAACCACTATTGTAGATATATTTGCCCGCGAAATCCTAGACTCCCGCGGCAACCCTACCGTAGAGGTGGATGTAACGCTGGAAGACGGCACCGTGGGGCGGGCGGCCGTCCCCTCCGGCGCCTCGACGGGTACGCGTGAAGCGGTGGAGCTGCGGGACGGCGACAAAGGGCGCTACCTCGGCAGGGGCGTCCAGAAAGCGGTGGCCAACGTCAACGATATCCTAGCCCAGGAGCTTACCGGCATGGATGCCCTGGACCAGGTAGCCATCGATAACCTTATGATTGAGCTCGACGGAACGCCCAACAAAGGGAAGCTCGGGGCTAACGCCATTCTTGGCGTTTCGCTGGCGGTGGCGCAAGCGGCGGCCAAATCCTTGAACCTACCTCTTTTCCGTTATATTGGCGGGGTTTCTGCCCGGACCCTGCCTGTGCCGCTCATGAACATCCTGAACGGTGGGAAGCATGCGGACAACAACGTAGACCTTCAGGAGTTCATGATCGTCCCGGCGGGAGCACCTACTTTCGCCGAGGCCCTGCGCTTCGGGGCTGAAGTGTTCCACAGCCTGAAGAAAGTTCTAAAGGACAAAGGCCTATCCACAGGGCAGGGGGACGAGGGCGGATTTGCGCCGGACCTTAAGTCCAACGAAGCGGCCTTGGAGCTTTTGGTAGAGGCTATTGAGAAAGCCGGTCTAAAGCCCGGCGAAGATGTTTTCCTGGCCGTCGATGCGGCCGCCTCCGAGCTTTACCGGGACGGCCGTTACGTTCTGGCCGGCGAGGGCAAGGTGCTCACGGCCGGTGAAATGATCGATTTCTACGAGCGCTTGGTAGACCGCTACCCCATCGTTTCCCTTGAGGACGGTCTGGCGGAGGACGACTGGGAGGGCTGGAAGGAACTTACTGCCCGCCTGGGAGGCAGGCTGCAGCTCGTAGGCGACGACATCTTTGTTACCAACACGGAGATCATCAGCCGGGGCATTGCCGAAAAGGTGGCCAATTCAGTCCTCATCAAAGTAAACCAGATAGGGACCCTTACTGAGACCTTGGCGGCCATCGAAATGGCCAAGTGCGCCGGCTATACGGCAGTGGTTTCCCACCGTTCCGGCGAAACGGAAGACACTACCATTGCCGATATTGTAGTGGCGGCGAATGCCGGCCAGATCAAGACCGGTGCTCCTTCGCGCTCAGAACGCGTAGCCAAGTATAACCAGCTTTTGCGCATCGAAGAGCTCCTGGCCGGAAATGCCGTCTTCCCCGGCCGTGCTGTGTTCCGGGTTTAGATTTGTAGCCTAGCTGCATTCCGGTTTCTTCGCGGATGGCAACAGAAGGGTGACATCCCCAGCTCGTTGCCATCCGTTTCATTCTGTGCTACAATAGTGAAGACATAACGGGAGGTAACCTGGGAAAAGTATAATTTCACCAAGGCAGAGAAATAATGGAGGTGATGTAGTTGCTGAAAACGGTCCTACTGGTGCTGTTCGTTTTTATTTCCCTTGGCCTCATCGCTTTGGTTTTGCTTCAGCCGGGTAAATCGGCCGGGCTTTCGGGAAGCATAGCTGGCGGGGCCGAAACCCTCTTTGGCAAGAAAAAAGGGATCAACGAGAAATTGGAAGCTTGGACCAAATACGTTGCCTTTGCCTTTATGGTTCTGGCGCTGCTTCTAACCATCTTGTAGAAGGAGCGGGCACTTACCCCGATGGTAGGTGCTCCTGCTTTTAAAAAATCCCTGTTAGCAGGTTTGGAGGAGGCGACATTAACGAATGGAATCTCTTGGAATTCTGCCGCCGGCGGCGGGTTTGCTTGCCCTGGCTTTTGCTTTTTTCCTAACGCTGCGTGTGGTCAGGGCAGATGCCGGTACGGCCAAAATGCAGGAGATTGCGGCAGCCATTCACGAAGGGGCTATGGCTTTTCTCATGCGGGAATACCGCGCACTGGCCGTGTTTATCGTGGTCCTTTTTGCAGTTCTTTCTTTCGCGATTAACCTGCAAACGGCTATCTGTTTTCTTTTTGGAGCCCTTTCTTCTATCGGCGCAGGTTTTATCGGCATGAACGTAGCTACGCGGGCCAACGTGCGGACGGCAAGTGCCGCCCGGCAGGGGCAGGGGCAGGCTCTAGCCATTGCTTTCTCCGGCGGTGCAGTGATGGGCATGTCGGTGGTGGGCTTAGGGCTTTTGGGCCTCGGCATTTTCTACATAATCTTCCGGGACCCGAGCATTGTTAACGGCTTTGGCCTTGGAGCCAGTTCAATTGCCCTTTTCGCCCGCGTGGGCGGCGGCATCTACACCAAAGCCGCCGACGTAGGGGCGGACCTAGTTGGCAAGGTAGAGGCGGGTATTCCGGAGGACGACCCGAGAAATCCGGCGGTGATTGCCGATAACGTAGGCGACAACGTGGGCGACGTGGCCGGTATGGGCGCAGATCTTTTTGAATCCTACGTGGGTTCCATTATCGCAGCCATGTCCATCGGCGTTCTCAGCTATGGTATGGAAGGCGTTCTCCTGCCGCTTCTACTCGCGGCTACGGGAATTGTGGCCAGTATTATTGCCACATTCTTCGTGCGTGGCGGGGAAGGGGCCAATGTTCGACTGGCCCTGCGTAACGGCACCTTCGGCAGTGCAATTCTAGTTGCGGTCATTGGTTACTTCCTCACCCGCTCTGTGCTCGGGGAAGCCGGGCCATTTCTAGCAACGGTAGCCGGCCTCGCCGCCGGAGTGGCAATAGGGCTTATCTCCGAGTATTACACGTCTTCGGACTACAAACCGACTCAGGAGATTGCCGAGGCTTCACAGACCGGGCCGGCAACCACTATTATCACCGGGCTAGCGGTGGGTATGGCCAGTACCGGATGGCCCATCGTCATGATTGCTGCAGCCCTGTACGCAGCCTATGCCTTTGCAGGTCTCTACGGCATCGCGTTGGCCGGGGTGGGTATGCTTTCTACTACCGGTATGACCGTGGCCGTGGACGCTTATGGGCCGGTGGCGGATAACGCGGGAGGCATTGCCGAGATGGCACAACTCGATCCGAGTGTCCGCCGCATCACCGATACCCTGGATTCGGTAGGCAACACCACAGCAGCCATCGGCAAAGGCTTTGCCATAGGCTCTGCCGCCCTAACCGCGCTCGGCCTGTTTGCTGCCTATGCCCAAGCTGTGGGCCTTGCCGATGCCGGCCTTAATCTTCTCGACGTACGGGTGACGGTGGGCCTCTTTATCGGTGGCGTACTGCCCTATCTTTTCTCCTCCATGACCATGCGCGCAGTTGGACGGGCGGCATATCACATGATCGAAGAAGTGCGCCGCCAGTTCCGCGAGATTAAGGGCCTTATGGAAGGCCAGGCCAGGCCGGATTACGCCCGCTGTGTGGATATCAGCACGGCGGCAGCCTTAAAAGAAATGATCGTCCCCGGCCTTATGGCCGTAGTTGTGCCGCTGGCGGTAGGCCTGCTACTTGGTAAGGAAGCCCTGGGCGGCCTTCTGGCCGGTGCCCTGGTTACAGGCGTCCTGGTGGCTATTCAGATGGCCAACTCGGGTGGGGCCTGGGATAACGCCAAGAAATTTATCGAAAGCGGCAATTTCGGCGGTAAGGGTACGCCTGCCCATGCGGCTGCCGTGGTGGGCGATACCGTGGGCGACCCCTTTAAGGACACGGCCGGCCCTTCCTTAAACATCCTGATCAAGCTAATGACCATCGTTTCGCTCGTTTTTGCCCCTCTCTTCCATTAATAAGAACCGTTTGTCTACCCGCTAGAACGGCGCGCCGCCGTGGCTGGGCAAAGCCACGGCGGCGTTCTTATTGTCTGCCGTCGCAAAAAGCCCTCCCGCCAGATTGTTATATCTATAAGAAAAAAGACTTACACCAGGCCAGATGTCAAGCGTCCGTGATTCTGTCACCCTAAATCCATCAGTGATTATGTCACCCCTATTAGTTTT
>JASKLG010000091.1 GCA_030153805.1 Bacillota bacterium | reverse complement strand
GTCTCCTGCCTTCGCGGTTACAACGGCCGGCAGCCTGGATGACCCTATCCAGAGGGCCAACGGCCCTGAGAACAACGGGGAAGTCTAAATCCACGCCAGCCTCGACTACCTGGGTCGAAACAACGCGGCACGGGTCACCATCTGCCAACCGCTTTCTAATGGCCCGCAGGACGTCTCGGCGATGGGCCCCGCAAAGGAGTGTCGAGAGATGAAACAGGCCTTCTTCTGCTCCCAGGGCATCCAGCAAAGCAAGCGCGTCCTTCTTAGTATTGACTACTGCTAAAACCTGCTCCTCTTCGCACATTACTTTTGCCACGTGTTCCCAGCTCCAGGTTTCCTGGACCAAGGGAAACTCATAGGAGACCCTTCGGAGAGATGTAAAATAGTGCTGCGGGTCGCGCACAATCTCCCGGACGTTGCGGAATCCTTGGCGCAGCGGTCCTTCCGCTAAAGCTGGTTGAGTAGCCGTGCACAGAACAACACTGACATGGTAGTAATCAACCAGTTGCTGCAGTACGTCAAGGATAGGCACTAAGAGGTCTGTAGGAAGCGTCTGCACCTCGTCGAGGATTAGGACGCTGTCGGCGATATTATGCAGCTTGCGGCAGCGACTGCTTTTGTCGGCAAAAAGGCTTTCAAAAAGTTGTACCGTGGTAGTAACAATAATCGGGGCGTCCCAGTTTTCGGCAGCTAAGCGGGCTCTAAGTTCAGTAGGAGAATTTTCGTCGTCTTCGTTTGCAGATACCGCACTGTGATGTTCGAGCACCGCCTCCGGCCCGAAAATTTCTCGGTAGACATCCGCCGTCTGCTCGATGATGGATGTGTACGGGATGGCCACGATTACCCGCTTAAAGTGATGGATTAGAGCATGCCGCAGGGCAAACGCCATTGCGGAGCGGGTTTTGCCGCCGCCTGTCGGCACAGTTAACGAAAAGATGCCTGGTTCCCAACTTGCGGCATCGAGGCAGTATTCATAAATCTCATGTCGCGCTCTGTTGACCGGGCCGTCCTTGCGCCCCGTAAGCTGAGCCTGGTTTTTGGAGAAGCGGTCCCACAGCTCTGCCATGTACAAGGTCGTCCCGCGCTCAGCAGCTCTTTCAGGCTCAAAGTGCGCCTCTGTATCTAGGAAGTCAGCATCGACGACCGAGCTGAAAAGGAATCGTATGAAAAGCTCGGTTTTAAGGCGAACGTCGCCGTCCGGTTGCAGCAAGAAAGGTGGAAGCAAATTTTTGGCATCCGGCACCTTGAGAAGCTCTCCCGCATCTTTCTCAGCGGAAGCCAGGGCTTCTTGGGCAAGCTTCTGCTCGGTTGCCTGGTTTAAACGCTCCTTAAGCTCGGAAGGGGCCGGCAAACCGCTGTGGTGTCCGGCAATTACAAGGGCCAGGAGATCTAAAAAACGTGACGCGTAAATAGCACCCGTAGTTGAGTGTTTCGGCCCGTAGGGTCGCAAACCTTTAAGATATTCCTGAAATTCAGGATGGTACTTGCCAAGATCATGAAACAAACCAGCGAAGTAAGCTAAGTCTGGTGCACCAATAGATTGAGCAAAGAAACGGGCAAGCTCACCTGTAGCAGTCAAGTGCTGTTTAAGTTCGTGTTCCTGGTTTTGTTTGTTCCTGGAGTGGGCCAGCATAGGGATCACCTCGCCCAAATGTTAAGTTCGTTATACTAGTAATTCGCTGTCATCCAACCAAATCCTTCTTTCCTTAGAACTTTTTGGCCAACTTTTTCAACCAGCCGAAAGGTTCTTTGTTCCTTCACTGGGCGCTAAATTCGGCCGGCTTTCGCATCGCCCAGGGCCGTCCTTCGGGCATGTTTCCGCAACGCGCCGTATCTATTTCTCACCCCCACTTGCAGAAACCATTGTAAGAAACATTCACAAGGTAGGCAGGGCAGTTTTCGTACGCTCTGTCTGCCTGATCTGTGCTAAACATTTTGATGCGGATGTTCACCCGTTGATCCGGTGGGTAGGCTTCGCCCAGGATGTGAGTAATGCGGGCGGAGGCGTGGGCGCCGGCCGCAAGGCGCGGGGCAAGAGTGGCGGCCAAGGTGCTCCGTAGGTAGCCAATGCTCTGCCCTCCTGGACCAAAGACGTGAATGGCATTGGGGTCGAAAGGATTGTTGGGTTCCGGGAGGAGAAGGAGAGGATCTCCCTCCTTAAGCTTCTTCGCCCTTTCCCAACGCGCGCCGTGACTCAGCCCGACCACGCGCGTGGCAAAGGAAGCGGCACGGGTGAAGTAGTCGTAGACCTCGCCGACCTTAAGCCCGAGAATTGCGCCCCACATCAGATCAAGCGAGTGTTGGTGTTCCCAGGGGAAAGCGTTGTGATAATCCTCGGCAAAGGCGTTGAGGAGAATATCCTCGCTGAGCATAGCCCGAAGAAGCTGCAGGTGGCGCGCCTGCCAGCGTTCCACCTGACGCAGTTCCCCTAAGGCCGCTGCAATAATGCCCCGGCGCATAAGGGCAACAGCCTTGATAAGGTGCGGCAGGTCAAAGTCCGTGTCTTCCCACCCTTCTAGGAAGCCTTGCTCCAAGAGCTGGATCAGCAAGCCGTGCATGATGGCCCTCCTTTCAAAATGAATCTTCTTCCCATTTGTTCGTTCCTCTTTTGCTATAATCATACCAAAGGAACCCCGTCATCTACGGACGGGGTTCTCTTTTTTTTGGAAAAAATTTTTTGTCGGGTGCTTGACGAAGTAGGCCGTGGGGTGTATCGTATTATTTGGATATCCGGATATATGGATATTGGGATACCGAGAAATGGGGGGTTGGTAATTGCTGGACGAAAACAGACGCCAACGTTACGAGGAAAAAGCCGAGTTGCTTAAGGCTCTGGGGCATCCGGTTCGGCTCTGCATCGTCACGAATCTCTTGGCCCGCGCCTGTAAGGTTGGCCACATGCAGGATTGCTTGGGGCTTCCGCAGTCAACGCTCTCGCAGCACCTGGCTATGCTGCGGGCGCGGGGTATCATTCGCGGGGAGCGCCAGAAGGGGGAAGCGGTGTACCGCGTGGTAAGCCGGGAGGCAGCCGACATCGTGCGGGCTCTCTTTCCCGAAGGCGACGATCTTACCGCCAGCATAGAGGGTACGAGAAAGCCGGGAATGGCCGAATGCTGAGCGGGCCCGGCCCCGGCCGGCGACAGAGCTCGAGCGTGCTGAAGCTTGAACGGATTTTTCTAAGGTATGGGTTGATAATGCGTCTTAACAAAGCTCTTAAGAAAGGAGCAGAAAGATGAGCAAGAAACTAGTTGTTATCGGCGGCGTAGCCGCGGGAACCAAGGCTGCGGCCAAGGCGAAACGGGAGCACCCGGATTGGGAAGTTACGGTGCTGGAGAAGGGCAAGGATATCTCCTACGCCGGCTGCGGTCTACCCTATTACATTGGCGACGTGATCAAAGAACGCAAGGAAGTTGTGGTAAAGACCCCGGCCGAGCTCAAAGCCTGGCTGGGTATCGACGTACTCACCGAGCACGAAGCCCTCAAAGTAGACACGGCGGCAAAAGAGGTCACCGTCTTGGACAAGAAGACGGGTGAAACGAAGATCTTCCCCTACGACAAGCTCATCTTCGCCACCGGCGCCGAGCCGTTCGTGCCGCCCGTGCCGGGCATTGACCTCCCGCAGGTATACACCGTGCGCGAGGTCGCCGACGCCGACGCCATCAGGGAACGCCTGGACAAGGGACTTGTCCGCCAGGCCGTGGTGGTTGGCGGCGGCTTCATCGGGCTCGAGGTCGCCGAAAACCTGGTGCTTAGGGGTGTCAAGACCACCCTGGTTGAGCTTCTCGACCAGGTGCTTCCGGGCTTCGATCCCGAGCTCGCCATCTTGGTGCAAAAGCACCTGGAAGAGCACGGGCTTACCGTCATCACCGGTGACAAAATCACTTCCTTCGTCGCCGATGAAAGCGGCAACCTGAAGGCCGCCATAACACCAACGCGGGAGATTCCGTGCGACCTCGCCGTCTGGGCCACGGGCGTGCGGCCGAACACCCGGCTGGCCGCCGAAGCCGGTGTGGAGCTCGGGCCCACCAAGGCTATCAAAGTGAACGAATACATGGAGACGAACATCCCCGACGTGTACGCCGTAGGCGACTGCGCCGAAAACGTGCAGCTCGTCACGGGCAAACCGGCCTGGATACCCATGGGCTCGACCGCCAACAAGATGGGCCGGGTGGCCGCACTCAACCTGGACGGTGGGGCGGATAAGGACGCCCTCCGCGGCGTGGTCGGGACGACGGTGGTCAAGCTCTTCGACATTAAGGCGGGTAAAACCGGGCTTTCGGAGTCTATGGCGAGAAAAGAGGGCTACGATGTAGAAAGCGTGCTCGTCCCGGCCCACGATCGTGCCCACTATTATCCCGGAAGCCATTTGATCTTGGTAAAGCTCATCGCCGACAAGGCCAGCCATCGGGTTCTCGGCGGTCAGGTGGTCGGCGAGGGCGTCATCGACAAGCCGATCGATGTTCTGGCCACGGCCATCACCCTGGGCGCCAAGGTGGAAGACCTGGCGAAGCTGGACCTGGCCTACGCGCCACCCTTCTCCACCGCCATGCCGCCGGTGGTGACGGCGGCCAACGTGCTCCTTAATAAACTCACCGGGCGCCTGAGCGGGATCAAGCCCCAGGAGCTCAAGGCCCGCCTGGATGCCGGCGAAGGCGACCTGGAGATCGTCGATGTGCGCAAAGACGAAGAAGTCCTTTTGGGCAAAATCCCCGGTGCGAAGCACATCGTCCTGGATGAAATCGAGGCGCGGGCGGACGAGATCGACCGGAACAAGGAAGTCGTGCTCGTATGCAAGGTGGGCCTGCGCGGGTACCTGGCGGCCCTCAAGCTTAAAGCGAAGGGCTTCCCGCGGGTTACGGTGCTCGAGGGCGGCATGACGGCCTGGCCCTATGCAACGGAATAAGATGCGGGGAGGAAGAAACATGGCGGAGAAGTACGTGAATGCGCGGGGCCTGCAATGCCCAGGCCCCATCGTGCAGCTTTTCCAGGCGGCCAAGGAAGCTGAAGCCGGTGACATCCTGGTGGTAGAAGCCACTGACGGCGGTTTCAAGAAAGACGTGGTTGCCTGGTGCAAAAAGACGGGCAACGAGCTTCTCTCCCTGGAGGACGACGCCGGCGTTCTGCGGGCCCGCATCAAGAAGGCCTAGGGAGGTGAGGTCATGCGGGAAGACAAGAAAACCATCATCGTCTTCTCCGGCGACCTGGATAAAGCCATGGCTGCCTTCATCATCGCCAACGGCGCCGCGGCCATGGGAAACGAGGTGACCATGTTCTTCACCTTCTGGGGCCTGAACATCCTGCGCAAGGCCAAGGGCGCGAAGGTAAAGAAGACTTTTCTGGAGAAGCTCTTCGGCTGGATGATGCCGCGCGGGCCGGAGAAGCTGGGCCTCTCCAAGATGAACTTTTGCGGCCTTGGGCCCCGGATGATGAAGCTCATGATGCGCCAGAAGAACGTGAATACCCTCCCAGAGCTCATCGAGCAGGCACAGGCGCTGGGGGTCAAGATCATCGCCTGCTCCATGTCCATGGACATCATGGGCATCCACCCCGAAGAGCTCATTGACGGGATCGAGTTCGCCGGCGTGGCCTCCTACCTCGGCGAGGCCGACGAGGCGAACGTGAACCTCTTTATCGCCTAGCTAAAAAAGAGACCCCGGACTTCCCCG
>JASKLG010000090.1 GCA_030153805.1 Bacillota bacterium | reverse complement strand
TGGTTTCTACCAGGGACACCTGCGTGCCAAGCGCTATAATTTCCGTATTGCCGGCCCATTTCCAGCGGTCTTACGTGTTTTTCAGGGGCTGGAATCTTCGGGAGTTCCTGCTGAACTCAAACCCTTGAAAGTAAGAGCCTCCGGCACCGAAGTAATTGCCGAGGGCACGCTCGTTCTGTATTCACTCAATCCGCCAGGTAGGATTGAGCGGGTCTCTGGACAATCGGGAAAATACGATCCATTCTTCGACTATGAAATCCGCAAGGCCGAGCTTGAACAGGAAGCTGCAATGCAAGAGCAGGTGTCCCAAGGACAAATGCAACCTGATAAAACTATGCTGAAGAGCCCAGTCAGTTCGGGACAGGACAATGTTGTTCCCCCGTCAGATAGCAACGATATACCATCGCCTGCTGTTCCAACTGCGCCGTAGTTTTGTAGCATGACGTACAGCGTGTGCCCTACGTTAGACTCTCAATGGTTGTGATATAATACAACTAGGAAATAAGGAAAACGACAAAAGGGTAAAGCGGGTGAACACGTTTAACGGGAAAGATGTCAGAAGAGAAGCTTAAAAATTTTCAGGTGAAACTTCCTATTGACTAATGGAAGTTTCTAAGCGTTTTGGCTGCAGTAAACGAAACAACGCTGTCGGACTTGTTTCTTGCCTACGTCATGGACCCACGGCTAAAGCCGCGGGCTTGCGGGGAAATCCGCAGGCCCTGCCATGACCAGCCTCAGTCGGGACCGTAAGGTTGCCGGCTACGTTATCCCGGTCACGACACCCCGGGGCGCTTCTCCAACTCCGGGCAACTGTCGTCCGGCGTTAAACAGCGAGCGGGGTGGATGCGAGCAGTGTGCCGGGCGTAAAAAGCCGGGATAACATTGGCGCGGAGAGACGGCGGTTGGAACCGCCGCGTCACCAGCCCCGTAAGGGGCCTCCGAAAGGAGGAGATCTTGTGGTTTTCGTACTAGACAGGCGCAAGAGACCCCTGATGCCCTGCAGCGAAAAGAGGGCCCGGCTGCTCCTGGAGCGCGGCCGGGCGGTGGTGCACAGGGTATTCCCCTTCGTTATCCGGCTGAAAGACCGGGAGGCGGGAGAAAGCAAACTGCAGTTCCTGAGGTTGAAGCTCGACCCGGGAGCGAAAGTCACCGGCTTTGCGGTTCTCCGCGAGGACGGGCCGGAGAAGGCGGAAGCCGTGCTCCTGGGAGAGATCCGCCACAAGCCGGGGATCAAAGATCGGATGGACAAAAGAAGGGTACAGCGCCGCAGCCGGCGGAACCGGAAGACGAGGTACCGCAAGCCGCGGTTCGACAACCGGCATCCTGAGAAGTGCGTCGCCTGCGGCAGGAACGCGAGGCACGGCAGCCGTTACTGCCGGCCGTGCGAGGAGGCGAGGAACTTTGTCGACAACGGCTACAGGGATACCCGGTTGCCGGTATCTCTCGAAGCCAGGGTGAACCAGACCCTGAGCGCAGTCCGGAAGTTAACCCGCTGGCTGCCCATTGCAGCCATCTCCACCGAGCACGTCAAGTTCGACACGCAGCTCCTGCAAAACCCGGGGATTTCGGGGGTAGAGTACCAGCATGGAGAACTCTTCGGCTACGAAGTCAAAGAGTATCTGCTAGAGAAATTCGGCCGCAGGTGCGCGTACTGCGGGGCGGAAAGCGTGCCTCTAGAAGTTGAGCACGTCGTGCCCAAGAACCCCAAGTATGGGCCGAAAGGGACCGACCGCATCAGCAACCTTGCCGTGGCGTGCGAGGGGTGCAACAAGGCCAAGGGCAACCTGCAGCCGGAGGAGTGGCTGGAGGAGCTGCGGCGCTCCGGCCGGGAGATCGACCGGGTCCGGGCTGCGAACCTGCAGGAGGTGCTGAAACGGCTCAAGGAGCCGCTGAAGGACGCAGCCATGATGAACGCAACCCGGTGGGCACTGTACAAGCGTCTCAAGGGCATGGGTCTACCGGTAGAGTGCGGCACCGGGGCGCGGACTAAGTACAACCGGCTGAGAATGGGCCTGCCCAAGACCCATTACTTTGACGCCTGCTGCGTAGGGGCGAGCACGCCGGAGCGGATCGTCATCAGGCAGTGATATGCAGTCATCTGGTCGGCTGTGGGACGCGGTACCCGGAAGATGTGCAATGCGGACGCTAATGGATTTCCTGTTGGGTGCCGAGGGAGAAAGAAAAACTTCTTCGGCTTTCAGACGGGGGACCTGGTTGCAGCGGACGTGCCGGGCGGGAAATACGCCGGGAGGTGGACCGGCCGGGTAGCAGTCCGCGCCAGCGGGTATTTTGACGTCAAGGACGGCAGCGGCAAACGTGTGTGCCAGGGAATTCACTGGAAGCATCTGAGGATTCTCCAGCGCAGCGATGGGTGGCAGTATGAGAAGCTGGAGATTGCTTAGAGTCAGTCTGGGAAGGAAGCCGCATTCCTCCCACGGCTGAAGCCGTGGGCTTCCTGCGGCGCGTTCTGTGAAGTGGCTTATGGAAGGAAATACTCTTGTCGGGGGATTCAAGGTTGGCCTTCGGGCGGACGAAGTGGAAGCGCTTGGGAAAAAGGCATATAAAAAAAGCCGCAAGGAACTGGCTGTTGCAAGCATGCATCCTTGCGGCTATTTGCTATTCCCGGCGTCTTTTCTTGGCAACGGGTCTGCCTGGCCTTACCTGCTTTTCTTTTTCCGTTTGTCCCGTCACATACGGCCGCACAAAGGTGTACCCTGCCGGGATTTCCAGCCCGGCCTGCCTTGCAGCTTCCTTGGCCGCCTCGCTGGCGGCTTTTCTTGTTCCTGTGAGTCGGCGAAGATGTCCCGAAACGGCGTGCGGGGCAACGCGGCGGGGGATAAGGCTGCGGAGACGGCCTTCCTTGCGGTCTCCCTCGCCTTCGCGAGCAGCCTCCTTGAGCTCTTCTTCTTTCAGGATCCGTGGCACGTACCAGTAGCTCTAGACCCCCTTCCGCTCGCTGCGCCTGGCCTCCCTGGCTTCACCTTCGGTTCGGCGGCTCCGCCTGGCCAACTTGGCTTCCGAGACTGTGACTAGGTCGTAGTAGGCGTCGGCCACGAGCGCGGCCAGCGGGTCGTTGCTCACCGGGGTGCCTTTCTCGGTCATCATGGTCCAGAGGGAAATGCAGGCCGGCATGGACGGACGGGCCAGAACCAGGCTGCCGGCGCCGCTTCCGTGCTTGAGACAGCCTACTACCCAGCTCCCGCGCTCCCAGACCACCAGGCGCTCCACCCTGGCCGTGTTTTCCGGAGGTATCACCGTTACCCCGGTGGGCGGGAGAACGTAGCGCCGGCGGGCGAGAGCATCCCGCATCGCCTCGTTAACGTCTGACTGTGCGGGAGGTGTTAGGAGGACCGACGCCCCGGCAATCTTCTTGGGGAAGACGTCAATTGTGTGCTCGTCGAAGAAGGGCCAGGTTAAGGCCAGCGTGAGAGTGGCGGAGTGCCTCAGCACCCAGTTGAATGCCGCAATGGCCGCGTCACCGACAGCCTCTTCGCTACCGGCGAAAGCATGCGGGAGCCTTTCCCTCATGAGCCTGGTAAAGAGCAGCATGTTTTGGGGCGAAACCTGGTCGGCTATTTCCACCATCCTGTATACGGGCTTCCCGCCGGCAATCCCGGCCAGAAGGCGCCTGTCCTTGCGGCTCAGCTGGCCATAGACCATTGCCAGCCCGCTGGCCAGCGCTGTAAGGAGCTCGTAGTCCCGGTTTGAGAGTATCACTAGTGCCAGGACTTCGAAAAGCGCCTTTGCGTCGTCCCAGGCGTCGAGGCGGTTGACGAACTCGCCCAGCTTCTTGCCGAAGCGGTCGGCCAGGTGGATGACCTGCATCTTGTTTGGGAAGCTCCATTTCCCACTTTCCGGGTTTTCTGCCGCCGGGACCAGAACATCGGTCACCAGGCGGCGCAACCACCATGCGGCCCGGGTGTGGGCCTGCAGGATGGCCTCTATCTCCGGCTCGGCAGAAATAAGGACATCGCCACCGACCAGCTTAATTTCTGCCATTTCTACCACCCGTCAGTCCGCGCAACGGAAGATTTCGCGTACCCGGTCCTCCGGGCTTTCGCCCGGGTTTTCATGCCAGAACCTCTCGGCAGCATCAATAACCGCGAGAGCCTGGATCTCATTGAGGCCGCGGAGTTTCTCCACCAGGGCCTGCCCGTCCACCTGCCACTTTTTGTCGAGGTGTTCGACAGCAATGGCATCCTGAATCTGGGCCCAGAAAAGGGGTACTGTGGTAACGTCCATCAGAATACCGTTCAGGGCATCGGCAATCAGTAGGGCTTCACGCGTGGTGAGCCCGACCTGCGCAAGCGCGCGGCGGTAAAGAGTATACAGCCTGTCCAGGTCGCGGTTTATCACCGTCGAGCGCGGGCCGCGTGCGTGTAGTTCTGTTAACACTTCTGGGGTCAGTGTTACGGATATCCTTTCGGTTGCCATTGGGACTGCTCCTTTCAAAAGATTTGTGCGCTGCGGTGTTATTATTGTAACACAACGATAATACCAAGCCAGTACCGGCTTGAGAGAGGAGGATTGTTGTAAATGCCTGACTTTTCGGAACAAATTGTTCATATACCCTGCCGGCTTTTGACCGGTCACAGGACGAATTTCTTTTCACCGGCCAAAGAATCGCTCGACGAGCTTGCCGAGAGCATCAGGGAAGTAGGTGTGCTGCACCCGCTGGTCGTGCGGCCCCTCGGGGACGGGCGGTATGAGATTGTTTCGGGGCACCGGCGGCTCATGGCGGCGAAAATAGCCGGGCTGGAAGAAGTACCGTGCGTCGTCAGAGAGATGGACGATACAGAAGCAGAGCTGGCCCTGATTGACGCGAACCTGGAGACGCGCCAGCTCAGTCCGATGGAGATGGCGAGGGCTATCAGGAGACGAAAGGAGCTCTTGGGAATAAGACGCGGAAGGCCGGATTCTAATTCTGCACAGTGTGCAGAATTATCCCAGAAACTGGGAATTTCCGAGCGCCAACTCCACAAACTCGACAAGCTTAATGACCTTATCCCCGAGCTTCAGGCTTTGGTCGATTCCGGCCGGCTCGGCGTAACAGCAGGCGAGCGCCTGGCTTCTCTAGCTCCAGACATCCAGCGAGCGCTCTACGAAGCTCTGGGCGACGAGATTGCCTCGCTCACGAACGAAGAAGTGAAGCGGCTGAAGCAGGAAAACGACCGCGGCTGGATGGTCCTGGAGGTGTACCAGGAAAAAATCCGCCAGCTTGAAGAAAAGCTGCGGGAGTACGAAGAGAAGAATATGTCGGTCATCGAGCTGGAAGAGCAGATCTCCCGGCTGCGGCAGAAGAAGCGGGAAATGGAATACGACCTGATAGACAGGGAAAACGCTATAAGAGCAGTCGAGAAGAGGGCCGCCAAGAAAGGGGTGGCCCTCCTCCAGTTGATGGAGCAGCTCGCGCGTCCGGTCCAGGCGTCGAAGCCGGACATTGAAGTATTGCTGCAGGAACCGGTTAATCCTGGACTTGCCGTCCATATCCTGCGCTGGGCTGCTGTGTTGAAGGAAGTGGGGAGTCAAGTAGAGCAAGCGGTGAGAACGGCTTCGGGCGAAAAAGAGCTGCCGAGAGCCGCCGGAGAAAGGAGCGTGTAGCGATGCGCAGCAGTACGCGCGTTTCCGCCGGGCCTGCATCGCGCGGTCCCCCTTTTAGAGTTCGG
>JASKLG010000089.1 GCA_030153805.1 Bacillota bacterium | reverse complement strand
CGGATGAGCATCCATATGACCGCATCATAAGTGAACTTGGTATTACCCACATCTACGCCCATTCTCCTCAAGCCAAAGGACGCATTGAGCGTGCATTTCAAACCCTCCAGGAGCGACTTGTGGTCGAACTCCGTCTCGCCGGCGCAGCCAACGTGGATGAGGCAAATGCTGTCTTGAAGGAGTTTACTCCTCGCTACAATGAGCGATTTGCCGTCCCACCGGCTGAAGCTGAGCCTGCTTTCCGGCCAGTCCCTCCTCACCTGCGCTTGGAACACATCTTCTGCCGCAAGGAGCAACGAATCCTTAACCCAGGATACACCATTCATTACGGCGGTCAAAATTACCGCTTGGTAAGTGAAAGAGGCATTCCGACAATCCCGCTGCGTTCGGTGGTTGATGTCCTAGAGCATCCTGACGGCAGCATTTACGTCGCTTACAAGGGGCAGATCTATCCTGCTCAGCCGCTCCCTGAGGCCGAAACTCTACGCAAAAACAAGGCCGGCCAAGTCTCTCCTCCCAAACCAC
This sequence comes from Bacillota bacterium, assembly GCA_030153805.1. Lineage (GTDB taxonomy): Bacteria > Bacillota > DTU030 > DUMP01 > DUMP01 > DUMP01. The sequence goes on along the minus strand of JASKLG010000089.1, from coordinate 5,149 downwards.
AAGCAGCTTCCAGCTCTACGTCCGCTCACAAACCCGGGCCCAACCACCCGTGGCGCAAAATGGCACCTACACCACCAAGGACTGCCCGCTATACTGCCAAAGAGACGGTGACAACAGGCTGCTGACTCTCTTGGCCTCCGGCCCTTGACTGCCAGGTATTTGCGCGCTGAGCCACCTGTCAAGGGCGCCCTGCCAGGGCGGGCGAAGCCCTTGCCCTTGACAGGGAGCGAAGCGGCAAATACAATCCCCGCCCCGGGCCGGAGCCAACCTCTTAATTATCTACATCGGTGACATAATCACAGACTAGTTTCGGGTGACAAAGTCACTGGCGCTTGACAGGAAAGCCGGTAACGTAGGTAAAATCGCTCTTACTTTAGCCCGGCCGGGCATTAAAATAGGCGCCGGTTCGAAACCGACGCCTGAAGTTTTCCTGGTCACACCTTCTCTTCCGCTTCGCTCAAAGAGCGTACCAGCTCCGCCGCCTTCTCCGGCGTCATCTTGCCCAGCACCTTGTCGTTCACCTGGACGCTCGGTCCACCGGGGCAGTTTTCCAGGCAGAAGGTGGCGCCCAGGTCAAACTCTTCGGCGCGCCCGCTGGCGGCGATGGCCCGGTGGAAAGCCTGCAGCACGTCGTAGGAACCCTTGAGGTAGCAGGAGGTGCCCACACAGACCCGGATCTTGGTCTTGGCCGCTGCCCCCGGTGCCACCGCCACTTCCTCCCCGCTGATACGCCGGCGCGGGCTGTAATGGGTATGAAGCAGCCGCTTTGCTTCCTCGCCGCCGGGAGCGCCGAGATGTTCGCGGTAGAGCTTTTCCACCAGCGGGTTCTCGTCCGCCCGCCTGAGTTCCCGCTGCCGGTCCAGGCTGTACAGGCCCGCAGCGCGCGCCGCGCGGTGGGCAGTATCGTTGGGTAGCGGTTGCCCGCCGCCGCCCACACAGCCCCCGGGGCAGGCCATAACCTCCACCAAATCGTACTTTCTCTCGCCGGCGCGGAGGTCCTCAAGCAGCCGCCGGGCTGCGGCCAACCCGTGCACCACGGCGACCCGAATCTCCCGCCCCCCAAGCAGAGTTACCGCTTCTTTACAGCTGACCAGGCCGCGCACCGCCCTGAACTCCAGCTCCGGCGTTTTTTCGTCCAGCGCCCGGGCTGCCGTGCGCAGCACTGCTTCCGCCACGCCGCCGGTTACGCCGAAAATAACCCCCGCGCCGCTGGCCAAGCCGAAGGGAAGGTCGAAGGCCTCTGGCTCGAGCTGGCTGAAGTCGAGGCTCGCCTGCCGCACCATGCGCACCAGCTCCTGCGTGGTGAGGACGGCATCCACATCGGGGATGCCGGCGCGGGCAAGCTCCGTGCGCCCGGCTTCAAACTTCTTGGCCGTACAGGGCATGATGGAAACCACATAGAGGTTTTCCGGCTTAACCTCCAGCTCCTCAGGGAGGTAGGCCTTGGCCACGGCGCCAAACATGGCCTGGGGCGAACGACAGGTAGAGATGTGGGGGAGGTATTCAGGGTAATATTGCTCGGCAAACTTCACCCAAGCCGGGCAGCAGGACGTGAACTGAGGAAGCTTTGTTCCGGAGCTCAGGCGCTCTAAGAACTCATGGCATTCCTCGCGTACGGTAAGGTCGGCGGTAAAACAGGTATCGTACACCCGGGCAAACCCTAAGCGTTTAAGCGCGGCCACCACTTGTCCGGCACCGATCGTGCCCGGCGGCAGGCCAAAAGCTTCGCTGAAGGCCACCCGCACAGCCGGGGCCACCTGGGCTACGACCTTCTTTGCCGGATCGGCCAAGGCCGCCCAAACCCTTTCCACGTCGGACTTCACTACCAGGGCCCCGGTAGGGCAGACGCTGGCGCACTGGCCGCAGTTTACGCACTCTACTTCGCTCATCTTTTTCCCAAAAGCCGGCAGCACCGCGAGACGGCTCCCGCGGTAGGCAAAGCCCAGCACACCCACCCCCTGCACCTCTTCGCACATGCGAACACAGTCGCCGCACAGGATGCACTTGGAGGGGTCGTGCACCAGAGCCGGGCCGACGTCCACCGGTTCCGCCTGCTTTTTCTGCCGGAAGCGTACCCGGGTTACTCCCAAGCGGTTGGCCAGCTCTTGGAGCCGGCAGTCCCCGCATTTCTCACAGGTAGTGCAGTCACGGTTATGGTTGGCGAGTATCAGCTCCAAGATAAGGCGCCGGTGGTGGAGTAGGCGCTTGGAGTTGGTTCGAATCTTGAGACCCGGCTCGGGCGGAGTGGCGCAGGCCGCCAAGAGGTGCCCGCGTTCGTCCTCTACCAGGCACATGCGGCAGGCGCCGTAAACCGAAAGCTCGGAGTGATAGCAGAAGGTGGGCAGATCTACCCCCGCTTTGCGCACCACTTCCAGGATGTTCTTTTCGCCGCTAAGTTCCACTTCGCGGCCGTCAACCCACATAGTGGCGTTCACTTAGTTCACCTCCTCAATGGCATGGAAGGTGCAGCTCTCGCGGCAGGCGCCGCAGCGAAGGCAGCGCTTTAGATCGATGGTGAACGGACTTTTAACCTGGCCGCTGATGGCGCCGGCAGGGCAAACGCGGGCGCAGCGGCCGCAGCCGCGGCACTTCTCGGGGTTGATCACAAGCCGGCGCAAAGCGCGGCAGACGCCGGCAGGGCAGCGCTTATCCCGCACGTGGGCCAAGTACTCGGTGCGGAAATGCCGCAGCGTGGATAGCACGGGGTTGGGTGCCGTCTGCCCCAGGCCGCAGAGGGAAGTTTCTTTGACGGTTACCGCCAGCTCTTCCAGGAGGTTCAGGTCTTCCTCTGTGCCTTGGCCGGCCACGATCCGCTCCAGGATCTCCAGCATGCGGCTCGTGCCTTCCCGGCAGGGGATGCACTTACCGCAGGATTCGCGCTGGGTAAAGTCCATAAAGAAGCGGGCCACCTCGACCATACAGGTGTGGTCGTCCATCACCACCAGGCCGCCGGAACCCATCATGGCTCCGGCGCGCTTCAAAGACTCGAAGTCGAGCGGCAAGTCTAGATGTTCGCTGGTAAGGCAGGCACCGGAAGGGCCGCCAATCTGGACGGCCTTGAAGTTGCGCCCGCCGCGGATGCCGCCGCCGATATCAAAGATGACCTCCCTGAGGGTCGTCCCCATGGGCACCTCGATCAGGCCGGTATTGGCCACGTTGCCGGTGAGGGCGAAGGCTTTGGTACCGTGGCTCGTGGGGCTCCCGACCCGGCTAAAGGCGGCCGCCCCTTCCCGAAGAATGAACGGCACGTTGGCCAAAGTCTCGACGTTATTCAGGAGAGTCGGGCAGCCGAAGAGGCCGCGCTCCGCCAGGCGCGGCGGGCGCGTGCGCGGCATGCCGCGCTGGCCCTCAATGGAGGAAACGAGGGCCGTGCCTTCACCACAAACGAAAGCTCCGGCACCCTTGTTAATATGAATCCGGAAGGAAAAGTTTGTGCCGAGGATGTTTTCGCCCAAAAACCCCCATTTTTCTGCCGCGGCGATGGCGCGGCTTAAGCGCTCTACGGCCAAGGGGTATTCCGCCCGCACGTAAATGTAACCCTCATCGGCACCCACGGCGTAACCGGCGATGAGCATGCCCTCAATGACCTTGTGCGGGTCTCCTTCCATAATGCTCCGGTCCATGAAGGCGCCGGGGTCGCCCTCGTCGCCGTTGGCCACCACGTATTTCTTCTGCCCGGGCGCCTTCCGTACCGCCTCCCATTTCTTGCCAGTTGGGAACCCCGCGCCGCCCAGGCCGCGCAGGCCGGCTGCCAGTACCTCCTGGCAAACCGCCTCAGGGGTGAACTCGGTCAGCGCCCGGGCCAGTCCCCGATAGCCGTCCCAGGCAATGTACTCGCGGATGTCCTCCGGGTCGATCCTTCCGCAGGCCGCCAGGGTACGACGCTCTTGCTTCCGGTAAAAAGGGATCTCCTCTTCGCGGGCAAAGTGCCGCTCCGTCCCGGGCAGGGTATAGGTCAGGCGCTCGATAAGTTCCCCTTTAAGGACCGTCTTTTCTACGATTTCCTGGGCATCTTCCGGAGAAACGTGCACGTACAAGTAACCTTCAGGCTCAACCCGCACCAGCGGCCCCATCTGGCAAAAGCCGTGGCAGCCGCTTTTTTCCACCTGCGCCGGGGCAGTGGCGCCCTCGTGCTCCAGAAGGTATTCCAGATCGGCTTCAATCCCTCTCGCGCTCAGCTCCCGGTGCAGGGCTTCGTACACTTTCGGGGACCCGTTGGCCACGCACCCGGTACCGTGACAGACCAGCACCCGGCGCCGGATCCGGCCGAGCGCCGCCCTGAAAGCTCGGGCCGCCTGACTAAGGTCCTCTACCGACTTGATCACGACTTCCTCTCCCCCTTTGCCAGTTCGTCGATAAGAGCCACAATCTTTTCCGGCGTCGCCTGCCCGTGTACCTCGCCGTTAATCGTAACCACGGGCGCCAGCGCGCACGCTCCCAGGCAGGCTACCGTCTCTAGCGTAAATAGAAGATCCGAAGTAGTTTTCTGCCCCTCTTTTAGGCCCAGCCGTTCTCTTACGGCTTCCTGAATCAGCGCCGAGCCCCGCACATGGCAAGCCGTGCCATCGCATACGCGGATCACGTACTTGCCTTTCGGTTCCAAAGAAAAATTCTCGTAGAACGTGGCCACCCCGAAGACCTTGGCCGGCGAAAGCCCCATGCTGGTTGCTACATAAGTTAGGACTTCCTCCGGCAGGTAGCGGTACACCTCCTGCACCTCTTGCAGGATGGCTACCAGATTTTCCGGCCGGCGCCCATACCTATCGACGATTTCGTTGACCGCAGCAAAGCGGCGCGCACTTGTTATAGTCCCGTCAAACACGCCCATCGCCTCCGCAATGCGTTAGTTTTTTAACGTGGCTTGAGGGCCAGATCTACAGCTTTGCTTCCGCTCACTTGGCCTGTATTTATTGCCTCTGCTCGTAAAGCTCCTTTCGCCCCCTCCCTCTTCCGCCAAATTCGAACGCCCTCCAACAAAGCAAAGAACGCCACATGATGCCGGATTTCGCTTCCAGTGTAGCATGATCGTTAGATTTTCGTCAATCTGGCCTTGTGTAAGTCTTTTTTATTATAGATATAACTATGTGGCGGGAGGGCTTTTTCCGACGGCAGAAAATAATATCGCCGCCGTGGCTTTGCCCAGCCACGG
>JASKLG010000088.1 GCA_030153805.1 Bacillota bacterium | reverse complement strand
GACCCTGGCCGCAATCTCCTTGATCGGCAGCCGCTTTTCTTCCATAAGCTTCTTGGCCGCATTGATTCGGGTCATGCTCAAGTACTTGGCGAAGTTGACCCCGGTCTTCTTCCGGAAAAGCCGGCTAAAATAGTATGGGCTTAGGTAAACACTTTTCGCTACGTCTTGTAAGGTGATGTCGCGCGCGTAATTGGCTTCGATGAACGCAAGGGCTTGTTGAATTACGTTGGAGCTCTCTTCCTCTTTCTTCCGGCGGATGGCCTCCGTCAGATTCTTAGTTAGGCAAAAGAATTCTCGCGAGAGTTGGGCAAAGCTTGTAGCTTCTCGTATCTTCTCGACCGTCAGCTGTTCAGGCCTCAGTTGGTCCTCCTCAACGCCGGCCTCCCGGGTTACTCCCACGAGTACGCGCGCCGTCTCGGCCGCAAGCTGTTTGGCCAAGTGCGGCGAATCCAGCGCTAGGTGCCGCAGGCCGAGGAGCATCTCTCCTGCTGCTTCGCGGACCGCGCGCAGGTTGCCGCTTCGAACTGCAGCCACCAGCTGGGCTTCTAAAGGCAAGAAGCTTACGTTCCTCTCCCCGCGGTCGACATCTTCGCTGGCAATGACTCGCCCTGAGCCTAATACAAAACTGTAGCTTAAAGCCAGTTGGGCCTGGCGGAATGATCGGGCTACCTCTTGGGGAATATCGGCTTTGCCACCTATGCCAATGGTCACCAGTAAGCCAGTTTCTTCTTCTTCCAGTCTACCTTTCAGTTGAGCAGCAAACTGTTTTGCCCATTCCAGGCTTAAATCCTCCCCGCCTTTTGTAGAACCGCCGACCCCCAACACCAGCCCTGGCTCGCCTTGCTCTATGAAAACTACCAATTCATCTCCGGCCAGAGACTTAACAATTCGCTCCACAGCAACCCGCGCTGGCGGACGAGAAGTTGAAGGAGTAATACTTACAACCAGAACATACTTGGGAATGCGTATGGGACCGACCAGCGCCGCAACTTTTTCGTATGCGTCCAGGTTACCGTGGAGGAGCTGGTCGAATAAGTACGATTTTAGGTAGGAGCGGCTACGCTGTAAGGCAGAATTCATGGTTAGGGTCAGCGTGCGGTAAAAAAGGCGCCTTTTTAAGTTCGCCGCGCAGCTGTTTAGCGTTTTCTTTAACTCTTCTGGCCGTATGGGTTTAACGAGGTAGCTTTCCGCCTTAAGGTTCAGCGCCTCGCGGGCATAGCCAAACTCTTCGTAGGCCGTCAAGAACACGATCTGCACCTCGGGAATAACCTTCTTAAGCTCCCTCGCAGCAGTTATGCCGTCTAAATTAGGCATTCGGATGTCGGTCAATAACACATCAGGTTTACATTCCAAACCTTTGGCGACCAGCTCTCGCCCGTCGCGCGCTTCCCCCACGATGCATACTTCCGGGCAGTATCTCTCGACCACAAAGCGTACCAATCGCCGAACGGCGATCTCATCATCGGCAATCAAGAGCCGCATACCCTATCCCCCAGCTTATCTTCTTTATCTTGAACGGTAAGGCAAAAATATGGCAACCTTGGTGCCACGTCCCATTTGCGATTCTAACTTTATGGTTGCCTGTGCCCCAAAGTAATGTCTGAGTCGCCAAAACACACCCCGGATACCCGTACCGGCGGGCAAGTCGTAGCACCCGGCTTCCAGGGCACGGCGAATCTGTTCCAGTTTCCCCGGGCAGAGGCCCCGGCCGTTATCCTCGATAGCGATCTTTAGGCTCTCGCCTTCTGTGCAGGCTCTGAGCCGGAGAAAGCCCTTTTGGTCCCCATTTAAGATGAGGCCGTGAACAAAGAAGTTTTCCACCAAGGGCTGAAGTATCATGGCCGGAACCCTTAGATCTAAGAAATCTTCTGGCACTTCAATGGTCCAGGTAAAACTATCGGGAAAACGATGCTGCTGGATATGGAGGTAGTTTTGGATGTATTCCAGCTCTTCCTTCAAATAAATGGGGTGCCCGACGCGTTTGAGGGAAAACCGCAGGAGGTCGGCCAGCGCATAGACGATTTCAGCCGCGTCATTGTTGCCGTTAACTACCGCCGATTCAGCAATGAGATTAAGGGTATTGAACAAAAAATGGGGGTTTATTTGAGCTTCGATTAGGGCTATACGCATTTTGTGTAGATCGGCTTCCAGCGCTATCTTTTCGTTTTGCTCGCTCAGCCATCTTAACCGGTACTCTTGGATTTCTTTTTCCCGGGCGGCAGTTACGAAAATTCTGCTCAACGAGTAGGCGGTCACGCGCAGGAGCTCTGCGGCCGAAATAAGACGGTTTTTACTAACCATTTCTACGTTTTCATACCAAGCGCTTGCTTTTTCGTCGCCGCCAGTACTGGCTGCTAGCTGCTCGGCAACCGGAGGCTCTAACCGCCCGGGCTTTTCAACAAAGACATGGCCGCAGATAATCCACATCACGGTAGTTCCAGCTACCCGAACGGGCACGCGGACGGCGACCAAACCGTAAGAACAGCGCAGCCATTTTAGTTCCTCTGCTGCCTCTTCGCGGTCATTGTCGCCCAAGAATTCGCAGCGGCCACGCCTCGCCATGCACCAACGGCAAAACTCCGGCGGGTTTACCGGTTGGGTAAGCAAAACCCCGCCCGGCCCTACCAGACTGACAGTTAGCCCCGTAGCTGAAGCAAACTTGTTTTGAACCTCCTGCAGATTGGCTTGATCGGTAAGCTCTTGCACCACCTGGAGTGAGGCTTCAGATGTCACTTCAGGAGCGCTGGCAATCTTCGGCTCGGGGTATTCTACGTACGGGGCTGAAACCGGGTTGGCGACCAGGATAAACCGCACTTCTTCGGGAGTTGTATTGGCCATGCTGTGAGTGGCATAAGGCGGGAGATAAAGCCACGAACCCCGCTCGAGCTGGAACTTCCGCCCGTTGACGAAATGTACGCTGGTGCCGCTGATCCCATAGAGAATTTGCTCGTCGGCGTAATGATTATGAATCGCCTGACGGGAGTAAGGCCACAACGTTACTGCCCCCAGGCTCACCCTGCCCGGGCCTTCACCGTCGGCCGTGTGCCACCACTCTATGCAGCCCCACGGGAATTCCTGTCTTTCTCGCGGTTTAAGCAAGGTTCCGGTCATCCACACTCCTCCCTCCGGCACCTCAGGCCCTGCTTGGAAATTGCGGCGCCTTTAGAGAGATTTCGACACCGATTTGCCCTCCCCTTTTCCCCCCTCGAACGGCTTCCCCGGAAACGCCTGCAAAGCGCGGGACCGGGGTGAAGAAAGACCCCGGTCGCTTTTTTGCCCCTAATAGGTTTTCTCAATGGCTTTGATGAGGTTGGTCAAGACCCTGTTTACGGGCGTCGGCACACCTACCATTTCGCCTTCAGCGACGACGGCGCCGTTAATCACGTCTACCTCCGTCTTACGCTTCGCCCGCACGTCTTGATACATCGAAGATAGGTTTGGGCCGGTCATTTCTGCCACTTTCAGGCAGTGCGCCACCGGGTTTTCGTGGATGAGCTTAATTCCCTTGGTCGCCGCCACCCGCGCTCCCTCTTCTACGGCCAACGCAACCAGTTCGCGGGTCTCCGGGTATTTCACCAGTTCTCCATTGCTTACCCGCAGGATGGCCGTGAGGGCATTAATCCCTACGTTCACCAGGAGCTTACTCCAGATCAGGCTATCCACGCTTTCCACCGCGCGAGCCTCCAAGCCAGCGTCGGTAAAAACCTGAGCTAGCTTCTCCACGCGCTCGGTCAGCCGCCCACAGAGCTCGCCGAGAACCGTCTCGCCGCGCCCGGCATGGCGCACTTCACCCGGGCCCAGCAAAGTTCCCCCGTGGGATGTAACGCCGGCCACCACTTTCTCCGGTCCCACAATGCTCCCGATTCTTTCTGCATTCCCGAGGCCGTTCTGCAGCGTGAGGACAGCCGTAGCCGGGCCGATCAGCCTGGCCGCCTCCCGCACTGCCGCCTCGGTGGCGCTCGATTTGACGAAAATAATGACTAAGTCCTGCTGCGGTAACCCTTCCGGGCTGGTTGTGGCGCGCACCGGAATGGTCCGGTCGCCGCTAACCCCTGTAAGCTTAAGCCCGCGCTCGTTCAGGGCTCGAACATGCTCGGCCCAAAGGTCGATGAGCGTAACCTCGTGGCCAGCCTCGCTTAGGGTGCCACCGAAAATGCAGCCCATAGCTCCCGCACCTACAACGGCAATCCGCATACCCATTCCTCCTGCAATTCCTCGCTGCTGGCCGGTTTCAATAGAGTTTTTGCAGTTCTTCTTCTTTCATGGTGAAAGAGTGTTCCAGGTCGGGGAAAACGCCGTTGTCGACTTCTTCGGCGTATTTCTGAAAAGCCTCCAGCATGATCTGGCCAATATTCGCGTAGCGCTTCACGAACTTGGGCACGAACCGGTCGAACAGCCCCATCATGTCCTGGGTTACCAGTACCTGTCCGTCGCACCACGGCCCGGCGCCGATACCGATGGTAGGGATGGTTAGTTTTTCGGTGATCAACCGTCCGAGCTGGGCCGGAATGCACTCCAGTACGATGGCAAACGCCCCCGCTTCCTCCAGCGCCTGAGCATCCGCCAGAAGCTTGGCGGCCATGGCGGCATCCCTTCCTTGGACCTTAAACCCGCCAAGGGCGGAAGCCGTCTGCGGCGTAAGCCCGATGTGGGCCATAACGGGGATACCGGCATCGACAATGGCTTTCACAGTGGGCGCCACCACCGCTCCGCCCTCCAGCTTTACGCAGTCTGCCCCGCCTTCTTTCATCAGGCGCCCGGCGTTTCTGATGGCTTCTTCGCGGCTTACGTTGTAAGACATGAAGGGCATATCACCAACGACGAGCGTATTTGGAGCGCCCTTGACTACCGGCCGAATGTGGTGAATCATGTCTTCCATAGTCACCGGCACGGTGCCGTCGTAACCCAGAACGACCATGCCCAACGAGTCTCCTACTAGGATCATCTCAATCTCTGTCTTGTCCACCAAAACGGCGGTCGGGTAGTCGTAAGCGGTTACCATTTTGAGCTTCTTCCCGGCCTTTTTCATTTCCTTGAGCTGAGGGATGGCCACTTTCTTCTTTTCCATTTTCAGGTCCTCCTTATACAAAAGTCAGTCGGCCTAAGCGTCTTTACCGACATCCGGCGCCCTGAGCGATCTCCAGCGTGTTTTGAAGCAGCATGGCGATGGTCATAGGGCCGACGCCGCCCGGCACGGGGGTAAGGTAAGAAGCCACCTGGCTCACGCCAGCAAAATCAACATCTCCCACCAGACCTTCCGGCAGCCGGTTGATGCCCACATCCACCACCACGGCCCCGGGTTTTACCATGTCGGCGGTTATCAGGCGCGGCCGCCCCACGGCCGCCACCAGGATGTCGGCTGCGCGGGTATAACTCGCCAAATTCGGCGTCCGGCTATGGCAGACGGTAATCGTGGCATTTCTGGCCAAGAGGAGCTGGGCCAGCGGTTTGCCTACAACATTGCTCCGCCCAAGCACTACAGCATGTCGGCCAGCAATAGGTATACCGTAAACTTCGAGAAGGTGAATTACTCCCCGGGGAGTGCACGGAACAGGGGCCTTCAACCCCACCGCCAGTCGGCCGGCATTCCACGGGTGAAAGCCGTCCACGTCTTTGGACGGATCGATGGCCATGAGAATGGCATTGGCATCCAGGTGCTTGGGAAGCGGCAACTGCACTAAAATACCGTGCACAGCCGGGTCGGCATTGAGCTGCCGCAGAAGGGCCAGGAGTTTTTTCT
>JASKLG010000027.1 GCA_030153805.1 Bacillota bacterium | reverse complement strand
GGCGTGGTGGCCGAGATTTACGAATAATCGAGGGGAGGCACTCTCCCCCCCTCTTTTTGTACTCCAACGTTGGCCCCTGGCGCAGGCCGACCCCAGGGCCATTCCCCGTACGGCGCGTTAGGTGCCGCCGTAGGGGAAGGCCCAAGGGATGGCTCTCCGCTGTAGCGCTATGAGGTGGAAGGTTGCCAGCTGGCGCTGGGGAATTTCCACTGAGAACTGTCCGGAGATCGGGCGAAGGGAGGAAGGTTTGTGGCCCAAAACAAAATACGCATCCGCCTCAAGGGCTATGACCATCAGGTAGTTGATCAGTCGGCCCAGAAGATTGTAGAGACGGCTAAACGCACCGGGGCGTTGGTTTCCGGCCCCATTCCACTACCCACGGAAAAGAGCATTTACACCATCTTACGCGCGCCGCACAAGTACAAGGACTCGCGCGAGCAGTTTGAGATGCGCGTGCACAAGCGCCTAATCGACATCTTAGAGCCCACGCCTAAGACCGTGGACGCCCTAATGCGCCTCGACCTCCCTGCCGGCGTGGACATCGAGATCAAGCAGATATAGAGGAAGGGAGGCTGGGAGCGTGAAAGGGATTTTGGGCAGGAAACTGGGCATGACCCAGGTTGCCAAGGAAGACGGTACCTTGGTGCCGGTTACGGTTATCGAGGCCGGGCCCTGTGTGGTCGTACAGAAGAAAACCCCGGAGCGGGACGGTTATGCGGCCGTGCAGCTCGGGTTCGGTGCCGTGCGGGAGAATAAAGTTAACAAGCCCCTTAGGGGCCACTTCAACAGGCACAAAGTCCGGCCCGTGCGCTACCTGCGCGAAGTGCGGGTAGAAAACCCCGATGCCTATGAAGTCGGGCAGGAAATCAAAGTGGACATTTTTTCGCCCGGCGAGCGGGTGGATGTAACGGGCATTTCCCGCGGCAAGGGTTTTGCCGGTATGATCAAGCGCTGGGGCGGGCACCGCGGTCCTATGGCCCACGGCTCTAAGTTTCACCGGGCGCCGGGTACGCTCGCGAGCCCCAGAAGCGGCGGCCGGGTATTCCCGGGCCGGCACATGCCCGGACGCATGGGTTACGAGCGGGTTACCGTAAAGAACCTCGAAGTAGTAAGGGTAGATCCCGAGAAGAACCTGCTCCTCGTTAAGGGCGCAGTGCCGGGGGCACGCGGCCGGCTCGTAACCGTACGCGCGCCCGAATAATCGCCGCAAAGAAAGGAGGAGACGCGATGCCGCGTGTACCGGTATATAATCTCCTGGGCGAGACGGTGGGGGAGATCGAGCTTTCCGATAACGTCTTCGCCGTGCCGATGAACAGCGGACTCATTCATCAGGCCGTGGTCCGCCACCTGGCCAACCGGCGCCGGGGTACGGCCGATACCAAGACGCGGGCCGAGGTGTCCGGCGGCGGCCGCAAGCCGTGGCGGCAAAAAGGCACCGGGCGCGCCCGGCACGGGAGCATTCGCTCGCCGCTCTGGCGCCACGGCGGTGTGGTGTTCGGGCCGCATCCGAGAAGCTATGCCCAGGATATGCCGCGCAAGATGCGGCGGCTGGCGCTTAAGATGGCGCTTTCGGAAAAAGTAAGGAACGGCGAGCTTATGGTGCTTGAGGACCTGAAGCTGCCGGCCCCCAAGACGAAAGAGATGGTCAAGGTGCTTACAAACCTGGGCGCACCGAAAAAGGCGTTCATCGTTACCCCGGAGCGGGATGAAGTGGTTTACCGCTCCTCCAGGAACCTGCCCGGTGTGCTGGCCGGTGGAGTGCACTCGCTTAACGTGTACGACGTGCTGAAACACGACCGGCTGATCCTTACCAAAGAGGCCGTGGCCAAGGTGGAGGAGGTGCTTGGCTGATGGACCCCAGGGACGTTCTCAAGCGGCCTGTGATCACCGAGCGGGCTGCCGCCCAGATGGAAGAAGGCAAATACACCTTTGAGGTGGATCCTAAGGCGACCAAGATCGATATCAAGAACGCTGTAGAAACCATTTTCAAGGTCGACGTCCTCAAGGTGGCCACCATCCGAGTGCCGGGCAAGGCCAGGCGGGTCGGCCGCCACGTAGGCCGGACCTCGCCCTGGAAGAAGGCCATCGTGACCATCAAGAAGGGTCAACGCATTCCGTTCTTTGAAGGTGCATAAGTCCAAGCCACGTGGAAAGGGGGGGCAATGATGCCCATTAAGAAATATAAGCCCACTTCCCCGGGTATCCGGTTTGTAACTACACCGACCTTTGAGGAAATCACCAAGACCCGGCCGGAGAAGTCGCTCCTTGAGCCTCTGAAGAAGAAGGCGGGGCGCAACAATCAGGGCCGGATTACAGTAAGGCACCAGGGCGGAGGTCATAAGCGGCAGTACCGCATAATCGACTTCAAGCGCGACAAAGACGGCGTTCCGGCCAAGGTGGCGGCCATCGAGTACGACCCGAACCGTTCGGCGCGCATCGCCCTCCTGCACTATGCCGACGGCGAAAAGCGCTATATCCTGGCCCCGCTGGGCCTGCAGGTGGGCGACAAGGTCATGTCCGGGCCGGATGCCGACATTAAGCCGGGCAACGCTCTGCCTCTGGCTAACATCCCGGTGGGTACCGTGGTGCACAACATCGAGCTTATTCCCGGTCAGGGTGGCAAGCTCGTGCGCTCTGCCGGGGCGGGGGCGCAGCTGGTCGCCCGGGAAGGAAAGTACGCCACTTTGCGCATGCCTTCGGGAGAAATGCGCATGTTCCGGGTAGAGTGCCGGGCCACCGTGGGCCAGGTCGGGAACCTGGACCATGAGAATGTGACCATCGGTAAGGCGGGCCGCGCGCGCTGGCTCGGTATCAGGCCGACGGTGCGCGGCGTAGTGATGAACCCGGTAGACCATCCGCACGGCGGCGGCGAGGGCCGCGCTCCGGTTGGTCGGAAGGTGCAGATGACGCCCTGGGGTAAGCCGGCCCGAGGAGTACGCACGCGCAAGAAGAACAAGGCCTCGGATCGCTTGATCGTGAAAAGGCGCAAATAGGCTGAAAGGGGGTTAGCTTGTGTCTCGCTCAGCCAAGAAGGGGCCGTACGTTCACCCCAGCCTTATCAAAAAGATCAGAGAGATGAACGAGAAGCGGGAGAAGCGGGTCATTAAGACCTGGTCCCGCGCATCGACCATCTTCCCGGAAATGGTCGGCCATACCATTGCCGTGCACGATGGACGCAAACACGTACCGATCTATATCACCGAAGAGATGGTAGGCCACAAGCTCGGCGAGTTCGCGCCCACGCGGATCTTCAAAGGCCACGGGGCGCACACGGAAAGGTCTACGGCGCTCAAGTAGAGGAGGGCAGGGACAGGCTATGGAAGCTAAAGCAGTTGCCCGCTACGTGAGGATCTCCCCCAGTAAGGTGCGGATTGTCCTGGACCTCATCCGTGGCAAGAGCGCGACCGAGGCCCTGGGCATTTTGCGTTTCACGCCGAAGCGCGCCTCGCGCCTGGTGGAGAAAGTGCTGCGTTCGGCCCTGGCCAACGCGGAAAACAATCTCGACCTGGATCCGGAGAAGCTGTACGTGCTGCGGGCATACGCCGACGAAGGACCGCGGCTTAAGAGGTATCATCCTCGCCGGATGGGCCAGGCGTTTCCAATACTGAAACGGACCAGCCACATCACCGTGGTGGTGGGGGAAAAGTAAGGAGGGATAGGAGTGGGTCAAAAAGTTAATCCTAACGGCCTCCGGCTGGGGATTATTCGCAACTGGGATGCACGCTGGTACGCAGAGCGCGATTTCTCCGACCTCCTGCTTGAGGATATCAGGATCAGAAAGCACATCAAGGAGAAGTGCTACGCGGCCGGCGTCTCGCGCATCGAAATCGAACGCGTGGCCAAAAGGGTTCAGGTCACGATCCACACGGCCAAACCCGGGATTATAATCGGCCGCGGCGGAGCAGGGGTCGAAGCCCTGCGCAAGGAACTGGAGAAGATGACCGGCAAGCAGGTCCACCTCAACATCCAGGAAATCAAGGTGCCGGAGCTGGATGCGCAGCTGGTGGCCGAAAGCATCGCCCAGCAGCTGGAGAAGCGCACTTCCTTCCGCCGCGCCATGAAGCAGGCCATGGCCAGGGCTATGCGCGCGGGGGCAAAAGGAATCCGGGTGGCAGTTAGCGGCCGGCTCGGCGGGGCAGAAATTGCCCGGACCGAGGGTTACCGCGAGGGTACGGTGCCGCTTCAGACGCTCCGGGCGGATATTGAGTACGGTTTTGCCGAGGCCCATACAACCTACGGGCGCATCGGCGTAAAGGTTTGGATCTACAAGGGCGAGATCCTGCCCGACAAACAGGTCAGGGCGGAGCAGAAAGAGGTCGCCGCCGAGGGAGGCGAATAACAATGCTGATGCCCAAGAGGGTCAAATACAGGAAGCAGCACCGGCCGCATCCGCGCGGCGTGGCCAAGCGCGGCACAGAGGTCGTGTTCGGCGATTACGGCCTGGTGGCCCTGGAGCCGGGCTGGGTTACCCAGCGGCAAATTGAGGCCGCCCGTGTGGCCCTGACGCGCTATGTGAGGCGCGGCGGCCGCGTGTGGATCAAGATCTTCCCGGACAGACCCATTACGGCCAAACCCGCCGAAACCCGCATGGGCAGCGGTAAGGGGACGCCGGAGTACTGGGTGGCCGTGGTAAAGCCGGGCCGGGTGCTGTTTGAACTCAGCGGCGTGGACGAGGAGGTGGCCCGCGAGGCCATGCGGCTGGCCGGGCATAAACTGCCAATTAAAACGCGCTTCGTTAAGCGCACGGAAGTGGGTGGTGAGGCCGGTGAAAGCTAAGGAACTGCGGGAACTTAGCGATAGTGAGCTCCGCGAGAAACTGGCCGGCTTCAAGGAGGAACTTTTCAACCTTCGTTTTCAGATGGCTACGCGGCAGCTGGATAACCCCATGCGCATCCGCGAGGTTAAGAAGGATATCGCCAGAATAAAGACGATCCTCCGGCAGAGGGAACTGGAAGCCCGGAAGGCCTAAGGAAAGGAGGCCAGGAGCTTGGAGAGAGGAAAGAGGAAAGTCCGCGTCGGGACGGTAGTGAGCGATAAGATGGACAAGACGGTGGTTGTGGAGGTTCAAAACACCGTTCAACACCCGCTTTACAAGCGCACTATTTACCGGACTGTGCGTTTTAAAGCCCACGACCCGGAGAACGCCTGCCGGGTTGGAGACCGGGTGCGGGTAATGTCGACCCGGCCGCTTTCCAAGGAGAAGAGATGGCGGGTGGTTGAGATCATCGAGAGGGCCCGCTAATTTCGCCCTTTTCCTGAAAGGGGGTTAGAAAATGATTCAGCCACAGACACGCCTGGTCGTAGCCGACAACACGGGAGCAAAGGAGCTCATGTGCATTCACGTAGTCGGCGGCTCCAAGCGGCGCTACGCCAATGTGGGAGACATCATCGTCGCCAGCGTTAAGCAGGCAACGCCCGGCGGTGTTGTTAAGAAGGGCGACGTGGTAAAGGCGGTGGTGGTAAGATCGAAAAAGGGTGTACGGCGCCCCGACGGGTCCTACATCCGCTTTGATGAAAACGCCGCCGTCATTATCAAGGACGACAAGGAACCGCGCGGAACGCGTATTTTCGGGCCTGTGGCCCGGGAGCTGCGCGAGAAAGAATTTATGAAGATCATCTCCTTGGCGCCGGAAGTGCTGTAGGGGAAGGAGGCGTTAAGGTTGCAGCCCAAGCTACATGTAAGACGGGGCGATACCGTAATGGTAATCGCCGGCAAGGACCGCGGGAAAAAGGGCAAGATCCTCCGCGTCTTCCCCGCCAAGGGCAGGGTGCTGGTGGAGGGAGTTAACCTGGTGAAACGCCACACCCGGCCGTCGCAGAAGATTCAACAGGGCGGGATTATAACCAAGGAGGCGCCGCTCAGCGCCAGCAACGTGCAGCTCATCTGCAGCAGCTGTGGCCGCCCCACCCGAACCGGGAAGAAGATTCTCGCCGACGGGCGCCGCGTGCGGTACTGCAAGAAGTGCGGCGAGGTTATTGATAAGTAGGCGCCGAAAGGGGGTAGGACCAGGTGAATCTCAGGGAGAAATACGAGCAAGAAGTTGTGCCGGCGCTGATGCAGAAGTTCGGCTATAAGAACAGGATGCAGGTGCCCAAGCTGGAGAAGGTCGTCATCAACATGGGCGTGGGCGATGCCCTGCAGAACCCCAAGCTGCTGGATGCGGCCGTGGCGGATCTCACCCAGATCGCCGGCCAGAAGCCGGTGATTACGCGGGCGAAAAAGTCCATCGCCAACTTCAAAGTTCGGGCCGGTGCGGCCATCGGCTGCAAGGTGACCTTAAGAGGCGAGCGGATGTATGACTTTCTCCAGAAGCTCATGAATGTAGCGCTACCGCGGGTCCGCGACTTCCGCGGCGTTTCCCCCAAAGGGTTTGACGGACGCGGCAACTACACCCTAGGGGTGCGTGAGCAGCTGATCTTCCCGGAGATCGACTACGACAAGGTGGAAAAAGTCCGCGGCATGGACATTACCATCGTGACCACGGCCAAAACGGACGAAGAAGCCCGGGAGTTTCTCCGGCTTCTCGGTATGCCCTTCCGGGAAAGCTAGCGCAAAGGAGGGAAAAAGGAGTGGCCAGAAAGGCCCTGATTGAAAAATGGAAGCGCGAGCCAAAGTTCAAGGTGCGGGCGCATAACCGCTGTAAGATTTGCGGCCGTCCCCACGCCTACCTCCGCAAGTTTGGGTTGTGCCGGATTTGCTTCCGGGAGCGGGCCTATCGCGGGGAGATCCCTGGGATAAGGAAGGCCAGCTGGTAGGGCCAGAAGGGAGGCAGAGAAAGGTGACCATGACCGATCCCATCGCCGACATGCTGACGCGGATCAGAAACGCCAACATGGCGCGCCACGAGGTAGTTGAGGTTCCCAGCTCGCGCATGAAAAAGGCCATCGCCGAGATCCTCAAGGCCGAGGGCTTCATCCGCGACTACGAATATGTCGACGACAATAAACAGGGCATCTTGAAGATTTACCTGAAGTACGGACCGAACAAGGAACGCGTGATCACCGACCTGAAGCGGATCAGCAAGCCGGGCCTTAGGGTGTACGTGGGCCGGAACGAGATCCCCAAGGTGCTGCGCGGGCTGGGTATCGCCATCCTGTCGACACCGCGGGGCATAATGAGCGATAAGCAGGCCCGGCGCGAGGGCGTGGGCGGTGAAGTCCTCTGCTACGTTTGGTAGTGAGGAGGAGTTGAGATGTCAAGAATTGGGAAAAAGCCCATTCCGGTACCTGCCGGGGTGGAGGTTGAAATAGAGGGGAACACCGTGCGGGTGCGCGGGCCCAAAGGCGAGCTCACGCGCGTGCTGCCCCGCGAGGTCAGCGTAATCCGCGAGGGCGATGTACTGAAAGTAATGCCGGCAGGCGACGAAGACAGGTCCCGGGCCATGCACGGACTGGCGAGGACTCTTGTTGCTAACATGGTGGAAGGCGTGACGCGGGGCTACAGCAAGGCCCTTGAGATTACCGGAGTGGGTTACCGGGCATCGAAGCAGGGGCGCAAGCTCGTTATGCAGCTCGGGTATTCTCACCCGGTAGAGATCGATCCCCCCGCTGGAATCGAATTCGAGGTGCCGGCTCCGACGAAGATCATTGTGCACGGCCTGGACAAAGAGCTGGTCGGCGAAGTGGCTGCGGACGTGCGCCGGCGCAGGCCGCCGGAACCTTACAAGGGCAAGGGCATTCACTACGAAGGCGAAAAGCTGCGCCGCAAGGTCGGCAAGACCGGTAAGGCCGGGAAGTAAGCTCCGGAAAGGAGGGTGCGCAGGTGATTAACAAAGAAGATCGCAACAAAAGGCGCCGCATCCGCCACCTTAGGGTACGCAAGAAGGTGGCAGGTACTCCCGACCGGCCGCGGCTTGCGGTGTACCGGAGCTTGAACCATATCTACGCCCAGATCATCAACGACCAGAACGGCACCACCCTCGTTGCCGCATCGACCCTGGACCCTGAAATCCGGGGACGCGGGATCAAAGGTGGAAACGTGGAAGCGGCCAAACTGGTGGGCGAGCTGGTGGCGCGGCGGGCCAAGGAGCGCGGCATTACCAAAGTAGTGTTCGACCGTGGCGGTTATCTGTATCACGGCCGTGTGGCGGCGCTGGCGGAGGCCGCCCGGGCTGCCGGGCTGGAGTTTTAAGGCAGGGGTAAAGGAGGGAGAAGCGACTTGCAGAAACACGAACAACCGAGGAAGCGGCGCGACCGCCGGGAAGAAGTCTCCGGGAGCGAATTTCAGGAGAAGGTTGTGGCCATCAACCGGGTGGCCAAGGTAGTCAAGGGCGGCCGGCGCTTCAGCTTCAGCGCACTCGTCGTCATCGGCAACGGTAACGGTAAAGTAGGGGTAGGCCTGGGCAAAGCGGCGGAAGTGCCGGATGCCATCCGCAAAGGGATAGAGGATGCGAAAAAGAATTTGCTCACGGTTCCGCTCCTGGATACTACTATACCCCATGAGGTGATCGGACATTTTGGAGCTGGCCGCGTGCTCCTTAAGCCCGCGTCTCCCGGTACTGGCGTGATTGCGGGCGGGGCTGTGCGGGCCATCCTGGAGCTGGCCGGAGTGAGGGACGTCCTCACCAAGTCCCTCGGATCTTCCAATCCGAACAATGTGGCGCGGGCGACGATTGCCGCCCTGAAGTCGCTGAAGAGACCGGAAGAGGTAGCCCGTCTGCGGGGCCTGCCCCTGGAAGAGCTCATCGGCTGAGGAGGTAGGAGAGCATGGCCAAGCTTAAAATTACTCTGGTTAGAAGCACAGCCAGCCGTCCTGCCGACCAGCGGGCCACGGTAAGGGCCCTAGGCCTTCGCCGCCTGCACCAGTCGGTGGTCAAAGAGGCGACCCCGGCCGTTCAGGGCATGATCCGCAAGGTGCAGCACCTGGTTGCAGTTGAGCCACAAGAAGAGTAAGCTAGGAGGTGTAGCCATGGATCTTTCCACGCTCTCACCGGCTCCCGGTTCCCGCCCGGCCAAGACGCGCGTCGGCCGCGGTATCGGCTCCGGGCTCGGCAAAACCTCCGGACGTGGCCATAAGGGACAAAAAGCCCGCTCTGGCGGCGGCAAGGGGCCGGCCTTCGAAGGCGGCCAAAAACCGCTCCATCTGCGCCTGCCGAAGCGCGGGTTCAAAAACCCTTTTCGTGTTGAGTACTCCGTGGTGAACCTGGCCGCCCTTGAGGAAAGGTTCGCGCCCGGGGACGAAGTGACGCCGGAGAGCCTGCGCGCGGCGGGGCTGATCAAGCGCGCTGGGGATAAGATCAAAGTGCTCGGCGACGGCGACCTGACCAAGCCCCTAACCGTACGGGCCAACGCCTTCAGCAAGACCGCCGAGCAAAAGATCCTGGCGGCCGGCGGTAAAGCCGAGGTGATCTAAATGTTAAGTGCGCTGCGGAATGCCTGGAAGATTCCGGATCTAAGACGCCGGATCACCTTCACGCTCCTTATGTTCCTGGTATTCCGGATCGGCAGCCATATACCGGTGCCCGGCATTGATCCGCGGGTGCTCCAGGATGTTTTCGCTCAAGGCAACCTGCTCGGTTTCCTGGACCTCTTTTCTGGTGGTGCCCTGAAAAGGGTATCCATCTTTGCCTTGAGCGTAACCCCTTACATTACGTCTTCGATTATCGTCCAGCTTCTGACCATCGTGATACCCAGGTGGGAGGAACTGGCCAAAGAGGGCGAAGAGGGGCGTAAGAAGCTGGCCCAGTACACCCGCTACGGCACGGTCGTACTGGCGCTCATTCAGGCGGCCGGCATGGTGGCCTGGATGCGGGAAGCCATAGTTCGCCCGGGTTGGGTGAGCTGGTCCATCATCGTCCTGGCCCTCACGGCCGGTACTGCCTTTCTCATGTGGCTAGGTGAGGAAATAACCGATAAAGGCATTGGCAACGGAATTTCGCTCATCATCTTTGCCGGCATTGTTTCGGGCCTGCCGGCGGGACTCGGCAAGATAATCGGCTACATTCAGGTGCGGGCTATAAATGTCCTCAACATCCTGCTCCTCGCCGTGGTGGTGCTGGCCGTCATCGTAGCCATTATCTACGTACAGGAAGGCGAGCGGCGCATCACCGTGCAGTATGCCAAGCGGGTGGTGGGGCGGCGCGTCTACGGCGGCCAGAGCACGCACATCCCGCTTAAGGTGAACCAGGCCGGCGTGATTCCAATTATCTTTGCCATGTCGGTGCTCCTCTTTCCGGGCACGGTGGCGCAGTTTGTGCACCACCCCTGGGCTCAGGCCGTCGCCAACGCCCTGCAGTGGGGCACGACGCTCAACACCGTACTTTACTTCGGTTTGAATATCTTTTTCACCTTCTTCTACACGGCGGTCACATTTAACCCCGTAGACATCTCCAAGAATCTCCAGAAATACGGCGGGTTCATACCCGGCATCAGGCCGGGCCGGCCCACATCCGACTATATAAGCCGGGTTCTCTACCGCATCACCGTAGCCGGGGCCCTTTTCATCGCCCTTGTGGCGATCCTGCCCATGTTCATGGGTACGCTGACCGGCGTCCAGGGCCTTTACTTCGGTGGCACCGGGGTGCTCATCGTGGTGGGTGTGGCGCTGGAGACCATGAAGCAGATCGAGGCGCACATGCTCATGCGGCACTATGAAGGCTTTCTCAAGAAGTCGTAAGCCGGGTACGGGCAGAGGGGAGGTACAGGGCCATGCGGCTTGTACTCTTAGGCGCACCGGGGGCAGGCAAGGGGACCCAGGGGGAGCTTCTGGCGCGGGAGTATCACATCCCCCATATTGCCACCGGCGACCTCCTGCGCGCGGCCATGGCCGCCGGAACGCCCCTGGGCGAGGAAGCACGCCGCTACGTGAGCCGGGGAGAACTCGTCCCCGATGAGGTGGTCATTGGGGTTGTCCGGGAACGGCTTGCGGCGCCGGACGCGGCGAACGGCTTTATCCTGGACGGTTTCCCGCGCACGGAAGCACAGGCTAAGAGCCTGGAGGCGTTCCTTGAGGAAAGCGGCCGGCCGCTGGAGCGGGCGGTATTCCTCGACGTGGAGCCGGAGGTACTAATGAGACGCCTCAGTGCACGGCGGGTATGCCCTAAGTGCGGAGCCTCCTACCACCTGGAAAGCCGGCCGCCGAAGACTCCCGAGTACTGCGACGCCTGCGGCTCCCGGCTCATCCAGCGCGAGGACGACCGCGAAGAGGTGGTGGCGCGACGGCTGAGGGTGTATCAAGCCCAGACGGAGCCGCTTCTTGACTTTTACGCCCGGAGGGGCCTGTTGGTGCGTGTGGCAGGCACGGGTACGCCGGCCGAAATCCTGGCGCGGGTCAAGGCGGCCATCGAAGAGGGAGTAAAATGATCATCCTCAAGTCACCGCAGGAAATCGACATTATGAGAGCCGCCGGGAGGCTTACGGCGCTGGCCGTCGCCGAGCTGAAGCGAGCCATCCGTCCCGGCGTGACCACGGCCGAGCTCGATGCTTTGGCCGAGGATTTCATCACCCGCCACGGCGGAATACCGGCCTTCAAAGGGTACCAGGGCTTCCCGGGGAGCATTTGCGCCTCGATCAATAACGAAGTGGTACATGGCATTCCTGGACTAAGACAGGTAAAATCTGGAGATATTATTAGTATTGATATCGGTGCCATTGTAGACGGTTATGTAGGCGATGCGGCCTTTACAGCGCCGGTAGGCGAGGTTAGCGAAGAGGCGCTGGAGCTTCTCAGGGTGACGGAAGAAGCCCTCTACCGCGGCATTGCCGAGGCCCGTCCCGGCCGGCGCCTGTCGGACATCGGGCATGCCATTCAGGTGCACGTAGAGAAGGCAGGTTTTTCCGTGGTGCGCGATTATGTTGGGCACGGCATCGGTACCAAGATGCACGAGGATCCACCTGTTCCCAACTACGGCCCGCCCGGCCGCGGGCCCAGGCTTCAGGCCGGTATGGTGCTGGCCATTGAACCTATGGTCAACCGGGGAACGTACGAAGTGCGCGTACTCCCCAACGGCTGGACGGTAGTTACGGCAGACGGCAGCCTGTCGGCCCATTTTGAACACACCGTGGCCATTACCGAAGCAGGCCCGGAGATACTCACCCGCCTTTAGGGGGGGACCGGTATGCCAGGGAAAGTCAAGCTGGGACAGCTGGTATGTTCCCGGGCCGGGCGCGACCGGGGTCGCTACTATTTGGTTGTTGGTTGGGCAGATCACCGGCGGGCCCGGGTGGCCGACGGCAGGTACCGTCCTATCGCGCGGCCTAAGATTAAGAACGTGGCGCACCTTGAGGTTACGGAGCACGTGGCCGAAGGCGTGGCGGAAAAGCTTGAACGGGAAGAGCCGGTTTCCGACCTCATGATTCGAGAAGCTTTGGCCGAGCTCCTGGGCGCCGACCCGTCGTGGAAGGAGGGCGATTGATGCCTAAGGAAAGAGATGACGCTATAGAAGTTGACGGTACGGTGATTGAGCCGCTCCCCAACGCGATGTTCCGGGTGGAACTGGACAACGGCCACCGCGTCTTAGCCCATGTTTCCGGTAAAATCCGCATGAACTTCATTCGCATCCTTCCCGGGGACCGCGTGCGCGTGCAGCTTTCACTCTACGATCTGGGCCGAGGACGTATAATTTATCGCTACAAGTGAGGAGGGGCAATGCCCGAGGAGGGACGGCACCCCACTCGATTGAAGGAGGGTTGGCGGTGAAGGTTAGGCCGTCGGTGAAACCGATCTGTGAAAAATGCAAGGTAATTAAACGCAAAGGGCGCGTAATGGTGATCTGCGAGAATCCGAAGCACAAGCAGCGCCAGGGCTAAGGCCCGAGCTAAGGGAGGTGTGACTTGTGGCACGTATTGCCGGCGTAGACCTGCCGCGCGAGAAACGGGTTGAGATTGCCCTCACCTATATTTACGGAATCGGTCTGAGCTCGGCCAGGAAAATTCTGGCCAAGACTAAAGTCAACCCGGATACCCGCGTAAAGGACCTTACGGAAGAAGAGGCGGCACGGCTGCGCGAGGAGATCGAAAAGAACTACAAGGTTGAAGGCGATCTCCGGCGCGATGTGGCCCTCAATATTAAACGCCTGATTGAAATCGGCACTTACCGTGGCCTGCGCCATCGACGGGGCCTGCCGGTGCGCGGCCAGCGGACGCGCACGAATGCCCGTACTCGTAAAGGGCCGCGCAAGACGGTGGGCGTGCGGCGCAAGAAGTAGAGCTGTCTTTAAGGAGGGAAGAGGATGCCCAAGAAAGCGCAGGGGCGCGTAAAGCGGCGTGAGCGCAAAAACGTCGACCGCGGCGTGGCGCACATCCGTTCTACCTTCAACAATACCATCGTGACCATCACCGATATGGCCGGCAATGTGATCTCGTGGGCCAGTGCGGGCACAGAGGGCTTTAAAGGCTCGCGCAAAGGTACGCCCTTTGCGGCCCAGATGGCGGCAGAAAAGGCGGCCAAGCAGGCGATGGAGCACGGGATGCGCGAAATAGAAGTGGAAGTTAAGGGACCGGGGGCCGGGCGGGAGGCGGCCATCCGCTCGCTGCAGGCGGCCGGGTTGGAAGTGAACCTGATCAAGGACGTTACCCCCATTCCGCATAACGGCTGCCGGCCGCCAAAACGGCGCCGGGTCTAAAAGGAGGTGTTTTTGACTAGATGGCAAGGTATACGGAAGCTACCTGCCGGCTGTGCCGCCGGGAGGGGATGAAGCTCTTTCTCAAGGGCGACCGGTGCTACACGGCCAAGTGCGCGGTGGAACGCCGGGGATACGCGCCCGGTCAGCACGGGCAAAACCGAAAGAAGCTTTCCGAGTACGGTGTGCAGCTCAGGGAAAAGCAGAAGGCGCGGCGGATCTACGGCGTGCTGGAGCGGCAATTCAGGCGCTACTACGAGCTCGCTACGCGCATGAAGGGTATGACGGGTGTCAACCTGCTCACTCTTTTAGAGACGCGGCTGGATAATGTGGTCTACCGCCTTGGGTTTGCCCGCTCGCGGGCCGAGGCCAGGCAACTGGTGCGCCACGGCCACTTTGCGGTGAACGGGCGCAAGGTGAGCATTCCATCCTTCCGCGTGCGGCCGGGCGATGAAGTAACGGTGCGCGAAAGAAGCCGCACCCGGCCCCTGTTCGAGGAGCTCGCCCAGGTGGCGGCCGTGCGCACGGTGCCGGCATGGCTGGAATCCTCGCCGACCGAGTTTAAAGGTAGAGTGGTGAGGCTTCCGGAGCGCGAGGAGATCGACGTCCCGGTGCAGGAGCACCTGATCGTGGAGCTCTACTCCAAGTAATGAACCTGGAGCACATGCCCTCGCTGCAGACTCGAATAACCAGTAACGGCGTCAGGTCTGCGCCTGAACGCGTGTGGAGGTGCGCCTTTCCTTGGCTCGGCACTTCAGCGTGAACGCCATGATCACCTCGGGCGGGGCGCCAAGAAAGCCTGACCCGAAAGAGGAGGGGCAAGGTTCATGATGGAAATGGACAAACCGAGAATTGAGGTGGCCGAAATCAGCGAGGACAACCGGTATGGCCGCTTTGTGGTGGAGCCCCTCGAGCGGGGTTACGGGACCACGTTGGGCAACTCCCTCAGGCGTGTTCTCCTTTCGTCCCTGCCGGGCGCTGCCGTCACCTCGGTGAAAATCCAGGATGTACTCCATGAGCTCTCCACGATACCGGGCGTAGTTGAAGATGTGCCGGAGATCATTCTCAACCTCAAGGAACTGGCGCTGAAACTGCATAGCGACACCCCGAAGGTTATGCGCCTTCAGGTGCGCGGACCGGGCGAGATTAAGGCAGGAGACATCACCACCGATCCGGACATCGAAATCCTCAACCCCGAACAGCATATCGCCACCCTGGATGAAGGCGGCGAGCTGGTCATGGAAATCACCGTGGCCAAGGGGAGAGGGTACGTTCCGGCCGAACGCAACAAGAAGCCGGATGACCCCATCGGCGTGATCCCGGTCGATTCGATCTTCAGCCCCGTGACGCGCGTCAATTACCTGGTGGAAAATACCCGCGTGGGCCAGAGGACGGACTTCGACAAGCTGACGCTTGAGGTTTGGACGGACGGAACCATCGCCCCGAACGAAGCGGTAAGCCTGGCGGCCCATATTCTTACTGAGCATCTGGCCCTTTTCACCGGCCTCACCGAGGCCAAGAACGACACGGAAATATTGGTCGAGCCCAAGGAGGACAACAAGAGCAACGTCCTCGACATGACCATTGAAGAGCTTGATCTTTCCGTCCGCTCGTACAACTGTCTCAAGCGTGCCGGGATTAATACCGTCTACCAGCTTACGCAGAAAACCGAAGAAGACATGATGAAGGTGCGCAACCTGGGGCGGAAGTCCCTGGAAGAGGTTCAGGCGAAGCTTGCCGCCCTGGGGCTGTCCCTCAAACCAAAAGAAGAATAACCAGTCGGCAGCCGGCTATTGGTGGTTGGTTGTTGCCAAATGTCTCAGGACCAATGCCAATCGCCCTACGCCAAACGGAGGTGAACGGATATGGGTTACCGCAAGCTCGGACGCCTGAGCGGCCACCGGCGGGCCATGCTGCGCAACGCGCTCATCTCTTTCTTCCGTTATGAGCGCATTGAAACTACCGAGGCCAAAGCCAAAGAGCTGAGACGCCTGGCTGAAAGGCTGGTCACTCTGGCCAAGCGGGGCGATCTACACGCGCGCCGGCAGGCAGCAGTGCTGCTGCCGGACAAAGAGGTGCTGAAGAAGCTCTTCGATACAGTTGGCCCGCGCTATAAGGAGCGGGCGGGCGGCTACACGCGCATCTACAAGCTCGGACCCCGCCAGGGCGACGCGGCTCCCATGGCCATCCTGGAGCTGGCTTAAGGTAAGTAAGGGACCAGCCTTGCCGGGCGCATGGTCCCTATTTTATTAAGCGGGTGGTAAAAATGACGGCAATGTTCCAGCTCGAGCACGTCACCCATCGCTACGACGAAGGGGACGGGCGGGGGCGGGAGGCCTTAAAGGACGTTTCCCTGAGCATCGCCCGCGGAGAATTTGTGGCGATAATCGGCCACAATGGTTCCGGTAAGTCAACCCTGGCCAAACACCTGAATGCCCTGCTCCTTCCCACGGAGGGGCGGGTGCTGGTGAACGGGATGGACACGCGGGAGAGCGAGAACCTATGGGCCATCCGTCAGAGTGCGGGGATGGTCTTTCAGAATCCGGACAATCAGATCGTGGCTACGGCCGTGGAAGAAGATGTCGCCTTCGGGCCCGAGAACCTGGGCGTGCCGCCGGCAGAAATCCGGCGCCGGGTGGACGAAGCATTGGCCATAGTGGGGATGAGCGAATTTCGCCGGTCG
This sequence comes from Bacillota bacterium, assembly GCA_030153805.1. GTDB lineage: Bacteria > Bacillota > DTU030 > DUMP01 > DUMP01 > DUMP01. Next base: position 4,574 of record JASKLG010000027.1, on the reverse strand, counting down.
GCTCCGCATCTTCTTTCGGGCGGGCAAAAGCAGCGGGTGGCCATCGCCGGGGTGCTGGCCATGCGCCCGGAAGCGCTGATCCTCGACGAACCTACGGCCATGCTCGACCCCAGCGGCCGGCGTGAGGTCCTGGAAACGGTGGTGCGGCTGAACCGGGAGGAGGGCATTACCATCGTTTACATCACCCACTTCATGGAGGAAGCCGTGCGGGCCGGGCGCGTAGTGGTGATGGACGGCGGCCGGCTGGTGTTGGACGGTTCTCCCCGCGAGGTATTCGCGCGGGTCGCAGAGCTCCGCAGCCTGGGCCTCGACGTACCACAGGTTACCGAGCTGGCCCTTGCCCTAAGGGAGCGGGGCATTGACCTTCCGGCCGGGATTCTCACCGCAGAGGAGCTGGTGGCGCAGCTATGCCGATACGAGTCATTGACGTAAGTTACACCTACCAACCGGGTACGCCCTTTGCGGCCACCGCCCTAAGGGGAATCAACCTGACCATTGAAGAAGGCGAATTTGTAGGGCTCATCGGCCACACGGGCTCCGGCAAGTCCACGCTCATTCAACACCTGAATGGACTCTTGGTGCCGACCGAGGGCCAGGTGCTCGTAGACGGAGTGGACACCCGCGTGCGGGCGACGCGGCGGGCTATCCGCCAGAAAGTAGGATTGGTTTTCCAGTACCCAGAACACCAGCTCTTCGAGGAAACGGTGGCCAAAGACGTGGGGTTTGGCCCGCGCAACCTGGGGCTTACCGAGGAAGAGGTAGAGGAGCGCGTGGAAGAAGCGCTGGCCATGGTTGGGCTGGACGTGGCCAAGTACGGGTCGCGCTCGCCCTTTGACCTTTCCGGCGGGGAGATGCGCCGGGTGGCCATCGCCGGCGTGCTGGCCATGCGCCCTCAGTACCTGGTGCTGGACGAGCCGACCGCCGGGCTTGACCCGCGGGGGCGGGATGAAATTCTGGGACAGCTGGCCGACCTGCACAGGAGGCTGGGCCTCACTGTGATCCTGGTTTCTCACAGCATGGAGGACGTGGCCCGGTTGGTGGACCGCCTGGTAGTGATACACCGAGGGCGCGTGGCAGCCGAGGGAAAGCCGCGCGAACTTTTCCAGCGCGCCGAGGAGCTTGAGCGCCTGGGCTTGGGAATTCCCCAGATTACGGAGTTTATGCGCCGTTTCAGTGCGTTTTACCCCGGCGCGCGGACCGACATCCTTACCGTGGAAGAAGCGGTGGAGGAGATCCTAAGGCACCTGAGGAGGCGGGGCCATGCTTAGAGATATTACCCTCGGGCAGTATATACCAGGTACCTCCCTTCTGCACCGCCTGGACCCGCGGACGAAAATCTTAGGCTCCATCTTTTACATTGTTGCCCTCTTTCTCGTAGACGACCTTTCCGGTTACCTGGCCATCACCGCCTTCAGCTTCGTTTTGGTAGCGCTCTCGGGGCTCCCCTGGCGTTACGTGCTTCGGGGCGTGCGACCGATCTTTTACATCGTGCTCTTCACCCTGGCTTTGAATTTCTTTCTTACGCCCGGACGAGTGGTCTGGGAATTGGGGCCGCTTAAAGCTACCGAAGAAGGGATCCGGCTTGGTATCTTCATGGGCTGGCGGCTTATTCTCTTAGTGCTCACTACTTCGCTCCTCACCCTCACCAGTTCACCCATTGCCTTAACGGACGGCATAGAATACCTCCTCAGCCCTTTTCGCGGCATCGGGGTGCCGGCCCACGAGCTTGCCATGATGATGACCATTGCCCTTCGCTTTATCCCTACGCTCCTTGAGGAGACGGACAAAATCATGAAGGCTCAGATGGCCCGCGGCGCCGATTTTGAGACGGGGAACATAGTCCAGCGGGCGCGGGGCATGATACCACTTTTGGTACCTCTCTTTGTCGGTGCTTTCCGCCGGGCCGATGACCTGGCCACGGCCATGGAGGCACGCTGCTACCGGGGAGGCGTGGGGCGCACGCGCCTCAGGGAACTGAAATTTGCCGCCCGCGATTACATTGCCCTCGCCGTCAGCGTCCTTCTGGTAGCCTTCAGCCTGGCGGACAGGTTCCTCTACTAAAGTGTCCCGGCACCCTAACGGGCCAGACGTTTCGGATGGGGAAGGGAGGTGCGGCCGCTGCGCAACATCAAGCTTACGCTGGCCTATGACGGGACCGATTTCGCCGGCTTTCAAGTGCAGCCTAAGGCCCGGACCGTACAGGGCGAACTCAGTGCAGCCCTCGGCAGAATCCTGGGCGAGGAAGTTAAGGTGATCGGGGCCGGCCGCACCGATGCCGGCGTGCATGCCCGCGCCCAGGTGGTGAACTTCCACACGGCGGCCCGCATTCCCCTAGAACGTCTTCCGGCGGCCCTAAATTCCTGCCTTCCACGGGATGTTACCGTCTGGCAGGCAGAAGAGGTTCCGGCCGAGTTTCACGCCCGCTACTCGGCCAAAACCAAGGTTTACCGCTACCTGATGGAAGTCGCACCATATCCTTCGCCCTTCCTGCGGCGCTTCAGCTGGCACCTTCCCTTTCCCTTAGATGTGGCGGCCATGCGGGCGGCGGCGGAAGAGCTTACCGGCGAACACGATTTTACTTCCTTTTGCGCCGCCGGCGGCGCGGCGAAAAGCCACGTACGCACTTTACGGCGCTTGGCGGTAGCGGAGGAGGGCGGACTCATCGCCGTGGAGGCCGCTGCGGATGGCTTTCTTTACAAGATGGTGCGCAACCTGGTGGGAACCTTGGTTGAGGTGGGGCGGGGGGTGCTGAAGCCTGAGGATATGGGGCGGATCCTGGCGGCGCGCGACCGCAAAGCGGCCGGTCCGACCGCCCCGCCCCAGGGGCTCATCCTCTGGCACATAGATTACGAAGAAAATCTGGCAAAGGAGACGCCCGGGGACGTTGCCTTGACAGTACCCTGGGCCTGTGTTAAAATCACCCTGTGAGTCTCTACCGCCCACGAGCCCCGGCGGGAGGAGCCTCCTTGGATCCTCGCAGCGGGAGGAAGAGAAAGTGAAGAGCTATATGGCGAAACCCGCCGAAATAGAGCGCAAGTGGTACGTCTTGGACGCTACTGGGAAGCCCCTCGGCCGGTTGGCGGCTCTGGCGGCGCATATCCTCCGCGGAAAGCATAAGCCAACCTTTACCCCCTTCATCGACACGGGAGACCACGTTATCATCGTCAACGCGGACAAGGTAGTGCTTACCGGTCGCAAGGCCGAGAAAAAGGAATGGGTGCGCCACACGGGCTACCCCGGAGGGCTTAAGCGTACTAAGTACAAGGATCTTTTGGCCCAGCGGCCTGAGCTGGCCGTGGAGATGGCTGTAAAAGGTATGCTGCCGCATAACCGGCTCGGGCGGGCTATGGCGAGAAAACTTAAAGTGTACCGCGGGCCTGAACACCCGCATCAGGCGCAAAAGCCCGAAGTATGGAACTTCTAAGCGTATGGGGAAAGGAGGAGAGAGCTAGTGGCGAGCATTACTTATTACGGCACCGGGCGGCGGAAGACGGCAGTAGCCCGGGTGCGTTTGGTTCCCGGAACCGGCCGTTTTGTGGTGAACGGCCAGCCCTTGGAAGAATACTTTCCCCTGCGCAGCCTGCAGGCTATGGTGGAACGGCCGCTCAGGGTGACGGGCAACCTAGGTAAGTACGACGTTCTTGCCAAAGTACACGGTGGAGGAATTTCGGGCCAGGCCGGCGCTGTGCGCCACGGTATCGCCCGGGCCCTCCTCAAGGTGGACGAACTTTTGCGCCCAACCTTGAAAAAAGAAGGGCTCCTTACCCGTGACCCGCGGATGACGGAACGCAAGAAGTACGGTTTGAAAAAGGCCCGGCGTGCGCCGCAGTTCTCTAAGCGTTAACTTAGCTCCGGCAAAACAGCAAGGGCTCCGGCTCGCAAAATCCGGGGCCTTTTTATTTTCTTAGGGTACCGGGTTTTGGGTGCAGTCTTTTCAGGTGAACATTCCCTTCGGTCTAAAGCCCTGCCCGTGCGAGTATTGTTTTAGAGGCAGCCCCGCCATAAAGCGGGGGCGTGCGGGGAGGGTTCCAGGTGCAGAAAGGCACGAGAGATACTTATCGAAAAAGCGCCGGGCGGTGGCTGGCAGCGGCATTTCTCCTGGCCGCACTTCTGGCCGCCTTGGCCACACCTGAGCGCCGGGCGCAGGAACGGGTATTTGCCGGAGCACGCCTTTTGGCGCCGCAGGTAATCGTGCTGGACCCGGGGCACGGAGGGATCGATACGGGCGCGAGTGGCAGGGAGGGCATTATGGAAAAGGATATTACCCTGCCCATCTGTAAGTTTCTTAAAGAATACTTCCAGCTGAGCGGCGCGCGGGTGGTGCTTACGCGAGAGGACGACCGGGAGCTTTCCGAGGATCTGGTAGAAGACCTCAAGGCGCGGGTGCAGCCGGCGAAAGAGGCCGGGGCGACGGTTTTTCTCAGCATTCACGGCAACAGCTTTCCTTCCGCCTACGAATACGGAGCGCAGACTTTCTACTATCCCAACCATCCGGAAAGCTACCGGCTGGCCAGCTGCATTCAGAATGAGCTCCTCAAGATTACCACCCCTCTGGGGGAGAATTACCGCGACGT
>JASKLG010000087.1 GCA_030153805.1 Bacillota bacterium | reverse complement strand
TATTCATCCAGGCTACAAGATGGTGGATACCTGCGCCGCTGAGTTTAACGCGGTAACTCCTTACTACTACTCCACCTATGCCGGGGGTGACGAGGTGGAGGTGGGTACCCGGCCGAAGGTGGCGGTGCTGGGCTCTGGCCCCATCCGCATCGGCCAGGGGATTGAATTCGACTACTGCTCGGTGCATGCCGTCTGGGCGGCGCGGGCGGCCGGGTATGAAACTGTTCTTATCAACAACAATCCGGAGACGGTGAGCACGGATTTTGATACCGCCGACCGCCTCTACTTTGAGCCCCTTCACCCGGAAGATGTGCGGGCAGTCCTTAAAAAAGAGCGGCCGGCAGGGATCATTGCCCAGTTTGGCGGCCAGACGGCCCTCAACCTGGCGGTGGAGTTGGGGGAGGAATTTCCACTCTTTGGCACCCCGGTTAAGGGGCTTTCTGCCGCTGAAGACCGGGAACTCTTCGATGCCCTCCTGGCCCGCCTGGGGCTTGATCGCCCGCCGGGCGGCGCGGTCACCGAACTTGCGGCCGGGCTTTCCCTGGCTAAAAAGCTCGGTTTTCCCGTCCTGGTGCGTCCCTCGTTCGTTCTCGGCGGGCGGGGGATGGAGGTGGTAGCAGACGAGGAAGAACTACGCCACTACTTGGAAGAAGCGTTGGCCGTATCGCCTGGCCGGCCCATCCTCATTGACCGCTACCTTCCGGGCCGCGAGATCGAAGTGGACGCCCTGGCCGACGGGGAGGACGTGGTCATCCCCGGGATTATGGAACATATCGAGCGGGCGGGAATTCACTCGGGCGACAGCCTGGCTGTGTACCCAGCGGATCTCCCGCCGGAAGTTGCCGAAGAGGTGGTAGCTGCAACTCGCGCTCTGACACGGGGGCTTAAAGCCAAAGGACTTATCAACATCCAGTTTGTGTACCACCAGGGCCGCCTCTTTGTAATCGAGGCAAACCCGCGCGCCAGCCGCACAGTGCCCTTCTTAAGCAAAGTTACCGGCCTTCCGCTAGTGTCTTTGGCCACTCGCTTAAGCCTCGGGGCCAGCCTTGCCGACTTGGGCTTGGTCCCCGGCCTCGTTCCGCCCCGCCGCCTGGTGGCGGTTAAAGCGCCGGTTTTCTCCTTCAGCAAACTCACGAGGGTAGATCCGCGCCTGGGCCCGGAGATGAAGTCCACCGGCGAGGTACTGGGACTAGACCGCACTTTACCTGCCGCCCTCTACAAAGCTCTCCTCGCCGCCGGCCTGGCGCTTCCGGCGGGGGGAACGATGCTCCTTTCAGTGGCCGACCGCGACAAAGACGAAGTGCTGCCGGCGGCAAAAGATCTTATAGCCCTCGGCTGGCGCCTCAGCGCCACGCCGGGAACGGCCTGCTACCTGGCGCAGCAGGGCCTGCCGGTGGAGGAGGTGGAGCCGGAGCAGGCCTTGGAGCGCGTACGGAGTGGGGAAGTGAGCGCGCTGGTCTCCACGCCCAGCCACCGTCCTGGCACCCAGACCTTTGGCCTGGCCTTGCGGCGGCTGGCGGTAGAATACGGGCTTCCCTGCTACACCTGCCCGGACACGCTCAAGGCGGCCGTTCTCGCCGCCAGGGCACTTGCTTTAGGTGAGAGAACGAACTGTGCCGACCTAAACTGGTACCTTAATTTTTAATTTGGTGCCCGGCACCTGGGAATATATCCCAGGTGCCGGGCACGGTAAGGAGGTAGACCATGCACGACCTTAAAGGCAGGGATTTTATCAGCCTGGCCGACTTCAGCCCGGAAGAGATTCGCCAGCTTCTTGACGTCGCCCATGATCTTAAGCGGCAGCAGAAGCTGGGCCTCACCTCACGGCCGCTTGCGGGCCGCACCCTCGCCATGGTCTTTCACAAGCACTCTACGCGCACCCGCGTTTCTTTCGCCGTGGGTATGTATCAACTGGGCGGGCAGGCGCTATACCTGGGGGCCAACGAGCTCCAGCTAGGCCGGGGAGAAACGGTGGCCGACACCGCCCGCGTCCTTTCCCGCTACGTGGATGCCATTCTAATCCGCACCTACTCGCACGAGCTCGTCTTGGAACTGGCCCAAGAGGCGAGCGTGCCGGTGATTAACGGCCTTACGGATTTGCTCCACCCCACCCAGGCGCTGGCCGACTTTTTCACCCTGGAAGAGAAAAAGGGCCGCCTGGCCGGCCTGAAGCTGGCCTACGTGGGCGACGGCAACAACGTGGCCCACTCCCTCCTCATCGGCGCCGCCAAACTGGGCGTGAACATCAGCCTGGCCTGCCCGCCCGGCTACGGGCCGAAGGAGGAGATTGTGGCTATAGCGCGCGAAGCTGCGGCTTTAAGCGGGGCTACAATTTCCATCGGCACCGATCCACGGGAAGCCGTAACCGGTGCCGACGCGGTCTACACCGATGTTTGGACCAGCATGGGCCAGGAGGCGGAAAGTGCCGCCCGGCGAACGGCCTTTGCCGCCTACCAGGTGAATGCGGCGCTTATGGCCCTGGCCAAACCGGATGCCGTGTTTCTCCACTGCCTGCCCTGCCATCGGGGGGAGGAGGTGACGGCAGAAGTAGTAGACGGCCCCTGGTCCGTCGTGTTCGACGAGGCCGAAAACCGTCTGCACGCGCACAAAGCCATCCTGGCCGCACTGGTCCGCTGAAGGCTCCACCCGTCGGGCTACCGCCCTGAAGGGCAGCCCCGCACGGCGTTCTACTTTTTATCCTGCGGAACGTTATAGCCGTGCGGCGGCATACCGGGTCCGCCCGGCGGCATGGGCGGCAGGCCGGGCATCTGGCCCATCATTTCCATCATCCGCCGGTGCTGAACCGGGTCGAGCATCATGATGGCGTGCATCAGCATGGCCACATGTTCCTTCTCGTCGTTCATGGCGTGGCAGAAAACTTCCGCGAGATTTCGATCCCTTGTCTCCATGGCGTGGCGCTGGTACTGATTGATGGCGACGAGCTCCCCAATAAGGTCTTCCCGCAGGGCAAGAAGCCGTTCATCGAGGGTGCACGTTTCATCAAACTGATAGGGAGCCATAGGACGACCTCCTTTCGACGGCCTGGTTTACTGCCAGCATATGTTTGTGAGGACGGCGGCGTGCCAATTGCATTTCTATGCTTGTAACTTTATAATTATAGAAGTAAAGCTTGGCTTCAGAACCGGCCTTCCGGGGGTCAATGGTTCGAAGAGTATATTGAAGAGGGAGGAAACAGTATGGGCGAGGTAAAGAAAGTAGTGCTGGCCTACTCGGGCGGTTTGGACACCTCGGTCATCATCCCCTGGCTCAAAGAGAACTACGGCTGCGAAGTTATCGCCATGGCGGCCGACGTGGGGCAGGGAGAGGAGCTGGCGCCTCTAAAAGAAAAGGCCATCTTAAGCGGGGCAAGCAAAATCTACATCGAAGACATTAAAGAAGATTTCGTGAAGAATTACATCTTCCCGATGCTCAAAGCGGGAGCGGTATACGAAGGCAAGTACCTTCTGGGTACCTCCATCGCCCGCCCGGCCATCGCCAAGAGGCTGGTGGAAATTGCCCTGGCGGAAGGGGCCGACGCCATCGCCCACGGCTGCACGGGCAAGGGGAACGACCAGGTGCGCTTTGAGCTTACGGCCAAGGCCCTGGCGCCCCACCTTAAGGTGATTGCTCCCTGGCGCGAGTGGTCGATCAAGTCGCGTGAAGAGGAGATCGACTACGCTAAGGCCCACGGCATCCCTGTGCCGGTGACCAAAGAGAAGCCCTACAGCATGGACCGCAACCTCTGGCATATAAGCTATGAAGCCGGCGTGCTTGAGGATCCGAATTATGAACCGCCGGAAGACATGTTCCTCCTAACCGTTAGCCCCGAGAAGGCACCGGACACTCCTGAGTACGTGGAGATTGCTTTTGAACAGGGCGAGCCGGTGGCCATCGACGGCGTAAAGTATGGTCCCGTGGAGCTTATCGAAAAACTCAATGCCTTAGGCGGCAAGCACGGCATCGGCCGAGTTGATCTGGTGGAGAACCGCCTGGTAGGGATGAAGTCCCGCGGCGTATATGAAACCCCTGGCGGTACCATCCTTACCTTCGCCCACCGTGAACTCGAGTATTTGACCTTGGACCGGGAGACCATGCATTATAAAGAGCTGGTCGCCGCCAAATACGCGGAACTTGTGTACTACGGTCTCTGGTTCACCCCGCTTCGCGAGGCCCTGGATGCCTTCGTGGCCGTGACCCAAAAGAACGTTACCGGCACCGTGCGCCTAAAGCTTTACAAAGGGAACATCATCGTTGCCGGGCGTACTTCGCCCTACAGCCTCTACCGGGAGGATCTGGCCACTTTCGGCGCCGACACCATCTACAACCAGAAGGATGCGGAAGGTTTCATCAACCTCTTCGGCCTGCCGCTCAAGGTGCAGGGGCTACTTAAGGCGGCAGGAGAGAAAAAGGCATGAAGCTCTGGGGCGGCCGCTTCAGCAAGGAGACGGCGGTAGAGGTAGAAGAATTTACGGCTTCCATCGGCTTTGACCGGCGCCTTTGGGAAGAGGACATCGCCGGCAGTTTGGCCCATGTAAAGATGCTGGCCAAAGTAGGGGTGCTCACGGCCGAGGAGGCCGCCACCATCTCCCGGGGGCTGGAGGAGATCCGCGAGGAGATAAAAAGCGGCGCTTTTACCTTCAGCGCCGAGCTGGAAGACATTCACATGCACATTGAGCGCCGCCTTATCGAAAAAGTGGGTCCTGTCGGAGGAAAAGTTCACACCGCCCGCAGCCGCAACGATCAGGTGGCCCTCGACACCCATCTTTGGGTGCTGCGCAAAGTCGATGAGGTACTTGAACTTATAGGCGGCCTTCAGGCCGCCCTGGTGAAAAAGGCGCGCGCCCACCAGAATGCCATTCTACCCGGTTACACGCACCTGCAGCATGCCCAGCCCGTTCTTTGGGCCCATCACCTCCTCGCCTATTTCGAAATGTTGGAGCGGGACAGAGCGCGTTTTCTCGGCTGCCGGGAGCGCGCGGACCTTATGCCTTTGGGCGCGGGAGCCCTGGCCGGAACCACTTTCCCCATCGACCGGGAGTTTGTCGCCCGCGAGCTGGGCTTTAGTAAGCTTTATGAAAACAGCCTGGATGCCGTAAGCGACCGCGACTATATTTTAGAGTTTATCTCTGCCTCCGCCATCCTTATGGTTCACCTGTCACGGCTGGCCGAAGAGCTTATCCTCTGGTCGAGCAGAGAATTCGGCTTTGTGGAGCTCGACGATGCCTACAGTACCGGCTCCAGCATCATGCCGCAGAAGAAAAATCCGGACGTACCCGAGCTGGTGCGCGGGAAAACCGGCCGGGTAGTGGGGCACTTGACGGCGCTTCTTATGGTGCTGAAGGGCCTGCCGCTCGCGTACAACAAGGACCTGCAGGAAGACAAAGAGGCGCTATTCGATACGGCGGACACCGTATGCGCCTCCCTTAAGATTTTCGCCGGCTTAATTGCCACCCTTAAAGTCAACGAAGGGCGCATGCTGGCCGCTGCACGGGGCGACTTTTCCACGGCCACCGACCTGGCCGACTACCTGGCCTGCCGGGGAATGCCCTTCCGCGAAGCCCATGCCGTAGTGGGCCGGCTGGTACAAGAATGCCTTGCCAAAGGTAAGACTCTAGAAGACCTTACGCTGGATGAGCTTCAGGCCGCTTCGCCCCTTTTTGGGCCCGACGCTTTGGCCGTCCTCCAAGTGGAGCATTCTGTAGAGCGGCGCACCTCGCGTGGCGGTACGGCGCCTTCCCGGGTGGAGGAGGCGCTGAGGCGGGCGGAGGCCATCCTTTCCGGCCGCGGCGCTTTGTAAGAAAGCCTTCCCTAATGATCAAGGAG
>JASKLG010000086.1 GCA_030153805.1 Bacillota bacterium | reverse complement strand
TACCTGTACGGCAAGGGGCGGTTTGCCGAGATATCCTTCAATTTCGCCAACGGCTTCCGGGCCGATTACCGGAAATGGATGGACGGCTACAGGGTGGTGGTCGAAGATAACCGATCTTATTGGGTCAAAAGGGCCGCGCCCTCTAATACATACAAAGATTTCCGGCGGTATTTGGACATCGTCTTTGCCTATGCCAATACAGCCTCCCTGGCCAAGCAAACGCGGCCGGTAGCAGTGGCCGAAATGGAAATTGGCGACTTTTTCGTGGATCGGGGACACGCCGCAATTGTGGTGGACATGGCTGAGAACAAAGAAACCGGCGCAAAGCTCTTTCTTTTGGCCCAAAGCTACATGCCGGCGCAGGAGATCCAAATACTCCGGAACCCGATGAATGAGCGGCTGAGTCCCTGGTATGAGCTAAACTTTGGCGAGAGGCTTTATACCCCTGAGTGGATCTTTACCAACCGGGATCTCCACCGCTTTCCATGAGTACCGAAAAGGGGGAAGGTGATGAGTATGAAAGTGCAGCGCTTCATTGCCGCGACCGCCGCAGCGGTGCTTCTTTCTGGGGAGGCGACCTTGGCGGCCCCTCTCCGCCTTATCGTCAATGGCCAAGACGTGACGAAAGCTGTTTCGCCGCAGCTTACGAAGGATACCGTTCTTGTGCCACTCCGGGCTTTGGCCGAGGCTGCCGGCTTTTCTGTGAAGTGGGACGAAAAAACCAATACGGTATATCTCGAGGCGCCGTCGGTGGACTCCAGCATGCCGCGGTTGGCGCTCCTTGAGCGGGCTATGTTCGTCCAGACCCTGGCGCCGCGTTCGCCCGAGGAAGCCGTTTTAAAGTGGGCCGAAGGGATTAAGACGCGAAATGGAGCCCTGCAGTATGCGGTGCTGGCCCCCGAGCTTCAAGAGGCGACGAACATACGGCCCTATATGGTGACCGGTGTGTCCAGCCCGTGGGTGGAAGACTACGATGTAGAGGCTCTGGTTCAAACGGACGACGGCGAAAGCGCCCGTTTCCGCGTGCGCTACAACATGTGGACTTCCTCAGGCTTTTTCGGGGTAGAAGAGGAGGAAATCCTGGTCAGGAATTACGGCGATCGGGATGGCTGGCGGGTGGCGGAGATTCGTGTGGTGGCGCCGCCCGAGGAGAAACAGGCCTCGCCCGGTGAAGGGCTGAAGCGCCAAACTACAATTCCTTTCCTGGCTGTGGACAAGGCTCAAAAGACCGCGCAGGACTTGGGCGCCTACCCGGTGGCCCGCGCCGCCTGGGACCTTGAGGCAGGGAGGCTGCTTTTCCCCGGGCGCCACTTATTCGAAGTAAGAGCGAAGCCCGCCTTTGGCAGTTTCTTCTTCAGCTGGGACGGTGGCGAACGGGTGGCCCTGGTTCCGGAGAAGGGTAGCGAGCTGTCCTTTACTGAACCTCCCGGGTCGCCCGCGGAGATCCTTGCCGGGGCGAACGCGGCAGCTGGGCTAGACCTTGTCCTGGCGCCGGGCGGGCGCAGAGAGATCCTGATTGTACGCGGGCAGCGGGGGCCGGAGACTACGGCAGAACTCGAGATCCGGTCGCCGGCCGGGGCAAAGAAAGTCCCACTCGTACCGGACTGGGACAGGAAGTTGGAGCTTTACCGGCCGGTGGCGGCGGAATGGGCCGGCGCGGACATAAAGGCGTATTTTGAGTTCACGCGTGTCGACTCCCGCGGCGAGCCCTGTTACGGGCTGGCGGAGGCAACCTGGTCACCGGGGGGCGTGAGGTGGCGCGTGATTGCGGAGGACCTGCCCATTTTCGAGGCAGGTGCCGGTACGCGCATGGCCAAACAGGGCGAGACCATCTACATTGCCACGCAGGAGGCCAAGGTGCTGGCGGTGGATACAAAAAGCGGCCGGATTGCCCCCTGCCCGGCCATTGACGCGGCACTGGCTGAGTTCGCCAGGAAGTACGCCGGCCGCACGGAAGCAGCGACCCCGCCCGACCTCACTGCCTACGAGGACACTCTCATCGTTACCTGGCGGCCGCCGGCTCTCGAGGAAGAGTATGCAAACGGCGAACTGCTTGATAAGATCGTGCCGGTAAGCTGCACCCTGGCCGTGAGAGGCGGCGAGGTCCGCGGCGAGATAGATGTGGCCCGGGGTCGCCTCACGGTGCTGAAGGACGGCCGTCTTACCCAGGCCTTGTGGCTATCGTGCCCGGCCAAAGTTTTCGACTGGGTTTTTCCCAGCCACAACTAGCCGCAAAAACGCTGGTTCTTGCTCAACCGATGATAAGAATAAACTGCTAAACTTTATTTTGCCGATGCCCCTTCTGTAGAAGAGGGGCAGCTACTTTTTTCTGGGGGCACAATGCGGAAAAGCAGGAAAGAGGAGGATATTGGCGAATGCTGCTAAATAACAGTGGAAGCGTACGAAAAAAAGAGACGGGGCAGTTAATTCCATCTTCGATTCTTAGGCCGTACAGAAAAGAGGTTACAAGGCGGCTCGATGGTGCGAGGGAGTGGTACCGATGCAAGTGGGCGTAGGATTTAGCAGCACGAACAACCCGCGGCTGGATGGGCGTGCTGCTTCCGAAATAGCTGTACAGCAGTCCGGCAGGCCCGTTCTGACACTGCTTTTAACCACAGATAACTACGACCAGGAGGATGTCCTGACGGCCGTTAAAGAAGTTGTCGGTGAGTCTAAATTAGTAGGGGCGTGTGTTCCGGGGATTATTGCCAACCTGAACCTCCACGAAAGAGGAGTTTGTGTATGTGCCATTAGTGGAGAGGGTATTGAAGTCGTAACGCATTTAGAGAAAGGTATTTCGCATTCCTCGTACAAGAAAGGCGAAAAAGCAGGCGAAGCTCTGCTTGAAAAAGCTGGCGAATCACCCGGTACAGTGCTAGTTTTTCCCGACGGATCGGCTGCCAACATCTCCGGCCTGCTGAGAGGATTTTACAACGTTATGGGACCTGCGTTTGAATATATTGGGGGCGGAAGCGGGAGCAATCTTAGTTTTGAGCCTACGTATCAGTTCACCGATGAGGATATAAGTACTGATGCTCTGGCAATAGCGGTGATCAAGGGAATAAACTTTCGTATGAGTTTGGGACACGGGTGGAAGCCGGTAGGAGAGCCGCTTGCGGTAACAAAAGCAAAAGGGCGAAGAGTTTACGAACTCGACGGCGTACCGGCACTGGACAGATACTCGGCTTTGATTGGTTTACGCGACAAGAATGACGAGGAAGCTTTTTCATACTACAGCATGAAATATCCTTTGGGATTGCCTGCTGCGGGCGGGGAGTTTATTGTTCGCGACCCGCTTAAAGCCGAGGGGGATAAGAGCATTCTGTTTGTAACTGAGGTCCCGCAGAACACGATTGCCACTATCATGCATGCCGAGGTAGACGATCTTGTTGGCGCTGCTGAAGAGGTAGCGCAAAAGGTATTAGAACTTCCAGTTGCCCCGAAGGTTCTCATGATATTCGACTGTGTCTCGCGTTACCTAATAATGCAAAGCGCTTTCTCACGGGAGCTCAAAGCAATAGCCACAAAAATCAAAACACCCGTTCCGATTATAGGTGCATTGTCCTTTGGCGAAATCAGCAGTATTTCAGGAATACCACTGTTTTACAACAAGACCATTGTGGCAGCTGCGGGGTGGTAGAGATTGGGCCCTGAGATTTCCGAACTCTCAACGCTGTACGATGTGCTGAGCCTGTCTTTCCCGGAGAAATACGATGATCTAATGGAGGAAGTAGTGGAAAAGGCAACCAGGCTTTTTGGTATAAAGCGCTTGGCCGTGGTTCTTCGTGAGGGTGATAAATATAAATGCCTGGGACGCTGGGGGTTTCGCCGGGACGAAGAGGCCCTAGAACGAATTAAAAGTAGGGAAGAAGGCTTCGTATACGTAATGCAAAACGGTATTCAGGGCCTGCTTTACATGGAGCCTCCCGGCAGAATTTCCGAGCGGGACAAAAGGCTTTACACCATTTTCGCGCGCCGTATCGAGTGGATAATTGCTCAGAAGCAAACAGAGGAACAAATAAGAAACTCCGAACGAGAGAAGAAGATAATCCTCGACAGCATAATGGAGCTCCTAGTTTATCAGGATCCAGACCATCGGGTTTTATGGGCGAACAGAGCTGCCGCAGAGTACGCAGGCATGCCGACGGAAAAACTCAAAGGGCAGACTTGTTTCGAAGTACTGAGTCACAGAGAGGAGCCATGCGAAGAGTGCCCTGTGGCTAAAGCGTTGCAGTCGGGCTTGCCGGAGATGGGCATTGTAACACTTCAAGGAGACAGGCAGTTTCTCGTGAGGGCTTACCCTGTACAGACCGAAGATGGGTTTGTCGAAGGAATAGTTGAAGCCTGCGTGGACATTACCGAGCGTGTGCAGGCCGAGAGAGCTTTTAGCACGGTCTTTGATAGTGTCCACGATGCAATTTTTCTGCATGATCTCGACGGAAAAATCATTGATGTAAACCGGACGATGCTGGAAATGTACGGCCTAAAGTCAAAGGAAGAAGCCGTAAGGCTTTCAATAATCACTGATTACTCCAGCCCCGAAAATCCAGTGCAGCGGTTACCTGAACAGTGGAAAAAAGCAATGTCCGGAGAGAGCGTGCTGTTTCAATGGAAAGCCAGGCGCCCAAGCGATGGCTCGGAGTTTGATGCAGAGGTGGTTTTGAAAAAAATATCTCTCTCTCATAGAAATGTGATCCTGGTTACCGTGCGTGATATTACCGAACGCAAACGTGAAGTAGAACTGCTGCAGAGTCTTTTTACCTGTTCGCCTACAGCGATGTACATAGTTAGAGGAGGGAAAATCCAGCTCGTAAACCCCGAATTTGAGAGACTCTCGGGCTATCGACAGGAAGAACTAATGGGGAAGAAAGCGTTGGATCTCGTATTGCCTGAAGATAGAAAAACGGTGAGAAGAAACGCTGCTAGGATGTTAAAGGGTAGAGTTAGTCGGCCGTACGAGTTTCGAATGGTAACTAAACAGGGTGGTATAAGATGGGTTCAGGGGTCCGTAGCTCCCTTCTGGCATGCCGGCACGCGCGCAGCCGTGGGGAGCATGATAGATATTACGGAAAAAAAGGCGTACGAGGAAAACCTAAAATACTTAAGCCTGCATGATCAACTGACCGGTCTTTACAATCGTGCTTACTACGAAGAGGAACTCGAACGCTTGGCTGCCGGCCGTGAATACCCGATTACGATCATAGCAGCCGATGTGAACGATCTGAAGTTCATCAACGACAGCATGGGTCACGACAAAGGGGACCAGCTTTTAATTGCCTGCGCGGAGGTGTTAAGGAAAACATTACGGGGCTCGGATATCCTCGCCAGGGTGGGAGGCGACGAATTTGTTGCCGTCCTGCCCCGTACCGATGAAAAGGCTGGGGAGAGTATCCTGGCGCGCCTCCGTTTGTCTGTCGAAAGATACAACCAGGAGCACCCGGAATTACCACTCAGCATTTCTTTTGGCATCGCAACGGCCAGTACGCCCCAGGAATCTCTGAAAGAGACTTACAAAAAAGCGGACGACCTGATGTACGAAGAAAAGCTTTACCTCGGGGCAAGCGCGCGGAGCAAAATCGTTGACACGCTGTTAAGCGCTCTAGCGGAAAGAGACTTCGTAACCGCAGGACACACCAAGCGCGTGCAGAAATTATGCCGCCGGTTAGGAGAAAAGATTGGCCTTTCTCTGCAGCAGCTCGTAAATCTATCGCTTCTCGCTCAGGTGCACGACCTTGGCAAAGTAGGAATACCGGATCAAATCCTTTTTAAGAGAGGTCCCCTCACCGAAAAAGAATGGGAAGTAATGCGGCAACATCCGGAGAAAGGCTATCGAATTGCGTTGTCATCCCCGGATTTGGCCGGAATCGCGGATCTAATCCTGAAGCATCACGAAAAATGGGATGGTACGGGGTACCCTCTGGGCCTTAAAGGAGAAGATATACCAATTGAGTGTCGTGTCCTGGCGCTCGC
>JASKLG010000085.1 GCA_030153805.1 Bacillota bacterium | reverse complement strand
CCTGCCTGTACCGGCGCTACACCGCTTTCTTTATCCGCCTGGCGTCTCCAGTCTTCGACCGCAGGTCCGCCTTCCTCTGTTTAGTTTTCAAGGTGCTTATTGGAACCGTGCATCCCTTATTTTATTAGCGTTCTTACGCTTTGTCAAGGGCTGTCGGTTCTTCGTCCCGCCGCTTGGCGCGACGACGTTTTTGATATTACCACAGAACGGCGAGGCTGTCAACATGGTAATTTCTGGAGGTGCTATTCCCGCGGCTTAAGCAGCGGGAAGAGCAGCACGTCCCTGATGGAGGGAGAATCGGTAAGGAGCATCACCAACCGGTCAATGCCTATACCCAATCCGCCCGTAGGCGGCAGGCCGTATTCAAGGGCGGTGAGGAAATCTTCGTCCAGCATGTGGGCTTCTTCATCGCCGGCCGCCCGCTTCTCCATCTGTTTTTCGAAGCGCTCACGCTGGTCGAGGGGATCGTTCAACTCGGAAAAACCGTTGGCCATTTCCCGCCCGTAGATGTAGGGCTCGAAGCGGGCTGTAAATGCAGGGTTGTCCGGCTTGCGCTTGGCCAGAGGTGAGATCTCCACCGGGTAGTCGGTGATAAAAACGGGTTGAATGAGTTTGGGCTCCACCAGCTCGTCAAAGACCTCATTAAGTACTTCACCCCAGGTAGCCCGCTCGTCCACCTCCAGGCCCAGCGCCCGTGCCGCCCGGCGTGCCTCCTCCGCCGTCTTCAGGTTGTAGAAATCAAGGCCGCTGTGCTCTTTGACCGCATCTAGCATGGTGACGCGCGGCCAGGGCGGAGTAAGGTCGAGAAGTGTACCTTGATATTCGATCTTGGTCGTACCCTTGATTTCCTGAGCGCAGGCGGCAATGAGTTCCTCGGTGAGACGCATCATTTCATCGCCACTTACGTAGGCCTGGTAGACTTCCATAGCCGTATATTCGGGATTATGGCGGGTATCGATGCCCTCGTTGCGGAAATTACGGTTGATCTCGAATACTTTTTCAAAGCCGCCGACAATCAAACGCTTGAGGTACAGCTCAGGAGCAATGCGCAGATAGAGCTGCATGTCGAGGGCATTGTGGTACGTAATAAAAGGTCGCGCATTTGCCCCGCCCGGGATGGGATTTAGCATAGGTGTTTCGACTTCCAGGAAACCACGTTCAGTTAGGTAGTTGCGGATGAATTGGATGATACGGCTTCTGGTTACGAAAACCTCCCGCACCTCGGGATTCACCATCAGGTCTAAGTAGCGCTGGCGGTATCTTATTTCTACGTCCTTGAGCCCGTGCCACTTTTCCGGTAACGGACGAAGGGACTTACTGAGAAGGGTATAAGAGAAAACCTCCACCGTAATCTCTCCGCGCCGGGTCCGGAAGACCTTTCCCTCTACACCAATGATGTCTCCCAAGTCGAGGTCGGTAAAGTCTTCGTAGGCGCGTTCCCCTAAGGCGTCAATGCGGGCATAAATCTGGATTTGACCAGAAGCATCCTGCAGGTGGGCAAAAGTCACCTTTCCATGCTCTCTTTTGGACATAATCCGGCCGGCAATACGTACTTCCTGGCCCTCGAGCTGGTCAAAATTCGCCAGAATTTCCTGGGCATGGTGAGTAAAAGGAAAGCGATCGATCTTAAAGGGATCCTGGCCCCGCGCCCGCAGCTCGTCCAGCTTACGCCGTCGTGCCGCCAGTTCACTGCTGGGATCAATTGCTGGTGTTTCTGCCATCTCCGTCCTCCTTTGCACAAGTGCGCCCAGGCTTTGCCTGGGCGATCACGGAATACCATGCAGCACTAATTTAATTCTGTACGGCAATGATCTTATAATGCAAAAGGCCGATGGGCACCGGTATCTCCACTTCGGCACCTACCGTTTGGCCCAAAAGCGCCTTTCCTACAGGCGATTCGTTGGAAATCTTGTTAGCGCGGGGGTTCGCCTCGGCCGTCCCGACAATGGTATACTTTAATTCGCGGGGCTCCTCGGAATCAAGGTCGAGGACGGTAACGGTAGAACCTATCTGGACACGACCGGAATCGCCATTGGTTTCGTCGATTAAGCGTACCTTTTGCAGCATATTCTGTAGTTCAAGGATACGGCCTTCGATAAAGGCCTGTTCGCGCTTAGCGTCTTCGTATTCGGAGTTTTCGCTGATATCGCCAAATTCACGAGCTTGTTTAATGCGTTCTGCCACTTGGTGCCGGCGATTGGTCTTTAATTCTTCCAGCTCGTGCTCAAGTCTTTCCAGGCCGGCACGGGTAAGAATGACTTCTTTTTCTTCCATATGGTTTACCCCCATATCTTTCGCCCCTTTTCTTGGCTTCAAGACCTTTCCCGCCCCATAAGAAATACTACGAACCCGCGCACAGCGCTGGTCCGTAGCTATTCCCCATGGTAGTATCCCACCGTGTGTAGTCAATTATAAAGCACGCTTAAGGCCCTGTCAAGGAATTTCCAGACGGAGCTTTTTGCGTCGCAGGGTGGCATTTACAACATACTTTGTTAAGGTTATAATTAAGAGAGCCGGTTACAACCTCTTACCGAAAGAACCACATGTTAGTTGGGGGTTGATACCACTATTAGACCTAAGCTCCGCAGCTACCGAAGAAGGAGGGACTGAAAAACCACGACGCTGTTTTAAACGGGGAATATTGTACGAATGTATAAGTCTAACTTAAAGCAGTGAGGAGAAGAAGGTTTATGAACTTTATGAGACGGTCTTTAGTCACCAAAGGCGTTATACTGGCGACTGTGCTAATGCTAGTGTTCCTGGTCGGTTGCAGCAAGAGTGCCGGCAGCAAGTGGCAGGACGGTACCTTCACAGGTGAAGGACAAGGCATGGGCGGCCCGGTTAAGGTAAGTGTTGAAATTAAGGAAGGCAAGATCAACAAAGTTGAAGTGGTTGAACACGCGGAAACCCCGGGCATTAGTGACCCTGCCATAGAGCAGGTTCCGAAGGCAATTGTGGAAAAGCAAGGCGTTGACGGCGTAGATGTCGTAAGTGGTGCTACAGTTACCAGCAAAGCTATTATTGAGGCTGTTAAGTCTGCCTTGGAGCAGGCTGCCAGTAAATAATGTTCTGTTTGCTCGCCGTGCGGTAAGGCTGCCCCTTAGTAATCTAAGGGGCAGCCTGTTTTTGTACTACCGTTAGGCAGCCAAAGCTCTACCTGCGCTCTAACTTTTGGGGAACACTAGGTTACAAATATTACTAGGCCTGCTGGGAGTTCAAAACGACGTTGCCATTTCTTAGCCGGCGCGCCGGCGGATGGCCTGTACCTCTTCTTCGCTGAGAGCGCGTTCGAAACTTCTCAGGCCTGCCAGACGAAAACCGTGCTTCTTAGCCAGCCGGGAGATCTCCTGGATCTTCTCTACCGAGATATCCCGGCCGAGGGTAAAGTTCTCGTAGCGCCCTTCGAGGGCCAGGATCATGGTCTCGGCCATACAGGCGTAGGCTGTGCCGGGAGGAAAGCCGAAATTGAAATGAAAATCTACGTTCCCCGGCACCTGCACGACTCCGCCCTCAATCACCAAGACGTCGTCGCGTTCGCGCGCCACGCGCACGGATACGTCCCGGGGACGGGCGACGTCACATACCACCGCGCCGCTTTTCAGGTCCTCTGGCTCGATGATGGGACTGGCCGAACCGGTAACGGTAATGATCACATCGGCCCGGCGCAGGGCCTGATGGAGGTCCGTAGCCACGCGCACGGCCAGACCGCTCTCTTTCAGAATCTGGCGGGCCAAGCGTTCGAGCTGTGAACTGTTGCGGCTCGCCAGAGTTAGGTATTTTACTTCCCGCGCCAGTAGCCGGGCGCAGGCGCTGCCGATGGACCCGTTAGCTCCTACTACCAGAACCTCCGCCTCGCGGATATCGATTCCCATTTTTTCGGCTCCAAGCTTAGTTCCCTCAAGTGCAGTAGCGACGGTATAGCTGTTCCCGGTGGTGACGGGAATGGAAAGGTTCCGGGCAATGGTCACCCCGGCGTCGCCCACCACCGAGGTGAAGGCACCCAGGCCGACAATCTTGGCGCCTAACGCCTCGGCCTTTTTCGCGGCCTGGATGATGCGCTTTAGGACAAACGGTTCCGGAAGGGTAACCATCTGACGGGCCGTAAGCGGGCAGGCCACAAACCAGCCTTCGGCCTCGGCATAGGGGGATTTGATCCCGGTGATATGGGAAATCTTGAGTGGCGGTGCGAAAGCGAAGGCCTTTTCAACGAGTGGCTCAGGCAGAGGGCGCAGCCAGGGGAATTTGCTGTAAATGTAACTGGTGTCGAGGGGGTGAATGAGAAAAGCGAAGTTTTGCATGCCGATCCTCCTTAACGGTCGGGGTTGAGATCTTGAATTCGTGGCTTCAAATCCAGACGGTCGAGGAGCGCCTCGTAATCCGCCGGGGTTAGCTCCTGCCACGGCTTACCGGCCAGGCTGACAAGCACCCCTTCCATCACATTGGTTCCGAAGGAACGTCCGCCCAGTTCCGGGGTTGTAGTAACAATAGTTCGTACACCCCGCCGGCGTAAATCCTCTACATCGGCGGCCGTGACAGTGTTGGTAATGATTACTTTACCGGGAAGTTCTGCCGGCATGTGGCGCTTAATAAAGAGATAATCGCCGGCGATAATGTCATTCTCCAGGTAATATTTAGTAAAGCGTGGCTTGATCTCTTCCTGCTTTTCGCCCGTCGGGTAAAGCATTTTAAAGGGTAGGCGTACGATAATGGGTGCAATCAGGGCTGCGGCAAGCTTAAGTTGGGCGAGAGAACGGATGGGTATGGGAATCCCTAATCCGAACATGAGGTCGCCGATGGTAAGCCGGCATCCTGCCTGAGTCAGTCCCTCGGCCATCCCCCAGCGGTCGACGCCGGAGACCAGGAGGGCCTTTTTCCCCGCCAGCGGTACACGCCCTGAAGTGGCCAGATAACGTATCACGCGGCGCTCTAAGGTATTTTTCAGCCCGCTGCCGTCGACAATGGGCGTCTTCTTGACTGCCCGGGCCAGTCGTTCTGCATCGCGTATGGCGTAGCGGCGCTCGCCTGCCACAAGGTACAGGTCGATGCCGCCCATACCGAAAGCATCAACTTTCCCGTCGAGCTCTTTAAGGAGAGCAATGGCCTTTTGCATATCGCCGTCGGTTCCAATGCGCTCAATAATGAACTTTTCGCCCAAGAATTCGGCCTCTACCTTGTGGTTTCGCTTGGAAGAACCCAGGCTGATACTCACTACACGTTTCATACGCCCACCTCCTACCTTCTGCCGTCTCTTGCGGGAGCTTTAAGTTCCCTGATAAGCCGCCGTAGCTTTTCTAGGTCTACGTACCGGTCACCCTTAATGGGCGAACGGCCGATTTCCATACAAACCACCTTTTTGTCCAGGAGAGCCTCTACCAGTCGCACACGCATGTCAGAGCCGAGAAACAGCACCACGTCGTAGGTGCGCAGCTCGGCTATGATCTGCGTCACCTCGTTGAGGAGTTGGCTGCCGCTTTTCTCGCGCACCCAGCGCCAGCGCTCCTCATCCGTTAGGACCAAAGTGTACTCTATCCCTTCGTCCTGAGCTAGAGCCAAGAGCTCATCTTTATTGGCGATGGGGAACCCTACCAAAGCGATGCGGGCACCGCGGTGAACCTCCCCTAGTGTCTCCAGGCGAGAAATGAACGAGCGCTCCGTTCCTTCGCGCTCGGCCACTTCCTGCTGGGAAACGCCGGCCGCTCTCAGGTCTAGTATCCGGTCGATTACGCGGTAGATGCGCTGGCGGTCGATCACTTTGCCGCCGATGCGCGTAAGTTCCACACCGCTCACCCCTACCGCCTCTCTAGATTATGTGCACATTATTGTGCACAGCACATGTTCATTTTACCAGCCCAGGAGAAAAAAAACAAGAGAGGTACACGGGGAGCTTTTTGCGTTGTACCCGTTTCGGCCCTGTTTTAGCGAAAACCGCGGTTCTTTTCTAGCACGGATGAAAGGCAGAGAATGGCGAGGGACCGGTTTA
>JASKLG010000084.1 GCA_030153805.1 Bacillota bacterium | reverse complement strand
ACCTCGATGTCGCTGATGGAGATGGTAACGCCGGCGCGGGTAGCGTAGTGGAAGCCTAGGGCTTTAATCCGGTCCAGCATCTCCACCGTGGTCTCCACGCCGTGCTTGTGGTAGCACTCGGCCACTATCTTTCCCAGCGCCTTCTTGTCGGCCACCTCGTTGAGGTGGTAGCGCATGTCCTCCGGCAGAGCCTGGGCGAAGAGGAGGCGTCCGAGGGTGGTTTCGGTAATCTTCCCGTTTAGGCGGACCTTGATAGGTGCCTGCAGGGAGAGAAGCCCCGCATCGCAGGCCATCTGCGCCTCATCCACCGAGGCGAAGTAGCGCCCGGCCCCTTTAGCGTCTTCCTTCACGCTGGTGAGCCAGTAGCAGCCGATAACCATGTCCTGGGTGGGCACGGCCAGGGGCTTGCCGTTGGCCGGCGAGAGGATGTTGTAGGAGGAAAGCATCAGCACCCGTGCCTCGGCCTGGGCCTCGGCGGAAAGCGGCACGTGCACCGCCATCTGGTCGCCGTCGAAGTCCGCGTTGTAGGCCGAGCAGACCAGCGGGTGAATCTGGATGGCCCGGCCTTCCACCAGCACCGGCTCGAAGGCCTGGATGCCCAACCGGTGCAGCGTGGGAGCGCGGTTGAGGAGCACCGGGTGCTCCCGGA
Source organism: Bacillota bacterium (assembly GCA_030153805.1). Taxonomy (GTDB): domain Bacteria; phylum Bacillota; class DTU030; order DUMP01; family DUMP01; genus DUMP01. The sequence continues at coordinate 5,535 of JASKLG010000084.1, read as the reverse complement.
TGACCTCCTCCAGCACGTCCCACACTTCATCGCGCACCCGTTCCACCATGCGCTTGGCGCTCTTGATGTTGTTGGCGTACCCCTCGCTCACCAGCTTCTTCATGACGAAGGGCTTGAAGAGCTCCAGGGCCATCTCCTTGGGCAGTCCGCACTGGTGCAGCTTCAGGTTCGGCCCCACCACGATCACGGAACGCCCGGAGTAGTCCACGCGCTTACCGAGGAGGTTCTGGCGGAAGCGCCCCTGCTTACCCTTGAGCATATCGCTTAGGGACTTCAGCGGCCGGTTGCCCGGGCCGGTTACCGGCCGGCCGCGGCGTCCGTTGTCGATAAGGGCGTCCACCGCCTCCTGGAGCATGCGCTTCTCATTGCGCACGATGATGTCCGGTGCCTGAAGCTCCAAAAGGCGCTTTAACCGGTTGTTGCGGTTGATGACGCGCCGGTAGAGATCGTTGAGGTCGGAGGTGGCGAAACGGCCGCCGTCGAGCTGAACCATCGGGCGCAGCTCCGGAGGAATTACCGGGATCACATCCAGGATCATCCACTCGGGGCGGTTGCCGCTTTTGCGGAAGGCCTCCACCACCTCCAGGCGGCGGATGGCCCGGATCTTCCGCTGGCCGGTCACGTCTTTAAGCTCCTGGCGAAGCTCCGCCGCCAGCTGGTCGAGATCGATCTCCTCCAGCAGCTTCTTTATCGCCTCGGCCCCCATCATGGCCGTGAAACGGTTGCCGTACTTGTCCCTGTACTCCCGGTACTCGCTTTCGGAAAGGATCTGCTTTTTCACCAGGGGCGTGTCCCCGGGATCGATTACCACGTAGGCGGCAAAGTACAGCACCCTCTCCAACGCCCGGGGGGACATGTCCAAAATGAGCCCCATGCGGCTGGGAATGCCTTTGAAGTACCAGATGTGCGAGACCGGTGCGGCCAGCTCAATATGCCCCATGCGCTCGCGCCGCACCTTGGACCGCGTTACTTCCACCCCGCAGCGGTCGCAGACGATGCCCTTGTAGCGGATTCTTTTGTACTTGCCGCAGTGGCACTCCCAGTCCTTGGTCGGGCCGAAGATCTTTTCGCAGAACAGGCCCTCCCGCTCGGGCTTTAACGTCCGGTAGTTGATGGTTTCCGGCTTTTTAACCTCCCCGCGGGACCAGGCGCGGATCTGGTCCGGAGAGGCCAGCCCGATCCGGATGCGGTCGAAGTTGTTGGCATCTAGCAAAGGGCCTCTCTCCCTTCCTTATTCCTCGTCCTCTTCGGACTCGCCCACCAGCTCTTCCTGAAGGGCCAGAATATCCTCGTCCTCGGGTTCTTCTTCGCCTTCATCCCCAACCGGTTCTTCGCTCATCTCCGGCGGCTCGGGCAACTCGCGCCGTTTGCCGCGCGGCTCTTGCATTTCGCCGCCGATGTCGAGATCCAGTTCCTTGGCTGTTACGACTACGTCGTCATCCTCGTCTTTGATCTCTATCTCTTGTTCATTCTCGTTAAGAACCTTAACGTCGAGAGCCAAGCTCTGCAGCTCTTTAATGAGCACCTTGAAGGATTCGGGCACACCCGGCTCCGGCACGTTTTCTCCCTTCACCACCGCCTCGTAGGTCTTCACGCGGCCGACCACGTCGTCCGACTTCACGGTAAGTAGCTCCTGCAGGGTGTAGGCCGCGCCGTAGGCCTCGAGGGCCCAGACCTCCATCTCGCCGAAACGCTGGCCGCCGAACTGGGCCTTGCCGCCCAGCGGCTGCTGGGTAACCAGGGAATAGGGACCGGTGGAGCGGGCGTGGATCTTGTCGTCCACCAGGTGAGCCAGTTTCAACATGTAGATGTAACCCACCGTAACGCGGTTCTCGAAAGGTTCGCCGGTCCGGCCGTCCCTTAGGACCAGCTTCCCGTCCTCCGGGAGATTGGCCTTTCGCAGAAATTCAATGATCTCATTTTCGCGCGCGCCGTCGAACACCGGCGAGGCCACCTTAAGGCCCAAGGTCTTCGCCGCCCAGCCCAGGTGCGTCTCCAGCACCTGTCCGATGTTCATACGCGAAGGCACGCCGAGCGGGTTGAGCACAATCTCCACCGGGGTACCGTCCGGAAGGAAGGGCATGTCCTCTTCGGGCAGGATGCGAGCGATGACGCCCTTGTTCCCGTGGCGGCCGGCCATCTTATCGCCCACGGAAATCTTGCGCTTTTGAGCGATGTAGACGCGCACCAGCTGGTTAATGCCCGGGGCGAGCTCGTCGCCGTTTTCCCGCGTGAACACCTTCACGTCCACCACAATACCGCCCTCGCCGTGCGGCACGCGCAGGGAGGTATCGCGCACCTCGCGCGCTTTCTCCCCGAAGATGGCCCTAAGCAGCCGCTCTTCCGCGGTGAGCTCGGTTTCGCCCTTCGGCGTCACCTTCCCCACCAAGATGTCGCCCGGGCGCACTTCGGCGCCGATACGGATGATGCCGCGCTCGTCCAGGTCCTTTAAGGCCTCTTCGCCAACGTTGGGAATGTCGCGGGTGATCTCCTCCGGGCCGAGCTTGGTGTCGCGGGCATCGCACTCGTACTCTTCGATGTGAATGGAGGTAAAGACGTCGTCCTTTACCAGTTTCTCGGAAATGAGGATGGCGTCCTCGTAGTTGTAGCCTTCCCAGGGCATGAAGGCGCAGAGCACGTTCCGCCCGAGGGCCAGCTCACCGCCGGCCGTAGCCGGCCCGTCGGCCAGCACCGTCCCTGCTTCCACCCTCTCCCCTTTGACCACAATAGGCCGCTGGTTGATGCAGGTGCCCTGGTTGGAGCGGAGGAACTTTTGCAGCCGGTAGCGGTCCAGGGTACCGTCGTCGGCCCGGACCACCACCTCGTCCGCGGTGACGCGGGTCACCACGCCGGCCCGCCGTGCCGTCACCAAAACGCCGGAATCGTAGGCTGCCTTGGCTTCAATGCCGGTGCCCACAAGAGGCGACTCCGGCACCAAAAGCGGAACCGCCTGGCGCTGCATGTTGGAGCCCATGAGAGCGCGGTTGGCGTCGTCGTGCTCAAGAAAGGGAATGAGCGCCGTGGCCACCGACACGAGCTGTTTCGGCGAGACGTCCATTAAGTCTACCTCGTTCGCCGGCACCTCAATAATGCGGTCGGCGTCGCGTACCGTCACCTTGCTGTGGACGAAGCGTCCGTCCGGAGTAAGAGGCTCGTTGGCCTGGGCAATGACATACTCGTCTTCTTCGTCGGCGGTAAGGTAGACGATTTCGTTCGTCACCACGCCGCGCTCTTTATCTACTTTTCGATAAGGGGTTTCGATAAAGCCGTACTGGTTGATTCGGGCGTAGGTGGAAAGCGAACCGATGAGGCCGATGTTCGGGCCTTCCGGCGTCTCTATGGGGCACATGCGCCCGTAGTGCGAATAGTGGACGTCGCGCACCTCGAACCCGGCACGCTCGCGGGAAAGCCCGCCCGGCCCCAGGGCCGAAAGGCGCCGCTTGTGGGTGAGCTCGGCCAGCGGGTTCGTCTGGTCCATGAACTGCGAGAGCTGGGAGCTCCCGAAGAATTCCTTGATGGCCGCCACCACCGGCCGGATGTTGATGAGCGCCTGCGGCGTGATTATGTCCACGTCCTGGATGGTCATGCGCTCGCGCACCACGCGCTCCATGCGCGCGAGGCCAATGCGGAATTGGTTCTGCAGGAGCTCGCCCACCGAGCGCAGGCGCCGGTTACCCAGGTGGTCGATGTCGTCCGTCTTCCCCTGGCCGTCCTGGAGGGCGAGGAGGTAACGAACGGTGGCTACGATATCCTCGCGGGTAAGAATGCGGACGTTAAGGGGCACATCCAGTTTAAGTTTCTTGTTGAGTTTATACCGGCCCACGGCCGCCAGGTCATAGCGCTTCGGGTCGAAAAAGAGGCTTTCCAGAAGCGTCCGCGCACTCTCCACTGTAGGCGGCTCGCCCGGGCGTAGCCGCTTGTAAATTTCGACCAGCGCTTCTTCTTCTGTCTTGGTGTTGTCTCTTTCCAGGGTGAGGCGGATGCGGGCATCATCGCCGAAGAGCTCGAGAATGCGCCCGTCTGTGCCGTAACCGATCGCCCTAAGGAGCACCGTTACCGGGATTTTGCGCGTGCGGTCCACGCGTACTCCGATAAGGTCGGTGGCGTCGATCTCAAACTCCAACCAGGCGCCGCGGTTGGGCATCAAGGTGGCGCTGAAGAGCTCCCTCCCCTGCTCCGTGGTTTTGGCAAAATAAACACCCGGCGAACGCACCAGCTGGCTGACCACCACGCGCTCGGCCCCGTTGATGATGAAGGTACCCTTGTCCGTCATCAGGGGAAAGTCCCCCATGAAGACGTCCTGCTCCTTTACTTCGCCCGTTTCTTTGTTGTGCAGGCGCACCTTAACGCGCAGCGGCGCAGCATACGTTACGTCCCGTTCCTTACACTCCTCCACCGAGTATTTCGGTTCACCCAGGCTGTAATCCACAAACTCCAAAATGAGATTACCGGTAAAGTCCTGGATGGGGGAAACCTCCTGGAAAGTCTCCCTGAGGCCTTCCTCCAGGAACCACTGGTAGGAACTGCGTTGAACCTCGATAAGGTTGGGCAGTTCCAGCACGTCCACCAACTTGGCAAAACTGTAGCGCTCGCCGGCATGACCCCGGACAGGATGCAGCAACGCACTTCACCCCTCGGCATGCTATTTGAGCAGGGCTCCCAAAACACGGAAAAGCAAGGCGGCCTAAGGAATGCACAACCTCGCTTCAAGACAAAAAAGGGGCCACTAACTATTATTCCCGCTTTTTCCAGGGGCTATTCTTTCTGCCCTCGGCGCCCAAAAAAGGCATAGTATCCCCTGGGTTTCGCATTTATTCATGCTATCACAAGTCCGCCCGTTCGTCAAGGGTTTGGGAGCGTCCTGGCACAAATCTTGCTTGCGCCGTCCGCCCGAGGCAGGTAATCCGGGTTGCAGGCGGAAATATTAAAGGAGGCATTTTGAACGAGTTACCTGAGCCGGGAGGTAGTTGCCTTGCTTCGTCTTACCGGAATTCGCCTCGGCCTCGATGAGGGCCGGGAGGCACTGGAGAAAAAAATCCTCGAGCGCCTCGGGATCTCCCCCCGGGAGCTTCGGGCCTACTCGATACGCAAAGAAGCCATCGACGCAAGGCGGCGCGGCGAGATTACTTTCGTGTACACCGTCGACGTGGACGTGGCGCACGAAGCGCGCCTGGCCGCACGCCTTGGGGATATGGTGCGCCGCACGCCAGACGAGGAGTACCGCCCGCCGCAGAAAGGAACCGAACCCCTCCCCTACCGGCCGGTAATCGTGGGCAGCGGCCCGGCTGGCCTCTTCGCTGCGCTCCTTCTCGCGCAGGAGGGGTACGCGCCCCTGCTCCTGGAGCGCGGCCTAGCTGTGGAGGAGCGCACCCGGCGCGTCCGGCACTTCTTTGAAACGGGCGAGCTCGATCCGGAGTGCAACGTCCAGTTCGGCGAGGGCGGTGCCGGCACCTTTTCCGACGGCAAGCTTACCACCAACATCCACGACCAGCGCTGCCGCAAAGTCCTTGAGGAGTTGGTGGCCGCCGGCGCCCC
>JASKLG010000026.1 GCA_030153805.1 Bacillota bacterium | reverse complement strand
GCCCTTCGGGCCTCAAACACCGCCCGCGCTTTCCCTCGCTCGCCTGCGTTCTTCTAATGGCGGTACGTAACGCGCCGTGCGGGGGATGGCCCTCGGCCTCCGTACTTTCAGGGTAGGTGGTACCACCGGCGGTACTGGCGGAAGGCCGGAAACGGTTGCCGCCTGGGGCATTGCCTTCGGTGCGGGCGGGTAAGCGCCGGGCGGGCGATGGTTCCCGGGTAAGGGGCTGCACGGCGGCATTACCTGATAGATCTCCAAATAATAAGAAGAAAACGTAAGGAGGGGGATCCTTTGAAGAAAAGACTCTTGGTGATTCTGGTGCTGGTTACGGTACTCGCTCTGGTAGTATCCGGTTGTTTCGGAGGCCAGGGGGCGAAGGAGGCGTTAGGCGAACAGGCGGCGGAGAAGCCGGGCGACGGCTCGACGCTGCGCATCGGCTCGCAGGGCTACGCTGAAGTGGAGATCCAGGGAGAGATTGCTAAGGCCCTTATCGAGGCCAAAACCAACCATAAGGTAGAGCACGTAAGAAACCTGGGAAGCGCCATGGCCATCCATGAAGCTATGGTTAACGGCGACCTGGACATGGGCATTTCCTTTACCGGCACTCTTTTCTTGGGCCTTCTGGAGCAAAAGCTTACACCGGAATGGCGGGATCCCGAGAAAGTATGGCAGTACGTGCACGATGAAATGCTGAAGAGGTATAACATTTATACCTTCCCGGCGTACGGCTATAACAACGTCTACGCAATTGCCGTACCCAGGGCAACGGCCGAGAAGCTGAACCTAAAGAAGGTGAGCGACCTTAAGCCCTACGCTAAGGACATGGTGCTGGCGACCGACACCACTTGGCAGGACTACCCCGGACAGGGCTACAAGGAATTTCAGCAGGTGTATGGTTTTAAGTTTAAAAAGGCCGTCCCCATGGACTTCGGTTTGATGTACCGGGCGATCAAGAGCGGAGAGGTGGATGTCATTTGCACCTATTCCACCGACGGGCGGAACATCTCGCATGACCTGGTCATCCTGGAGGACGACAAGGGGTTCAACCCGCCGTACTACGGCATACTCATAGCGCGCAGCGACATGCTGGAGAAATACCCAGAGGTGAAAGAGGCGCTTGAGCCCCTCGGCGGGCTAATGGATACAGAGACAATGACCAAGCTCAACGCGAGAGTAGATGTGGACGAGGAAGAGCCGGCCAAGGTCGCACGCGACTTCCTGAAGGAGAAAGGGTTACTCTGACCGAGATAGAGGGCGGAGAGCGGTTACGGGGGACCGGTGCGCGGGCACCGGTCCCCTGCTCCTCTCTGGAAGGTCAAGGGCTACTCATTGACGCCAGGGGGACAATGTGCTAGCATGAGGGCAGGTAGAGAGAGGAGAAGGCTGTAGTGTACCGGAGAAAAGTAGAGCTTAGAGGACATATTCTCGATTCGCATATTCTGCCGCGGGTGCTCGATGCCGTAATCGAGCAGGGCGGCGACTTTACTATCGAAGACATTTCCATCGGCAAGACCAACAAAGATCCGAGCTATGCCCGCTTAGAGCTTAAGGCGCCGAGCGAGGCGGTTCTGGACAAGGTATGGGAGGCGATCCAGCCGCTGGGAGCGGTGCTGGTCGGCGAGCAGGATGCTGTGCTCAGGCCGGCTCCCCAGGACGGCGTCTTCCCTGAGGATTTCTATGTCACCACCAACCTGGAGACGCGCGTAAGGCTGCCCGGCGGGTGGGTACAGGTTGAAGGTATTGAGATGGACTGCGGCATCCGCGTCGACCCGGCGGCCCGGCGCGCGGTGTGCGTTCCTATTCACCGCGTGAAGCGAGGAGACCTTATCGTTGTGGGGACCCAGGGCGTGCAGGTGACTCCCCTCGAGCGGCCCCGCCAGCGGGAAGTCTTCAGTTTCATGGGAAGCGCCGTATCCAGCGAACGGCCTAAAGGGTTGGTGATCAAGGGTATTGCCCGGGAAATGCGGGCCGTACGCCGGCGGGGCGGCAAGATTCTTGTGGTGCTGGGGCCGGCAGTAATTCACACGGGTGCGGGCAAGTATTTGGAGCGGCTCATCCGCGCCGGATACGTCCAGACGCTGTTCGCCGGCAACGCGGTGGCCACCCACGACATCGAAAACGCCCTGTTCGGGACTTCGCTGGGGGTGTCGCTGGCGAGCGGTGAGCAGGTGCCGGAAGGTCACTCCCACCACCTCAGGGCCATCAACGCCGTTCGGGCGGCGGGGGGTATCCGCTGCGCGGTGGAAAAAGGCCTAATTACCAAGGGCGTAATGTATACCGCCGTGCAGGCAGGAGTAGATTATGTGCTGGCGGGTTCAATTCGGGATGACGGGCCCCTTCCGGACGTGATTACCGATACGGTGGCGGCCCAAGAGGCCATGCGAGCTCTGCTGCCGGGCACGGAACTGGCGCTGATGCTGGGAACCATGCTGCATTCCATCGCCGTCGGGAACCTCCTGCCTGCCCGGGTGCGGTTAGTGTGCGTGGACATCAATCCGGCCGTGGTCACCAAGCTGGTCGACCGGGGGAGTTTTCAGGCCGTGGGCGTAGTGAGCGATGTGGAATGGTTTTTAAGGCAGCTGGTTTTTGAGATTTTGGATAAAGAAGACGATGAGGCAAAGGGGGTTTAAAGTTGGCTCCGCACAAGAGTTTGAGTGTGCTTTCCCGTTACGAGCAGATTGCTCTGGATATTGCTTCCCGTATTTTGCGGGACGAGTACAAGGTGGGGGACAAAATCTTCGGCCGCTCCACGCTGGCCGGCCGGTATAAAGTATCGCCGGAGACCATCCGGCGGGCGGTTTCGCTCCTGGAGGATGCGGGTGTGGTGGAGACCGCTGCAGGCATGGGCGTTATTATTAAGTCTAAGAAGGCTGCGGAGTCGTACTTTCACCAGTTCCGTGGGCAGCAGGCCCTGGCGGAACTCCAGGAGAAGCTAAATCAACTCTTCGCCGAGAAACGGCGGCTGGACGAAGAGATTGAGAACACGGCCAGGCAGATGGTAAACTACCTTTGGGGTATGCTGAACAACCTCCAGTACCTGGAAAAGATAGAGATACCGGAGAACTCGTGGCTGGTGGGGCAGTCTCTTTCTTCAAGCCGGATCCGTTCGGAAACAGGAGCCACGGTGGTGGCCATTGAGCGGGACGGCAAGGAATACTACTCTCCTTCATCGGATATGGTTTTCCAGGCCGGAGATCTCCTGCACGTGGTGGGTACGGTGGAGGCCAAAGGGCTGCTCCGGCGCTTGGTGGAACGGGAGGCTTGACAAGTGGCTATAAGGGACGAACGGCAAGATACCATGCTCTTTTCGTTTCGCACCCCGGACAGCCCGGCGCGCTCTGTGCTTCTGGCCGTGAGCGCAGCTCTCGAGGAGCGGGGTTACGATCCGGTGGATCAGCTGGTGGGTTACCTGCTTTCCGGTGACCCTGCTTACGTTACCAGTTACGGCGACGCGCGCCGCCTGATCCGCAGCCTTGGGCGGGAAGAATTATTAGAGGAAATTGTCCGCGGCTACCTGGCGGCGGCGAAGGGGGGACAGGCAGATGGAAAAGCTGGTGATTGAAGGCGGGCGCGCGTTGAACGGTTCCATTGTGGCCAGCGGAGCAAAAAACAGCGCCCTGCCGCTTCTGGTGGCGGCGGCTTTGTCCGAGGAGGAATCAATTCTTGAAAACGTGCCCCACGATACGGACGTAGAGGTAATGTGTTCCATTCTGCGGGCCTTGGGGGCCAGGGTGATAAGCGATGCTCCCGGGCGCGTGCGGGTAAGTGGGGCAGGCTTGCAAGAGCCGCAGGCACCGTACGAGCTAGTGCGCCGCATGCGGGCTTCTTTTTATGTTGCCGGACTGCTTCTCGGGCGCTTGGGGCAGGCGGTGGTAGCCCTTCCTGGCGGCTGCTCCATTGGCTCGCGCCCGGTAGATTACCACATTAAGGGTTTTGAGGCCCTTGGCGCTAAGGTTTCCCTCGAACACGGTTTCATGAAGGCCGAGGCGCCGCGCCTGACGGGGGCCAAGTACTATGTCGGCCGGGCCAGCGTAGGGGCAACCATCAATACCATGCTGGCGGCGGTGCTGGCCGAGGGTACCACCATTCTCGAAAACGCTGCCCGCGAACCCGAAGTGGTGGACGTGGCTAATTTTTTAAACAGCATGGGAGCCCGAATTAAAGGCGCCGGTATGGATGTAATTCGCATCGAAGGAGTAAAGAAACTTCACGGCGCTGAACACGAAATAATTCCGGACCGGATCGAAGCCGGGTCCTACTTGATCCTTGGCGCCGTGGCCGGCGGGGAAGTGACGGTGGAAAATGCCATAGCCGAACATTTAAAGGCGCTCCTTTCGAGTTTGGAAGCCATTGGGGTTGAGGTCAAGGAAAGCACTACGGCCATCACTGTAAAGAAAAAGGAGCCCTTGGCTCCTCTTAACGTAGTTACTCAGCCTTATCCCGGGTTTCCCACCGATCTCCAGGCGCCGCTGGCTGTGCTCCTGACACAGGCGGATGGGGTGAGCACCTTGCGCGAGACCATCTTCGACGGCCGGTTTAAGTATGTGGATGAACTCAGGCGCATGGGGGCCGACATAAAAGTGGAGCGCGACACGGCCATTATCACCGGACCGGTAAAGCTTACCGGGGCACCGGTGGAAGCGACAGACCTAAGGGGAGGCATGGCTCTGGTAATAGCCGCCCTCGCCGCTGAAGGAAAGAGCGAAGTAAGCGGTTTGGAGCACATCGACCGCGGTTATGAGCACCTGACCGCAAAACTTAAGGCGTTGGGGGCAAAAGTTGAGCGCATAGAATGCTAGGCCCGCGAAAGGGTAGTCTTTAGGGGCCAGTTTTTCCTTAGCGCAGGGACAGGCTGGCGGCAGTCACTCCGGGAATGGCGCTGAGATCCGCTACAATCGCTTCGGCGCGCTTCCGGTCGGCATCGAGGGTAAGGGTGATGATGCCGTTTTCTTTGTTGCCGTCCGGGAGCCCGGTACGGCTCAAAATGGCGTCGCCGTGGCGGGTGAGAACTTCCTGGACCCGCGGCCCGAGCTCTGCCCGGCGGGGGACGATAATGCCGACTATGCTGACATGGTGGAACATACTTCCACCTCCTTTCCTAAAGCTGGCTGCCGTTAAGCTGTTGCCCCCGGCTGTTCCAGTTACGGCGCATTATCCCGTTCGGGTGGTCCTGCCTGCGGCGTTGGTTTCTCGATTTATACAGCTACTAACATGAAAACAAGTAAGGGGGCGAGATGGGTGGAACTTACTGTTCTGGGCCGGCACGGGCCGTATCCGGCAGCCGGAGGCGCCTGTTCCGGCTACTTGATTACCTCGGGGGAGACCCGGTTGCTGGTCGATTGCGGTGCAGGGGTGCTAGGCCGGCTGGTTGCTCTCTTTTCGCCGGAGAACCTTACGGGGGTTATCCTTTCCCACCTCCACAGCGATCATACCAGCGACTATTTCGTTCTGCGTTACGCTTTGGAAGTGGCCCATTTTCAGGGACGGCAGCGCGATCCTCTTCCGGTTTGGGCACCAGCAGAGCCGGCGGAAGAATTTGCCCGTCTCGATTATCGCGGCTTGGTGAACGTACACAAGGTAGAAGAAGGGCAGGCCGTGGAGATAGGCGGGATTAAGGCGGTGCCCTTTGCGGGCCGGCACAGCGTGCCGAGTTATGGTTGGCTTTTGACGGGTGATGGGGCGACCCTGGCTTACTCCGGCGATACCGAGTTCTTCCCGGAGTTGGAAGAGAAAGTACGCGGGGCAGATCTTTTTCTTTGCGAGGCTACCTACAGCGAAGTGCAGCTTGCCCAAGGGGCGCGTAACCACCTGACGGCTGCCCAGGCGGCTGCGGTGGCGCGCTGCGCAGGGGTGGGCCGCCTGCTTCTTACGCACCTTTCTCCGCCCCAAGATCTAGCTGTTCTTCTTCGCGAGGCCGGGCGCGAGTTTGCGGCCGTGGCCCTGGCCGAAGAGGGAAGGACCTACCCGGTTGGGGCATAGATATTTAACGAGTCGGCGGGTACGCGAACCGGGAAGATTCACTGGGAAGGGTGGGCGGTGTGCCGGAGCCTATGAACATCAGTTCCCGATATTACTTTTTGGCAGCTACGGCGCTGCTAGTCCTTTCGTTCCTGAGTTTTGGTACGGCACTGGCGATAAATAGCTGGCTTGCTTCAGGTCGAATTGTGCCTGGGGTGCAGGTAGACGGCATCGACCTTTCTGGGCTTACAGCCCAGGAAGCCGAACGGCTCCTCGTACCGCGGGCGGAGGCCGTTGGCAACACCGTGCTCTTTCTTCAGGCCGGAGAGCGCACCTACACCGTAAAGGCGAAAGACATTGGAATTGGTGCGGACGTCGAGCTTACGCTGAAGAACGCTTTAGCCCTCGGGCATAGCGGGAACCTTTGGCAAATGCTGCGCGAGCGCTATGAGATCAAAAAAACAGGCTGTTCGCTTCCTTTGGAGCTAAGCCTGGACAGACAGAAACTGCAAGGTTACCTGGGGGAGCTGGCGCAAGAGATAAATCTTCCGCCCCGCGACGCCTACCTGATCCTAAATGAGAAGAACGAGGCCGAGCCGGTGCCCGGCGAATCCGGGCGTGCTCTGGCCGTGCCCGAGTCTGAGGAGCGGATCGTGGCCGCCGTAAAGCAGGGCGGCGGCCGCGTAGCCCTGGTAGTGAAGGAGGTCCCGCCCAAGCGCACCTTGGAGGACCTGTGGCGGTCCGGCATCCGCGATGTGGTGGCCCTCTACACTACCCGTTTCAACGCGGCTGACCAGGATAGAACGTACAACCTGAAGCTGGGTGCAGAAGCGATTAACGGCTACGTAGTTGCGCCCGGCGAGGTGTTTTCTTTCAACGAGGTGGTGGGGCCGCGTGATGCCCGGCAGGGTTACCGGGAGGCGCCGGTGATTATCAAGAATGAGTTGGTACCGGGGATCGGCGGAGGTATTTGCCAGGTTTCGAGCACACTTTATAACGCCGTCCTTTTGGCCGGCATGGACCCGGTAGAACGCAGCAACCATTCCCTCCCCAGCGCCTATGTGGGGTTGGGAAGAGATGCCACCGTGGTTTACGGTAGCATCGACTTCAAGTTTAAGAATACCCGGCCCGAACCGGTGATGCTCGGGAGCCGGGTCCACGGAAACGCGCTGACTATTGCCATCTTCGGTACACTGCGCGAAGAAAAGGTGGAGATTACCACCACCGTACAAGAGGAGATACCGTTTCCCGTGCTTTTTCAGGAGGACCCCACCTTAAAGCCGGGCGAGGACAAACTGAAGCAGGAAGGAAAGCCGGGCTACAAGGTGGTCGTCCGGCGGCGCATCTGGCGCGGCGACCGGCTGGTGCGAGATGAGATCCTCTCGCGCGACACCTACCAGCCGCAGCCGGAGGTTCACTTGGTCGGTCCGGTAGCGGGACTTGAAGCACCTCTTGCCCCGGCGCAGGTTTCGCCTCAGCCGGAGGAGAACCACTAGCTACGTCCGGCGCGCCGCGATGCCCGGGTGCCGAAGCTTTTCCACTGCTGCCGCTACCGCGCGGTGTGGGCATCCGAACGGCCGTTTGAGAGCGGCTGAGGCCGAGAGGCATCCCCCACGCGGCGCCTTACGTACCGCCATTCAAAAGACCGCAGGCGAGCGAGGGAAAGCGCGGGCGGTGTTTGAGGCCCGGAGGGCCGAGTTCAGCCAGAACCCCGAAGCGAGCCGAGTTCGTTCTTCCTCAGGTCGTCGGTGCCGCAGGGGGATGCCCGAATGCCGAAGGTTTTCTATCGCTGCCGGTGGCGCGTGGCATGGAAGTCGGAGTCTTAGAAAAAAGAGGAGCAGTTCAAGCCTGCTCCGCCAAGAAAAGGGGGAGGCTTAGTAAAACTAAGCCCAAGGAAATTAAGTGAGCTCATTGTAGCAAATCCTACATAAAAAGTCAACAAAGCTTACTGAATAATTTTCACCGCTTTCTTGACAGCTTAAGACCCGTCCGTTATCATCGGGAACGTAAAGCAGCGATACCGTGAAGGGAAGATCAGGCATGTCTTTGAAGGACCAGGAACGGATTGTCATTTTGGACTTCGGCGGCCAGTACGCGCAGCTCATTGCCCGGCGGGTCCGGGAACAAAAGGTGTACGCCGAGATCCTGCCTTTTAACACCTCACTGGCCGAAATCAAAGCGCGCCGCCCACGCGGGATCATCTTCTCCGGTGGGCCGGCAACGGTTTTTGTCCCCGGAGCGCCCAAATGCGACCCGGGGGTTTTCGAGCTGGGTGTTCCCGTGCTAGGGATTTGTTACGGCCACCAACTGATGGCCTATCTTTTGGGCGGAAAGGTAGGGCCTGCCGAGCGGCGCGAATACGGCCGGACCATCGTTACCGTGGACGAACCGCGGGGGATTCTCCAAGACTGGGAACGGCAGGAACAGTGCTGGATGAGCCACGGGGTGGAGGTGGACGAGCCTCCGGCCGGCTTTACCGTGCTTGCCCATACTGAGACTACGCCGGTGGCGGCCATGGCGGATTTTACGCGCAACCTCTACGGGGTACAGTTCCACCCCGAGGTAGTTCATACTCCTAAGGGAGAACACCTCATCCGGCGTTTCCTTTACGACGTCTGCGGCTGCACGGGCAGGTGGGATCTCGGGTCTTTCGCCGAAGAAGCCATCGCGTCGATAAAAGAGCAGGTGGGAGACGGTCGAGTTATCTGTGCGTTGAGCGGCGGCGTGGACTCCTCGGTGGCGGCTACCCTCGTTCACCGGGCGGTTGGCGACCAGCTCACCAGCATATTCGTGGACCACGGGCTTCTACGCCAGGGTGAGGCGGAACAGGTGGTAAGCACTTTCCGCAAACTCGGCTTCAAGCTGATCCATGTGGACGCCCGCGAGCGTTTCCTGAAGCGCCTGGCTGGGGTTGTTGATCCGGAAAAGAAACGGAAGATCATCGGCGAGGAATTTATCCGTGTTTTTGAAGAAGAGGCGCACCGTCTCGGCCGGGTCGACTTTCTGGTCCAGGGTACGGTGTATCCCGACGTGATCGAGAGCGGTACGGCCACGGCAGCCACCATCAAATCGCACCACAATGTGGGCGGGCTGCCCGAGAAGATGAATCTGAAGCTGATCGAGCCTCTGCGCCTGCTCTTTAAAGACGAGGTACGGCGCTTGGGCGAGGAGCTCGGCCTGCCGGAAGAGATCGTGTGGCGCCATCCCTTCCCGGGTCCCGGGCTGGCCATCCGCATTTTGGGGGAAGTAACCGCCGAAAAGCTGGCCATTCTGCGGCAGGCCGACGCCATCGTCGTCGAAGAGGTGCGCGCGGCCGGGCTATACCGTAAGGTCTGGCAGGCCTTTGCCGTGCTGCCCGACGTCCGCAGTGTTGGCGTAATGGGAGATGAGCGTACCTACGCCTTCACCGTGGCCGTGCGCGCGGTGGAGAGTACCGACGGTATGACGGCGGACTGGGTTCGTTTGCCTTATGATGTACTGGAGAAAATAGCGGCCCGCATCGTCGGCGAGGTGCCACATGTGAACCGTGTAGTCTATGATATTACTTCCAAACCGCCGGCCACCATTGAGTGGGAATAGATTAAAGCGGCCGAACGGGCTCCGATGTTGCCGGGGCCTGTTTTGGCGTTTTCATGTCTTTCAGGCGCCGGTCTAGCAACCGGTTCAAGGGGGCCCTTGGGCTTACGTTCTTTTTCGGAGACGAAGGACCCGGACGCTGGGGGCTTACGAACATTAACAAACTGGTAGAATAAATTGTTCGGATTTCCTATTGACAAATAAGCTCACGTTTTGGTAGGATACCCTTGGAAAAACCGTTTCTGGGAAAACGGCAAAGACGGACACCTCAGGCAGTAAAGGGGATGGCGGCGGGAAGATTAGCGCCGACAAACCAAGATTGCTCTGAGGGAAAGTGTGCCTAGGGTTCCGCGCGCAGGCGGTCTGGACCAAGTGGCACAGGCGCACGGGCGCTACACCGGAGGGAGAAAAGCCCAGGCGGGGAGGTTTCACTCAGCAGTTTAGAAACCACCCGTCTGGGCTTTTTGCCTTTAGCTGCTAGACGGCAGAATGCGGTATATGGTACCGGCCGGCTTGAGGGAAAACGGGCAACATAACTTTGAGAAAACGAGGGGAGATGAGTTTATGGCTGAAGCGAAAGTGGGTATTGTTTTAGGAAGCGACTCGGATCTATCTTTGGGCCGCGAGGCGGCCAAGGTGCTGGCCAGTTTCGGAGTGCCTTACGAACTGGTGCTGGCCTCGGCACACCGTTCGCCGGATAAGGCGTCCCGTTACGCCCGCGAGGCGTCGGGACGGGGGCTTAAGGTGATTATTGCTATAGCCGGCCTAGCTGCCCACCTGCCCGGGGTGCTGGCGGCGCAGACTACCCTCCCGGTAATCGGCGTACCGGTGCCGGCCGGGACGCTCGGGGGGCTGGATGCGCTCTTGTCTACGGCCCAGATGCCGAGCGGAGTACCGGTGGCAACGGTAGGTATCGGTGCGGCGAAGAATGCGGCGCTTCTCGCTGTCGCCATCCTGGCTACAACAGATTCCGGTTTGGCCGCACGTTTGGCCCAGTACCGGGAGGAGCTGGCGCGAGAGGTGCAAATGAAAGAAGAGAGGCTTAAGGAACAGGGGCTCGAGTTTTAGGAGGGAAAAGCATGATCGAGCGGTACACCTATCCGGAGATGGCGCGCATTTGGACGGAAGAGAATAAAATGCAAAAGTGGCTGGAAGTGGAAATCCTTGCCTGTGAGGCGATGGCCGAGCTGGGAGAGATCCCGAAAGAGGCGGCGGCGGCCATCCGCGAGCGCGCCGGCTTTGATGTGGCGCGGGTTAGAGAGATAGAGCAGGTAACCAGGCACGATGTGGCTGCCTTTGTCGAATGCGTAGCCGAGCGGGTGGGCGAGGCCGGGAAGTACGTGCACCGCGGCCTAACTTCCTCCGATGTTCTCGATACCGGACTCGCCCTGCAAATGAAAGAGGCGGGAGAACTCCTCATTAAGGATGTGGAACGGCTTCTTGCGGTGCTCAAAGAGAAGGCACTCCAGCACAAGTATACGGTGATGATCGGGCGCACGCACGGGGTACACGCCGAGCCTACTACCTGGGGGCTAAAGCTCCTCCTCTGGGCCTCGGAGATGGAGCGGGCGCGGGACCGGCTTGCCCACGCCCTGGCTACCATCAGCGTGGGGAAAATCTCCGGTGCAGTGGGCACCTACGCCAATGTGGACCCGCGCGTGGAGAGCTACGTTTGCGAGCGCCTGGGGCTTAGGCCGGCTAAAGTATCCACGCAGATCCTGCAGCGCGACCGGCATGCCGAGTACCTGACGGCCCTTGCCCTGGTGGGGAGTTCGCTGGAGAAGTTTGCCACCGAGATCCGGAGCCTGCAGCGCACGGAAATCTTAGAAGTGGAAGAGTCTTTCCACAAGGGGCAGAAAGGATCTTCGGCCATGCCGCACAAGCGCAACCCGGTAAACTGCGAGCGCATCGCCGGGTTAGCCCGGCTGCTCCGGGCGAATGCCCAGGCGGCCATGGAGAATGTGAGCCTCTGGCACGAGCGGGATATCAGCCACTCTTCCGTGGAGCGGGTGATTATCCCCGATTCCTGCCTGGTGCTGGATTTTATGCTGCGCCAGTTTACGGCCATCATGGAGAATCTCATCGTCTACCCCGAGCACATGCGCGCCAACCTAGAGCGAACCGGCGGGCTGATTTACTCGCAGAGGGTTTTGCTGGCCCTGGTGGATAAGGGCGTCTCCCGCAGCGATGCTTACGCTTGGGTGCAGGAACAGGCCATGGCCACCTGGCAGGAGGGAGGCAGTTTTAAGGAGCGGGTGCTGGGCGATGCCCGCATCCGCGGCTACCTTACCGCCGAAGAGATCGAAGGCCTCTTCGACCACCGCTACCACCTGCGTCACGTGGACGAGATTTTCGCCCGCTTTGGATTGTAAGGCCTTCACGGTACCTAAGGCACCGTGCGGGGGATGCCCCTCGGCCTCAGGTGTTGCCTACTGTGTCAGATAGCGTTGTTCGAGGCCCAGATTGAAGAAGGAGGATTAACATGGAAAAACGCGAGCAGCTTTATGAAGGCAAAGCCAAGATCGTCTACCGGACCGATGACCCCGAGCGCTACATCGTGTACTTCAAGGATGATGCCACCGCCTTCAACGGCCTGAAAAAGGGCACCATCTCCGGCAAGGGCGAGTTAAATAACCGTATCTCTGCTCACTTCTTCGCCTTGCTCGAGGAGCACGGCATCCCCACGCACTTCGAAAAACTTCTTTCTCCCCGTGAGATGCTGGTGAAAAAAGTTACCATCCTTCCCATTGAGGTTGTGGTGCGCAACATCGCCGCCGGCAGCCTGGCCAAGCGTTTGGGACTGGCCGAAGGCACGCCCATGAGACGGCCTGTCCTCGAGTTTTACTTGAAGAGCGACGAACTGGGCGACCCGATGATCAACGAATACCACATCTACGCGCTCAACCTGGCAAGCGAGGAGGAACTTAGAATCCTGGCCGATTATGCTTTTAAAATAAACGCCATCCTGAGCGCCTACTTGGCCGAGCGCAAGCTGGAGCTGGTGGACTTTAAGCTGGAGTTCGGGCGCACCGCCGAGGGTGAGATCATTCTCGCCGACGAGATCTCCCCAGACACCTGCCGTTTCTGGGATGCCGAGACGAAGGAGAAGCTGGACAAGGACCGTTTTCGCCGCGACCTGGGCAGCGTGGAAGAAGCTTACCAGGAAATTTGGCGCCGGCTGTCTTGACTCATGTTTGTTCGGCACTCGGGCATCCCCCTGCGGCGCAGACGACCTCCCGACGAACGAACTCGGCTCGCTCGGGGCGCGGGCAGAACTCGGCCCTCCGGGCCTCAAACACCGCCCGCGCTTCCCCTCGCTCGCCTGCGTTCTTTTCAATGACGGTACGTAATGCGCCGTGCGGGGGATGGCCCTCGGCCTCAATTGCTGCCGAACGACTGTGCCGGCTACGCAGGCTAGTTGGCGGGTACATTCTAGCGTGTTCCGATGACTAACGATCCACGACGACACGAGGGAGGGCATGAAGTGTACCTGGTCAAGGTCTATGTCACCTTGAAGAAGGGGATTCTTGACCCCCAGGGGGTGACCATTCGGGGAGCGCTCGAGGCGCTTGACTACAAAAACGTCCGCGACGTGCGCACCGGCAAATACATGGAGCTCGAGCTGGATGCGCCTACGGCCGAGGCGGCGCGGCAGGAAGCGGAGGAGATGGCCCGGCGGCTCTTGGCCAATCCGGTGATCGAGGACTACCGGCTGGAAGTAGAGGAGGCGCGGGCATGAAGTTCGGCGTGGTCGTTTTTCCCGGCTCCAATTGTGATGCCGACTGCTACCACGCAGTGAAGAACGTCCTCGGCGCCGAGTGCGACTACCTCTGGCACCAGGACAGGAGCGTTGCCGGTTACGACGCCATTATCCTGCCCGGCGGCTTCTCCTACGGCGATTACCTGCGTACGGGGGCCATTGCCCGCTTTTCACCTATCATGGCGGCGGTGGCCGACTTTGCCCGGGCGGGCGGGCTGGTTCTAGGGATCTGCAACGGCTTCCAGATTCTCCTCGAGGCTGGCCTGCTCCCCGGGGCCATGCGCCGCAATATCGGCCTTTCCTTCCGCTGTGAGTTTGTCAACGTGCGGGTGGAAAACACGGACACACCCTTTACCAGTGCTTACCGCCCCGGCCAGGTGCTGCGCCTGCCTATTGCCCACGGCGAAGGCAACTACTACGCGGATCCGGAAACCCTAGCCGCCCTGGAGGCAGGCGGGCAGGTGGTGCTGCGCTACTCTGAACCCGATGGCCGCATAAGCGAGGCCGCCAACCCCAACGGTTCTCTTCATAATATTGCCGCTCTCATCAACAAAGAAGGCAATGTCTTAGGGATGATGCCGCATCCCGAGCGTGCCTCCGAGGCCATCCTGGGTTCTGAGGACGGCCGCGGGATCTTCATTTCCATACTCAGGTACCTGGAGAGGAGGCGGGGAAAGTGAAGAATAGGTGGCGCAGCATGGGCCTTACCGATGAGGAGTACGCGCGCATCCTCGAACTTCTGGGGCGGGAGCCCAACGAAACGGAACTCGGTATGTTCGCCGTCATGTGGTCCGAACACTGCGGCTACAAAAACTCGCGGCCTCTCCTTAAGCTCTTTCCCACGCAAGGCCCGCGCGTGCTCCAGGGCCCGGGCGAGAACGCCGGCGTGATCGATATCGGCGACGGCCAGGCCGTGGTCTTTAAGATGGAGAGCCACAATCACCCTTCGGCCATCGAGCCCTACCAGGGAGCGGCCACCGGCGTAGGCGGCATCGTGCGCGACATCTTTGCCATGGGTGCGCGTCCCATCGCCTGCCTGGACTCGCTGCGCTTCGGCGACCTCAAGGAGCGGCGCACGGCCTACCTCTTTTCCGGGGTGGTGGCCGGCATTGCCGGTTACGGGAACGCCATCGGCGTGCCGACCGTGGGCGGCGAGGCATTTTTCAGCCCCTCCTACCAAGGAAACCCGCTGGTGAATGTCATGTGCGTGGGGCTTTTGGAAGGAGCTCCGGCGAAGGGGGCGGCGGCCGGGGTCGGCAACCCCGTGCTCCTCGTGGGCGCTAAGACCGGGCGCGACGGTATCCACGGGGCCACCTTTGCCTCAGAAGAACTGGGCGAGGATTCCGAGGAACGCCGGCCGGCGGTACAGGTCGGGGATCCTTTCCGGGAAAAGCTGCTCATAGAGGCCTGCCTGGAGGCTTTGAAAACGGGCTATGTGGTAGGAATTCAGGATCTGGGGGCGGCGGGCATTACCTCTTCGGCGGTAGAGATGGCCGGCCGCGCCGGGACGGGTATGGAGCTCGACATTTCCCGCGTCCCTCGTCGAGAACCGGGCATGACCCCTTACGAGGTCATGCTCTCCGAGTCGCAGGAACGCATGCTCTTGGTGGTAGAGAAAGGCCGGGAAGATGAGGTCAAGCGGATTTTCAGGCGCTGGGGGCTCGATGCCACTACCATCGGCCGCGTGACTCAAGATGGAGTAATGCGGGTTTGGGACGGAGAGGTACTGGCTGCGGAGGTGCCGGTGCGCTACCTTACGGAAGAAGTGCCCACCTACGTGCGCGAGGGCCGCGTGCCGGATTATCTCGGCCCGGCCCAGTCTTTCGACTGGCACGCTCTGCCTGAGCCTGCCGATTACAACGAGGCCCTTCTCAAGCTTCTCTCTTCCCCGAACATCGCCAGCCACGAGTGGATCTGGCGCCAGTACGACCACATGGTGCAGACCAACACGGTGATCCTGCCGGGCTCTGACGCGGCGGTGCTCAGGGTCAAAGGCACGTCCAAAGGGCTCGCTCTCACCTGTGACGGCAACGGCCGCTACACCTACCTGGACCCGTACACCGGTGGCATGATTGCCGTGGCCGAGGCCGCCCGCAATCTGGCTGCCTGCGGTGCCGAGCCTTTAGGGTTGACCGATTGTCTTAACTTTGGTAACCCTGAGAAACCGGAGGTGTACTGGCAACTCAAGCAGGCGATCGAGGGGATGGCCGAAGCCTGCCGGTCGCTGGGCATCCCGGTGGTGAGCGGCAACGTCAGCCTTTACAACGAGACTGACGGGCGTCCCATCTTCCCTACGCCGGTGGTGGGAATGGTGGGGCTTCTCCCGGACATTGAGAAGCGCGCCCAGCAGGGCTTCCGCGGCCCGGGCGACTTGATTGTGCTCCTCGGTTCCACGGAAGATGAGCTGGGGGGGAGCGAGTACCTTTACGCCCTCCACGGCCTGGAATTGGGCCGTCCGCCACGCCTGCACCTGGAGCGCGAAGCGCGGGTACAGGAGGCCTGCCGTGCGGCCATTAGGGAGGGGCTCCTCTCATCAGCTCATGACCTTTCCGATGGTGGCCTGGTGGTGGCGTTGGCCGAGTGCTGCCTTACCGGCCCCAACGGGCCTCAGGGCGCCCGGGTTCAGGTGCCGCGAGGCGGCCTGCGGCGCGACAGCGCCTATTTCAGCGAAACCCAGTCGCGGATTCTCCTTTCCCTGCCGGAAGAAAACCTGCCGCGTCTGGCGGCGATAGCGGAGCGCTTGGGCGTGCCGTATTCGGTGCTCGGCCGGACGGGAGGCGAGCGCCTGGAAGTGGACGACGCCATTTCCCTTCCTCTGAGCGAGCTTCAGCGCGTTTGGAAGGAGGGGCTGGCGTGCCATCTGTAAGAGACGATAAACTCCACGAGGAATGCGGCATTTTCGGCATCTACGCGCCGGGCGAAGACGTCGGCCGCCTAACCTACATGGGGCTTTTTGCCCTTCAGCACCGCGGCCAGGAAAGTGCCGGCATCGCCGTCACCGACGGCCGCACCATCGCCCTGGAAAAAGGGCTGGGACTGGTGGGCGAGGTGTTCAGCGAAGAGCGCCTGGCCCGGCTCAAAGGAAACATGGCCATCGGCCATGTGCGCTACTCCACGGCCGGCGGCGGGGGCCTCAACAACGCCCAGCCGCTGGCCGCAACTTCCCGCCGCGGGTCGTTGGCCCTGGCCCATAACGGCAATCTGGTAAACGCGGCGGAGCTCCGGGAAGAGCTGAGCGAGCGCGGCTATCTCTTTCAGACCACGAGCGACACCGAGGTAATCGCCAGCCTTACTGCGCAGGCAGAGGCGCGGGACGTAACTGGCGCTCTAATCAGCGCTTTGGGCCGGGTGACCGGTTCATATGCTCTGGTAGTTCTTACCCCCGGTGGGCTCCTCGGGGTGCGCGACCCGCACGGCATGCGCCCTTTGTGCCTGGGGCGCCTGGGTTCAGGGTACGTGCTCGCCTCGGAGAGTTGCGCGCTGGATACGGTGGGGGCCGAGTTTGTCCGCGACCTGGAGCCCGGGGAGCTGGTGAGCATCGGGCCCGAAGGCGTAAAGTCCCTTCGCTTTGCCCCGGCGGATAAGGCGTTTTGCATCTTTGAATTCATCTATTTCGCCCGGCCGGATAGCCGCATCGAAGGGGTCAACGTTCACGAGGCCAGGCGGCGGGCGGGGCTGAGGCTCGCCGCAGAACATCCGGCTGCGGCTGATCTGGTGGTACCGGTGCCGGACTCGGGTATTTCGGCCGCCCTTGGGTACGCGGAAGCTTCCGGCATCCCCTATGCCGTTGGCCTTATTAAAAACCGCTACGTAGGCCGTACCTTTATCCAGCCGGCACAGGAGACGCGGGAATTCGGGGTCCACCTCAAGCTGAATCCTGTGCGCGAAGTGCTGGCCGGCAAGCGCGTCGTATTAGTCGACGATTCCATCGTGCGTGGGACCACCAGCCGGCGCATCGTGCGCCTTTTAAGAAACGCCGGGGCGCGCGAGGTGCACGTGCGGATAAGCTCGCCGCCCATTACCAACCCCTGTTATTACGGGATCGACACTCCGACCCACACCGAACTCATCGCGGCACGCTGCAACGTAGAAGAGATACGGCAGGCGATCGATGCCGATTCCCTCGGATATCTCAGCTTGGAGGGGCTCAAGGAGGCGGTGGGGCTGCCGGGAGAACCGTACTGCCTGGCCTGTTTTACCGGCAACTATCCGGCCGGCCGGGGCGCTTAAGAAGTTTGCGAGGGGAAACTTCGGTACGTAACGCGCCCTGCGGGGGATGCCCTCGGCCTTAGACGGTTTTGGTGCTAAGCATATTTCGTTTTCAAGGTAAGGGAAGGAGGGGAAGCCGTGCCTGAGGGAGGTTGGAGCTACGCGCGGGCCGGAGTGGATATCGATGCCGGGAATGAAGCCGTGGAGCGCATCAAGCCGCACGTGGCCTCTACAGTTCGCTCCGGCGTCGTCGGCGGTATCGGCGGGTTCGCCGGGCTTTTCCAGCTGGATCTTAAGCGTTTTCGCGAGCCGGTTCTGGTCTCCGGCTGCGACGGGGTAGGAACCAAGCTTAAGGTGGCTTTTGCCCTGGGAAGGCACGATACGATAGGCATAGATGCCGTGGCCATGTGTGTAAACGATATCTTGGTACAGGGGGCAGAACCGCTCTTTTTCCTGGACTACCTGGCGGTGGGAAAGCTTATCCCGGAGCAGGTGGAGCAGGTGGTAGCGGGCGTGGCGGCCGGCTGCCGCGCGGCAGGCTGCGCCCTTTTGGGTGGGGAGACGGCGGAGATGCCCGGGTTTTATCCGCCCGGGGAGTACGATCTGGCTGGCTTTGCCGTAGGGGCCGTGGAAAGGAGCCGGCTGGTAGATGGGAGCGGCATCAGGCCGGGAGACGCAGTGCTGGGTCTGGCCTCCAGCGGCCTCCACAGCAACGGGTTTTCCCTGGCCCGGCGGGTGCTCCTGGAGGAGGCGGGGTTAAGTTTGTGGGAGCGCCTGCCCGAGCTGGGCTGCACCCTGGGCGAGGAGATGCTGCGGCCCACGCGGATCTACGTCCGTCCGGTGTTAGACCTCCTGCAAAAGGTGGGGGTTAAAGGTATGGCCCACATCACGGGGGGCGGACTCCTGGAAAACATCCCGCGCGTGCTGCCGCCCGGAACGCGGGTGCGCCTCAAGGCCGGGGCCTGGCCGGTGCCGCCCATCTTCTCTCTGATCAAGGTTAAAGGTAACGTCGCCGAAGCGGAGATGCTGCGCACCTTTAACCTGGGAATCGGCTACGTGCTCATCGTAGCCCCGGAGGATAAGGAGCGCACCCTCGAACTTCTCGCTGCTCTAGGCGAAAAAGCCTGGCCCATCGGTACGGTGGTGGCGGGCGAGCCGGGGGTGGAAGTGGAAGGGAGGCTTTTCCCGTGACGGCGAATTTGGCTGTGCTGGTTTCCGGGCGCGGGACTAATCTTCAGGCTATCATCGATGCCTGGGAGGCGGGTACACTACCGGTAGAGATCGTCGGAGTCTTGAGCGATAACCCCCAAGCCAAAGCCCTGGAACGGGCATCGGCGCACGGGCTGCGCACGGCGGTGCTGGTAGCAGCCTCCTATCCGGACCGCCGGGCGTACGGGGAGGCCGTTCGGGACCTCCTGCAGTCCTGGGGAACAGACATTGTGGCGCTGGCCGGATTTATGCGCCTTCTTGACCCGGTGGTAATCCGCGCCTTTCCCTGGCGCATTCTGAACATCCATCCTTCCCTCCTCCCTGCTTTCCCCGGGCTACATGCCCAGCGCCAGGCCCTGGAGTACGGCGTGCGCGTGTCGGGCTGCACCGTGCATCTGGTGGATGAGGGGATGGACACGGGGCCCATTGTTCTCCAGGCGGCGGTGCCGGTGCTGCCGGACGACACAGAAGAGACCCTCGCCGCGCGCATCCTCAAGGAAGAACACCGCCTCTACCCCGAGGCCATCCGCCTTCTGGCTACCGGGCGCCTAAAGGTTGAAGGTCGGCGCGTGGTTATTCTGCCTGAGCGTTGACTTGGACGCGGAAGAAGCAAGCCCTAAAAATGACCCTTGAGGATTAGCGATCGCAAAACCTAGGAGGTATCCCAGATGATCACCGTCAAGCGTGCCCTGCTTTCGGTTTCGGATAAGGGCGGGATTGTGGAGTTTGCCCGCGGGCTTGCCGAACTGGGCGTCGAAATTGTCTCTTCGGGTGGGACGGCGCGGGTACTGGCGGAGGCCGGGGTGCCGGTCCGCCGGGTAGAAGAAGTTACCGGGTTTCCGGAGATCCTGGACGGGCGCGTGAAAACCTTACATCCGGCCATTCACGCCGGCATCCTCGCCCGGCGCGACGTCCCCGAACACCTGGCGAAACTTGAGGAGCTCGGCATCCGGCCGATCGACCTCGTGGCGGTGAACCTTTATCCCTTCGCGGCCACCATCGCCCGCCCGGACGTTACCCTGGAAGAAGCCGTCGAAAACATCGATATCGGCGGGCCGACCCTCATCCGGGCGGCGGCCAAGAATCACCGGGGCGTAGTGGTGGTAGTTAACCCCCTGCACTACGAAGAGATTCTTAAGGAACTCCGTGAAAAAGGCGGGGTCAGTTTCGACACGGCCTACCGCCTGGCGGCCGAGGCCTTTGCCCACACGGCCCAGTACGACAGCGTTATTGCCGCTTATCTGGCCGGGCGTAGCGAAGCCTTTCCGGCGTGCCTGCCCCTTACCTATACCAAGGTGCGCGACCTGCGCTACGGGGAGAACCCGCACCAGAGGGCGGCCCTTTACGCCCGGCCCGGGGCAGAGGAGGGCATTCCTTTTGCCCGCCAGCTCCACGGCAAGGAACTTTCCTTCAACAACATCGCCGACGCTAACGCCGCCTGGGAGCTGGTGCAGGAGTTTAGCGCGCCGTGCGCCGTGGGCGTCAAACACATGAACCCGTGCGGCGTGGGGATAGGTCCGGACCTTCTTCAGGCGTGGCGGAAGGCCTACGCGGGCGATCCGGTCTCCATCTTCGGCGGCATCGTCGCCTTTAACCGGGAAGTTACGGCGGACTTGGCCGCGGCCTTAAACGAGATCTTTCTGGAGGTGGTAATCGCCCCCGGCTTTAGCGACGAGGCACTGACGATTCTCAAAGAGAAGAAAAACCGTATCCTGCTTGAGGCCAAGAGGGGCCGGGCGCAGCCGGGTTGGGATCTTAGAACGGTGCGCGGCGGGCTCTTGGTGCAGGAACTGGATGTTCGGGACTACGACCCGGCCGACCTTAAGGTGGTGACGCGGCGCGCGCCGACAGAGAAGGAAATGGCGGACCTCGCCTTCGCCTGGAAAGTGGTGAAGTACGTAAAGTCCAACGCCATCGTCCTGGCGCGGGACGGAGGCACGGTAGGCGTGGGTGCCGGGCAGATGAACCGTGTAGGGGCGGTGGAGATTGCGGTGCGCCAGGCGGGAGAGAAGGCCCGCGGTGCGGTACTGGCTTCCGACGCGTTCTTCCCCATGCCGGATTCGGTGGAGGCGGCCGCGCGGGCCGGGGTGACGGCCATCATCCAGCCGGGCGGCTCCGTCCGAGATGCGGATTCCATCCGCGCGGCGGATGAAGCCGGCATCGCCATGGTTTTCACCGGCATCCGCCACTTCCGGCACTAATTTCGGAGGTGAACGGCATGAAGGTCCTCGTGGTTGGTGCGGGCGGGCGGGAACATGCGCTGGTTTGGAAGCTGGCCGAGAGCCCGCGGGTGGATAAGGTTTACTGTGCTCCGGGGAATGCCGGGACGGCAGAGCTGGCTGAGAACGTGCCTATCGGCGCTACCGAAGTCGCCGCACTCGCCGACTGGGCGGCGGCGCACGACATCGACCTGACCGTGGTCGGGCCGGAGGCGCCGCTTACGGCAGGACTAGTGGATGCTTTTAGCGCCCGGGGGCTTGCGGCTTACGGGCCTACCCAAAAGGCGGCGGCCATCGAGGGGAGCAAAGCCTTCAGCAAGAAGCTAATGGAAAAGTACGGCATACCTACCGCCCGCTACCGGGTCTTTACCGACGCGGAAGAGGCACGCCGCTATGTAAAAGAAAAAGGAGCTCCGCTCGTTCTTAAAGCCGACGGGCTGGCCGCCGGGAAAGGCGTCACCGTAGCCTTGACGGAAGAGGAGGCCCTCGGCGCAGTACACGCCATCCTGGAAGAACGGGCCTTCGGCGCCGCCGGCGAGCGCCTCATCATCGAGGAGTATCTGGAAGGCGAAGAGGTGACCGTGCTGGCCTTTGCCGACGGCGAACACGTGCTCATGCTCGAACCTTCCCAGGACCACAAGCGGGCGCTGGACGGCGACCGCGGGCCCAACACCGGCGGCATGGGCGCCTACTCTCCAGTGCCGGCGCTCACTCCGGAGCTCGCCCGGCGCGTGGAGGCCGAAATCTTAAAGCCCACTGTGGCTGCCCTCGCAGAGGAGGGCCGCCCTTACCGGGGCGTACTGTACGCCGGCCTAATGCTTACGGCAGACGGGCCCAAGGTGCTCGAATT